>JAJFUN010000184.1 GCA_021372375.1 Pelosinus sp. | reverse complement strand
TATTTTTCAGTTTTTAGACAGCCCCAATAAGGGGGAGACTCCCTTATTGGGGCTGTATTAGTTACCTAGCGTTATGACTTTCTACATCTCTCGCACCATTTTGCCGCAAAACCTGAGCTGCCTGGTTTACTTTTGCCGAATCAGCGCGGATAATAGCTAAAATATTACCCTCTTCTACACTCCGCTCATAGCGCTCACTTGACTCGGCAGGAATACCCCAATCAATGAGCCCGCCAGTGATACCGCCAGCTACGGCTCCGCCGATTGCTCCTGCAATAGGCCCTGCCGCAAGCACCGGTCCAATTCCAGGGATAGCCAGCGCACCAGCGCCAAGCAGTAAACCGCCTAATCCGCCAAGTGTACCGCCTGTCAATGTTCCATCTGTAATATCATCATCATAGAATTCCCCACCCTGCTGGCTACCCTTTCCCTCCTTGGAAATAACATTAATTTCTTCCGTATTAAAACCTGATTTTCTGAGCTCAGCGACAGCCTTTTCAGCACTATCATGCGACGAAAAAACGCCAATGACATTTTTTACTTGCTGACCTTTCTTTGTCCCGGCTGTACTTTGAGCCTGCATGCTGGATGCCCCGGCGGCTGCACTGCTGCTGGCATAGCTATTTACCACCGGACTATTAGCTGAACTCTGACTGGAAGTGTTATTTGTACTTTTCATGATTATACCTCCTAACATTAAAATGCAAAATTAGATAAATCTAGAACTTTGCAATTCTAATGTTAGTTTTACCAGCAGACAAATTAATATGTATTTTTTTCTCGATCCCGATGAAATTCCTGATACATGCGTTCAAAAGAATTGTTGAGATCAACAATGATAACTTCATCGCCAATTTGCCGAATAGCATCCCAGGGAATGGTTGACAGCTTGTTTTCCGCCAAAAAATCCAAGAACCTGCTGTGATATGGCAGCAGCATTGTTTCAATGCGTCCAGATTTCCCATCAAATAACAGCTCGCATTCATCAACTGTCCCCAGCCGTGCCCCGTCACCCAGATTAATGACTTCCTTGCCTGTCAGTTCACTAAGTCTCATCATTACCACCCCATCTTATTTAGTCAGCTTATAAAAAATAAGCGCGCACAGAGGCTGAACCACGGCCACGCCCATCGCGATGCCGGCGAGCGGATCAAAACTCACACCGCATAAAGACACTATTTCCGGGATATCCAGCTTCAGAAAAGATGTCAGCATAATAAGCGACAAATACACGCCGCCTGCCGTACTGACAAGTTCCTGCACTGCCAGCGAAAAAGGGGATGCCTTGATTTCATTATTTCCCTGCCGCCTGCGCTGCATTCTGAGAAATAACGAGAAAGCCAAGAGCAGCAGTAATAAGAGCAGCATTCCCCCAATCATGGTTATCCCCCTTCCATATATTTCTTGGCAAAATATATGCCGGCAAGAGCATAAATATATCTACAAATAAATGTAAAAAACCAGCGGCAGCAGAATTTCTGCAGCCGCTGGTTACTTTTTTTGCTATTTACCTGTACTGCCAATCCCGCCAGTGCGGGAAATATTGACAGCTGTTGTATCATCATCCGCCAGGAGATATTTATAGAAAATCCCCTGGGCAATGCGATCACCTTTATTAACAGCAAAGGGTGTATTGCTGCTGTTGTACACGGCAATAAGAATATGCCCCTCATTACTTTCATTATTATAATAATCAGCATCAATGATTCCCTGTGAATTAATTAGACTAAGCTGATGTTTAACCGCCAGACTGGAACGAACATGAATCCCCAGATATTCATCCTGCTGCATATAAGCCTTTACCCCTGTAGGAATCAAGGTAACTTTGTGTGGCTGTACAAGAGTGTCCTCCGCAGCAGCCAAGTCGTAGCCGGCACTATAAGAAGTTTTGCGCTGCGGCAAAATCAGGCCAGCCTGTTCCTGCTTACTAATAAACTCAAATCCTCTTACTTTCATCCACTTCGTCTCCCTACGCTCTTATATGCTCAAGTTCTCCGACCACAGCGTATCATCCACCGGTCCCAAAGCGGTAAACGACATTAAACTGGCATCAAACAGCCTTGCGGCTAATCTTTGCAAATCTTCAGAAGTTACTTGTTCTATACGAGCTACCACTTCTTCAATGGTTAAGTATCTATTGTTTATCTCCATCTTGCCTACCCTGGACATCCGGCTGCTGGAACTCTCGAGACCAAGTAAAATGCTTCCCTTCAACTGTTCCTTATTCCTTGACAATTCCTTGGCGCTTACCGGCTTATCACGAAGTTCTACAATATTCTCAAGGATTAAGTCAATTACCTGTTTAGCATTAGCTGGCCTTGTGCCGGCATACACATTAAACAAACCGGCGTCACTGTAATTGCTTTGATAAGAATATATCGAATACGCCAAGCCTCGTTCTTCCCTTACGGATTGGAACAAACGCGAACTTATGCCGCCGCCCAAAATATTATTGAGAATATGCAGTATATAAATTTCCGGTGAATGATAAGGTACGCTGACCGTACCAATACAAAGATGGACTTGCTCCGTCTCTTTGCTTTGTACAGTATGCATCGGTTTAAGTACAGGCTGCACAGCCGTCAGTTTTTGCTTTTTGCCGGAAAAAGCGCCAAAATACTTTTGCACCAAGTCTACCAGTGCTTCATGTGAAATATTTCCAGCGGCAGCCACTACCATATTATCAGGTGTATAAAACTGCTGATAATAATCCATAACAAGCGCCCGATCAAAACTATTAATACTTTCAACGCTGCCCAATATATTACGCCCCAGGGCATGCCCCTGCCAGATGCGACTTAAATGAATATCATGCACCAATTCATCAGGAGAGTCTTCATACATCTTTACTTCCTCGAGCACCACACCGCGTTCCCGTTTGATATCTTCTTCATCAAATTTGGATGAAAGGAGCATATCACTGAGCATATCCATGGCTAAATCTGCATGAGTATCGAGTACCTTAGCATAATAGCAAGTATGCTCTTTGGCTGTAAAAGCATTTAATTGTCCGCCTACTGCATCTACCGCCTCTGCGATATCTTTTGCCGAACGAGAAACTGTGCCTTTAAACATCAAGTGCTCAATAAAGTGGGAAATTCCATGATTGTATTTCTGCTCTGAACGTGAACCCGTTCCTACCCATACCCCTAGTGTAACAGATTTGACATAAGGTATGGTTTCTGACACAATTCGCATACCATTAGGCAATACAGATTTAAAGTACATAGTAGACTCCTTTTTTATAGTATCAGATAGTAAGACCCAAGGGTCAATAGATTTCTATACTTACTTCGTTTGCTAAAGAATAAATCCCTGCTTGAATTTATGCGATTGTAAAATTATATATGCGGCCAGAATTTTTCAATTAAAATAAATCAGGGCAGAAGCCTTGCCTCCTGCCCCAATTTGCTTAGCGATTATTAAAATATTTTACGACCCCGGCATAAATTCCTTGAGCAATATTATTTTGATAAGAATCGTTTTGCAGCCGCCCAGCTTCGGCTGCATTCGACACAAAGCCCATCTCTACTAAGATACCCGGCATCGAAGTATTGCGCAGCACATAGTAGGTAGCTGGTGATGTACCTTTATCTACTGCACCTGTTGCTTTGATTAGTTCACTTTGTACTGAAAGTGCGAGCTGCGGTGATTTTGCGCTATGATAAAAAGTCATTGCTCCGGCAATACTCGAATCAGGGTTCTCATTAGAGTGGATACTAATAAACATATCCGCATGATTGGTTTCGGCAAGACTTACCCTGCTCTCTAGCTCCTGCCCAAGCGAACTGCCTTCCGGGGCTACTGTACGGTCAGTACTACGCGTAAGAATGACTTTAGCGCCAGCAGCAGACAGCTTGTCCTTGAGTTTGAGCCCTACTGCCAAGTTATTATCTGCTTCGCGATCATTATTAGCTACCGCACCGGGATTACTGCCGCCATGTCCTGGATCGACCACAATAACCTTGCCCCTAAGCACTCCGCTATCCACCACACTGCCGGCATTGCCCGAAGGCAGCGGCGTTATCTTGGCGGAAGAGGTGTTTGAAGAGCTGGCAGCTTTTCCATTGAAGATGTTTAAAACAGGTCCTAAAATTTTATTAAATAACAAGTCTAATAGCTCATTTACAAGTCCACCGCCGCCGGTACTAGCCTCTGACGACACAGTAGACTGCGCTAGGGTACTAACAATACTGTCAAGTCCGGCAGCCTGTACTGACTGCACTGGTACAAAAATCATCATAACAAACAATATTACCAGCAAACATGCTGATAGGCACTTTTTCTTAAACACTGGCTACCTCCTATATTGCTACTTTTTGAAATGCTTGTCCTTAAAAACCTGCCAGTCGCCAGCATCTTCTTCGCCTAATTTCCACAAGGCGGCGCCGGCGATATCATACTTATTAACTAAATCCAGCTTATATTTCAGGCTTTCTTTATTTTCAAACCACACCTGATGACTTACCCCATCTTTTCCTGTATAGGAGAAATGCGGTGATTTGGCAGCCTCGTCCCACAAAACATTTGCGTTAAACTGCTGCACCAGGTTCATTATTCCACTGTATTCCAGACTCTCCACCCCTTTGCTGGACCAATCATAACCATACCCGGCTACGCCAAGATAGAGTTTGTTCTTCGGAATAAACGTAAGCGCATATTTAAGATTTTTTTCTACCCAATTGACATCGGCAATCGGACCGGCATCACTCCAGGTGCCATGATTGTCATATGTCATAATCATAATTTTGTCAGCATACTTCGCGAGCTCTTTATAATCATAAGCAATCGATACATCATTAGTTTCATCCTGCTTAGGAAATACATCGATTGAAATGATATAACCCTGTGGTTTTAACCGTTCAGATAATTCCCGCATAAACGCCGTCAAATTATTCCGGTCTTCAGCAGGTACCATTTCAAAATCGATATTAATGCCATCCAAATTATATTGCTTGATATAATTCAAGAGATTACTAATTGCGGCCGTGCGCAGCCCCTTATCAGCAAGCACTTTATGGATAGGCGCATCCTGACTGTTTTGTTTGTCATTATTAACCATAAGCAGCGCCGAAATATTGTGCTCATGCGCAAATTTAACCACCGCGGCATGATCAACACCGCCTCTATCTGACACACTGCCATCTTCCTTGAGTGTAGCCCAAAATGGCGCAATGGTTTTTAGAACATCGGCATTCGTATACATATCGTTATAGGAAGATGTATCCGTTCCCCACCACTCGGCATAAAAGCCAACTACCTCTTTGCCGCCAAGACTTCCCGCTTTAACAGGCAAAGTACCTTTATCAGACGAACTGCTGCTGCTTGCGCCAAGATATTTCCCTAAGAATAGTCCAAGTAGAATATCTAAAAGGCCCTGACCAGAAGAAGAATTTGCATTAGTACTGCTAGCAGTTTGTCCCAGCAAATCACTTAAGGAAAAGGCTGCTGCTGGTGCGGCAGGCAGCAAAAGATTAAACATAAAGGCAAAAACCAATAGCCAGCTTACAGGCCTACATCGCTTCATAGCAAAACCTCCTTGTAAATAAAGGCAAAGCATTTTAAAACAGCAAGAAAGTAATTTACATTTCTGATACTGTCAAAAAAATAACTGCAGTTATCTACGCTGCAGCAAACCTTTTGTTTTATGTAAACATACTAGCACATCACTAATCCACGAACAACAAGAAAAATACACCAATCCGTAAGGGGAGGGGTTATGGGTTATGATTGACGAACATAGAACGATAAGCAAAAACATCCCTCACGCTCGTAGCCATAACCCCGCGCCCATAGCCGCTTATTGTAGTACATCAGACACTGTAGTAATGGCATACCCCTTTTCCTTGAGCTGCCGAATGAGTTCCGGCAATGCCTCGGCGGTAGGCTTGGTAGGATGCATAAGAATAATAGCCCCATTCTGTGCCTTTTTGCTAATCTTATTAATAATTACTTCCGGCGGAGGACGTTTCCAATCTACTGTATCAATAGTCCACATAATAGTTTTATAACCTAGTTCATGTGCGGCCTGCAAAACAGTGTCATTATATTCTCCATACGGCGGCGCATATAGCGATGTCTTGACATCGGTCAGCTGCTTAATAAGGTCTTCCGCCAGCAAAATCTGCTCTTTATTTTTCTCCTTACTCAAGGTATTAGGATGCGGATGACTGTAAGTATGATTGCCAAGTTCATGCCCGCGTCCTGCGAGTTCTTTGAGCACATCAGGATACCGTTTTGCCCAGCTGCCGCCAATAAAGAAGGTTATCTTGATATTGTTTTTATCAAAAGTATCCAGCATGTCAGGCAAAAATTCTTCTCCCCAAAACACATTACAGGCAAAGGCAATTTTAGGCTGAGTTTGATTGCCATTAAAGATAGGCTGCGCTTTTCCAGGCTGATCCACAACGCCAAACAGGGGTTGCAAAACGCCGGCAAGCATGGCAATTACCAAAAAAGCCCCTGCCACAAAGGTAAAGTACATTTGCCGTACAACAATATTTACCACCCATTTCATGGTAAATCACTCCTAAAGAGAATTTTCTTCTCCTTTTCATTCTCATCCCTAGTCTAAAAATATTCACGAACTTCTTATTTTATAATATAAATCAAAAAATAAAAAGGGGCTGCTAAATCAGCGATATAATATCGCTATCGGCAGCCCCTTGCGGCTCTTATAACATTTATAACGGAATAATTTTAATCGTAGGGACAATTCACGAATTGTCCGCGTACAAGTGGTCTTTTGTAAATAGTCTTTCTATGGTGTTAAGAAAAACGTTCTTATAAGCCTGCCATACTAATTGCCAGCTCCCTCTCACCACTAATAACTACCTTGACTTTACCAGCCCACTGCTTTTAATTGGCAGCAATTATATCATGTGCCCATACTAAAGATTCTCTATAGGCGTTTAGCACATCTCGTTCAACTATTCCCAGTTCTTTAGCATACTTTGAATATTCTTCCCAATCGCCCTTTTCATAACTTAGAATTAATTTGTATAATACCGAAAACTGGCCATTATCTTTTGCAAGTAGCGCGTTTTTTATTTCTTCTGCTAAAGACATTTCGACTAGTATATGCTGCAGCGGACGTTCCAGCAAGATATCTATATGAGAAAACATACCTATGAGAAAAACGTTTGCCGCCCTTTGTTTTGGCATTATAGTTAATGCCAACCTTTCTCCAAATCTTGCCCTAAGAAGTGATTCCAAAACCAATTCCCCTGGTTTATCTTTAGAAATATGTCGTAACGAAATTAACGAAATCCATTTTATCAATTCTTTTTTCCCTAATAGCACTAATGCTTGATGCAAAGAGTTAATTTTAGTTTTGAGGCCAAATGCAGGTGAATTAATAAATTTTAACAATTGATATGATAACGACAAGTCTCTTTTGATAATTTCTTCAATTTCTTTAAATTCTAATTCTGGCTGATTAACTTCTTGCAATATATGAAGATAACTCACCTTATATTGAGGAATATTTTTATGCGATGTAATTACTGGTTTACAAAAAAAGTATCCTTGAAAATATGAATAGCCTATCTTAACAGCTTCTTCAAATTCTTCTATGGTTTCCACCTTTTCGGCTAAAAATTTTATAGGATACTTTTTCAACTGTTGAACAATTTCCCTTCTTTTTTGCCCTAGTGTAATACGAAAATCCACTTTAATTATATCAGCCATCTCAATGATAGGTATAAATTCTTCAGAAAACACAAAATCATCCAACACCAACATATACCCATCTTGTTTGAGTTTTTTACATGCATTGATTATTTCTTCGTCAGGTATAACATCTTCTAAAACTTCTACTGCAATTAATTCTTTAGGCAACATGCCGGGAATATTATCTTTCAACGATTTAGCTGTAAAGTTAATAAATGCTTTTTTGCCATTTGTTAGCGTTTCAATGCCTATTAATAAGAAAGAATTTACAATGACACTATTGGTAGATTGCTCACCATCTGTTCCATCATAACTTTCCATAAAATTATTACGAAACAATAGTTCATAGCCAAAAACATTAAAATTAGTATCAAAAATTGGCTGCCGTGCCACATGTACTGTATTTCCTAACATCAACATATTCTCCTTTATGAAATAGCCTACCATTTATCAGCGAGTAAAATTTTCCTCCATGAACAGATAATTTGATAACTATATATGCAAAAACCATGCCATAATTATTTTGCTATTACTTTTTTATTAAAACCCTTATATTCTATGCTATTGTCGATGATTGCGCAAAACAGCCTACATTAAAACATATAACAAAAACTTCTCATTTGAGAAGTTTTGTTGTAAAAATATCTTCCCTTTGCATTTTCAGCATCTTTTGTTCCCTAGCCAGCCTTACAAACGGCAGATAAATAAGGACGCCAAGTAGAATATTTACAAGCTGTAAAGCCGCGCCTGTCCATGAATGAGTTGCAAGATAACCGCTTAAGAAGGCCGGCGTCGCCCAGGAAAGCACCCTATTTGTCATGGGAACCAAGCCCGCTGCTATAACAATATAAGATACTGTTATCTGCATAAGCGGCGTTACTATAAAAGGAATAAAATAAAGCGGATTTAAGACAATTGGTAGCCCAAAGACCAGTAATTCATTAATGTTGAAAATACCCAGGCTGAGCCACAAAGGTAAAGTACATTTGCCTTACAACAATATTTACCACCAATTTTTATGAGATAAATTATAATATTATCCAATAAAAATAAAAATTGGTGCCTCAAAATAGGATAAAATCCTATTTTGAGACACCAATGCTTATCGTCACGAATTCATTTTTCTTATATACAGAAAAGCTTTTGCCGGCGTCAGGGAAGGACTGAAGAGATATCCCTGATAATGCACTTTCCCAAACTGCTCTAGTACACAGCACTGCGCCTCTGTCTCAATATATTCTACAATTGTTTTAATGTGAAGCGACGCACAGAGCGTGATAATAGACGATACAATTTCCCTGGAACTTATATCTTTGGTTATATCCTCACTTAAGCATTTGTCAATCTTGAGCGTATCAATCGGAAAATTTTTAATATAATTTAGCGAGCTATAGCCTGTGCCAAAGTCATCAATGGCAATGCGTACCCCCATTTCATGCAGACTGTCCAGCAATTGTTTGGTTTTGCTGTCAGTATTCATCGCAATGCCTTCCGTAATCTCGATTTCAAACTTTCGTGGATCTATGCCATGAGCAGCGATGGCCTTAGTAATATCTTCAAGAATACTGCTATGGTAAAACTGCGTGGCTGATACGTTGACCGCCATAATAACATCCACATTGCTAGCCTGCCAGATTCTTTGCTGCCGGCACGCTGTGTTAATAATCCATTTTTCTAAATCATAAATTAGCCCAGTCGTTTCCGCAACAGCAATAATTAATGGCGGTGATATACGCCCATAAACTTTATGCGGCCAGCGCAGCAAAGCTTCAACACCTGTCACTCTTTTCTCCTGATTAACCTGTGGCTGATACTCGATGATAAGTTCCTGTTTGTTAATTGCCTCTTTTAAATCATGAGCCAGAACCCGAAAGAGGTTTCCCACCCTATCCCCCTGAGTCAGTATATCCTTTGTAATACTGTTAGATACAGCCAGTTGGGAAAGTGTTACTAAGGCTTTGTTCATATTATCAACTTTTTGCTGATTAGCCAGCCAAACAAACGGCAAGTATATCATAACACCAACCACAATATCGCCAAGCTGTAGAATTACCCCGGCCCAGGAATGAGCCGCCAGATACCCGTTTACAAAAATCGGCGTCGTCCAATGAAATACATTATTGGTCAGCGGCACTAAACCGACCGCCAGCGCAATATAAGATAGTATTGTCTGAATAATTGGCGTTAACAAAAAGGGAATTAAATAAATAGGATGCAGCACAATTGGTAAACCAAACAAAATTATTTCATTAATATTGAAAATACCTGGTAAAATTGATAATTTGGCCAGCCAGGCGGTATTGCCACTCCGTGCTACTAATAATGTAGCGATAATCAAACATATTGTCGAGCCATTTCCGCCGATTGCGGTATACGTATCCATAAAAGTGGACGTTAAAATTTGAGTAGGCTGCTGTCCCGCAAAATACAGGAGCAAATTGCTGCTTCCGGCTGCTGCATAAATACCTTTTTGGATTACTTCCAAGGCAATTTGCCCATGAATACCAAAAAACCACAGCATCTGCGCCGCAGCATGATATAAGACAGCCGTACCTAACGTATTGGGCAGTTCCAGAAATGGCGCCTTGATATAATCATAACCCAATTGATAGATATCCAGCACATTTTGATTAATTGCCAGAAACTTCAGCAGTGAAAATAACAGCAAGGTTACTCCTGCCGGCAAAATTCCGGCAACTGCCTGGGCAATCACCGGATCTGCCTCATCAGAAAAAATGCCAATATGAATACGTTTGACTGAACTTAGCCATAAAAAAAGTTCACTTGCCGCTATTGCTGTCACCATGGCCGGCAGTAAGCCAAATACACCTAACCTGATAAAAGGCAAGCCCTGTGCCCCCTGACTGCTTAGCGGCTGCATGATGGCAATCAGGCAGGCTAGCGATACAAATGCCGCCATTTGCGGGTGAATTGACCCATTTTTCCCAAAACGACTGCTTTTAGCTAAAAAATAACTAATTGATAATCCTAATAGCATTGACATAATGCCAAAAGTTGCATTGTTTATAGAACTGCCAATAACTTTCCAATGTACGCCAAACAAATGGCTCATGCCATACTGATATGCAGGCAGCGGCAAATTCATAAACAGATTGGCAAAAGAGCCTATGACAATGAAGGGGATAATCAGTAATAAACCCCGCCGAATTGCCGCAAAATGTCTTTGCTGCACGATTTTCTCGGAAAGCTCCGCAAATTTCATTATCTGCCCATTTGCCACAATACCTTTTATAAAATGAGTAGTATCAAACATTATATCCTCCTGCTAAAAAAATCGTTCTTTACCAAAATTCGATTATTTTAGCGATAATAGTGAATAATTCGTCACTATTTTCTATTTTCCTTTAAATAGAAATAAAAAATAGACCATCAAAAACTGATGGTCTAAATTCATCTATTTATCAATAGACCTATTAATTTTGAACATATACTGCTGCTACATCGCTAGCAGCAACTCCCAGTTTATCCTCGGCTGTAAGTATTGCCGTTGCTGCTACTGCCTTAAGGCCAGCGCCGGATTCCTTGCTGAGTTCTGCAGCCTCCGCATTCAGCGGTTTAATACTGATTGCGCCGCCAGCATACGTAACACTAAATTCAGCAACACTGCCATCCGCCTTTGTTATTTTAAAGGTATCTGTTTTTGCCCCGCTGGTTTGCTCGCTTGGTCTCTCAGCTTTTGGCTGCATTGTACTAGCCCCGGCAACAGAAGTTACAGTCAGACTGCTAGCAGTTGCAGTAATATTGCAGGTATCTACTACCGTCTCTACACCGTGGGCCCCTACCATGACTAAAGCCACGCCGCTGGCGGTCACCTCTTTGGTACTGCTTGGAGCAGCAGTATTAGCTCCTTGCGCACCTGTGCTTGGCAGAGTAATAATTACTGATTGGTTTGTGATTGTCATCGAATAATTTTCTGCAGTTCCCCCTACAGAGGTTACCCTGAGTGCCCCCGCCAAGCCGGTAGCACTAGGCTGATTATTAGGGGCAGATGTAGGTTGATTTGCAGGAGCTGGCGCCTTTGGTGGCTGAGTTACTGTAGTCTCGTTGTTAACTCCACCTTTTTCTACTACAACCGTCGTAGTTCCGGAAGTAGTTGGACTTTGATTATTTTGCGCCGATGTTGCCTCGGTCGCAGGCTGCGTAATTGCCGTTTTGATTGCCGCATCAGTCTGTTGATTGCTCGACTGACTGTTATTTATATTCGCTAAAGTAGTGTATGGAGCTAGCTGATAATTACCTATATCAGTTCCACTCAGCGCTAATTCGGTAACCGTCACCGTTTTTCCATTGCCAACTGTCCCATCGCTAAAGGTTCCCTTTGCGCTACTTGTCAGCAAACTTACATTATCGCCAGCAATTGTATTAGTCAAGCCAGCACCGCTTGTGTTTAGGATAGCTGCTGTTGTACTATCATAGGTTTTATCCTGTGCAGTAATGCCTACTACATTAATAGGTCTCTTGGCAATATCAGCAACAGCTATGGCTGTGCTGTCAATATGATAATTACTCGCCAATCCACCATTGGTACCATCCAAAAGACTTATGGCAGAAATAGTGACGGTTTTCTTGTCTCCGGCATTTTTATCACTGAATTTACTTACAGAACTAATCTGCAGCGTCTCACTGCCTACCAAGCCGTTGAGGCCATAATCAGTTAGGGTGGCCGCTGTTGTCCCGTCATAAGTCTTATTCGCGGCAACAGGGTTTAACGTCAAAGTTTTCGCCGTGATATTGCCGATGGCTCCCCCGGTACTAGGCAAAGTGTAGTTATCCTTTTCCGCGCCATCTAACGTAAGCCCTGTGATATTGACTGGTTTGCCGCTACCGACATTTT
>JAJFUN010000176.1 GCA_021372375.1 Pelosinus sp. | reverse complement strand
CGGAAGAGCTGTGCCGCCCTGGCAGTCAGGAAGAACTGACCGCTCAAATCAGGGGTAAGGAAACTGCTATCGCACAGCTAGGACCGGTTAATCCGGCAGCGATTGACGAATACAACCGGGTTAGTGAGCGTTATGAATTTTTGCAGAAGCAATGCGATGATTTGGTCACAGCTAAAGAATATCTGATGTCGATTATTACTGATATTGATTCAACGATGACCAAACAATTTACGGCATCTTTTGCCGCGATTAGTGAGCATTTTGTTGGGATTTTTACCCGTCTTTTCGGCGGAGGCAGTGCTAGGCTTGTGCTGACCCAGCCTGATAATCTGCTGGAAACCGGGATTGATATTACCGTAGAGCCGCCAGGCAAGAAACAGCAAAGTTTAACGCTGCTGTCAGGCGGCGAACGGGCCTTGACGGTAATTGCCCTGCTCTTTGCTTTTTTGGCTTATCGGCCAGCGCCCTTTACAATGGTAGATGAAATTGATGCGCCGCTTGATGAGGCCAATCTGGATCGATTTAGCCAGTTTTTGCACGATTATTCAAAAGATACTCAGTTTATCGTTGTTACCCACCGCAAGGGCACAATGGAATCCGCTGATGTTATCCATGGTGTGACGATGGAGGAATCCGGCGTATCCAAGCTGGTATCGGTAAAAATGGTGGACAAGGCCGGGTAAAGCCGGGTAAAGCAACACACCCCGTCGCTTCGCGCCACCCCTCTCTAGAGGGGAACTTAAGAGAAGGAGGAATTAGTATGGGCTTTTTTGATAAATTAAAGGCAGGATTAGAAAGAACACGCAAGGGATTTACAGAGAAGATTGAGCAGATTATTATTGGCTATGCTGATATTGATGAGGAGCTCTTAGATGATCTGGAGGCGGTGCTCTTAAGTGCTGATGTTGGCGTTAAAACAACTAATCAGCTCATGGCCGCTATTCGCAAAGGAATTAAGGCCAAGGAAATAGAATCGCCAGAGCAGCTTCGTCCGTTTTTGCAGACCCAAATTAGTGAGATTTTAAGTGATGGTGTATCTGAAATAAACATGGCTAAAGAGCCGCCAACTGTTGTTATGGTTGTTGGCGTAAACGGCGTAGGCAAGACAACAACCATCGGCAAGCTCGCCCAGTATTATAGTGAGCAGGGCCTTAAAGTCATGCTGGCCGCAGCTGACACCTTCCGGGCGGCCGCCATTGATCAGCTTGAGGTGTGGGGCGAGCGAACCAATACCGAAATTGTCAAACATACCGAAGGCTCTGATCCGGCGGCTGTGGCGTTTGATGCCGTACAGTCAGCCAAGGCTCGTAAAGCGGATATTCTGATCGTAGATACCGCCGGCAGACTTCATACCAAGTCCAACCTTATGGAAGAATTAAAGAAAATCAAACGGGTTATCGGCCGTGAACTGCCTGCTGCTCCGCATGAGACGCTCTTGGTGCTCGATGCCACAACAGGTCAGAATGCTATTAATCAAGCTAAAATATTTGGCGAAGCCGCAGATGTCACCGGTGTGGTCTTAACCAAACTCGATGGTACCGCTAAAGGTGGGGTAGTTGTAGCCATTAAAACCGAACTTAATATGCCTGTAAAATGGATAGGCGTTGGCGAAGGTGTCAGCGATTTAAGACCCTTTGTCCCGCAGGACTTCGCTCAGGCGCTATTTGCTAAATAATCAAATGAAATCAAAAGTGGCTCAGCTAAATCTAAAATTTAGCTGAGCCACTTTTTGTCGAATTATAACTCATCAAAATTGACTTCGAAGTCCATGATAAACAAATCAGGGTTTTTTTTCAGGTCAAGTTCTAAGAGCTGATTGACTTTAGAACTGTCATCGCCGGACATTATGCGGACAGTGGGAGTAGTTTTGCTGTCTTTATCAACATCAAGTATAACACCTATTTGATTATTGCTAAGTTTTACCGTAGTGCCAATTGGATAGATAGCAATATTTTCATTAAACCTTTCTACGATAGCCGGATTGAAATACTGGCCAGCGGCTTTATTGAGAATTGCTACTGCATAGTAGACCGGTGTAGGTTTACGGTGAGGCGTGCCGGCAGTCAGCCGGTCATAGACATCAGCGATGCTGATAATCTGCGCATATTCACTGATAACATCGCCTGCGAGACCCATCGGGTAACCGCTGCCATCCCAGCGTTCATGATGCTGAAAGACAGCATTTATTACATCCATGGATAAGGTTGGATTTTCCTGCAGAATCTCCAGCGCATAAAAGGGATGCTGGCGATATTCTTCTTTCTCGGTAGCAGTTAGGTAGCCAGGATGTTTAAGCGCTAGTTTAGGTGAAAAACGAATTTTGCCGATATCATGAAACATGGCGGCCATGCCTAAATCTTCTAATTGTTTGGCATCATAGCCCAGGCTGATACCTGTCATAACAGACAAAATGCAAACATTTACCGCATGGGAAATCATGTAATCTTCTTTACGGCGAATGTCAACTAAATGCACCATATTTTCCGGCTTTTGCTCTAATTGGTCAATCATCGAACTGACAATGGTTTTTACTTTGGTCAGTTCCATACCTTTGCCGACATGAAAACCTTCTACGACTTCGAGTGCTGTCTTGGTAGCTTCCTGCCTTAGTTCGGGATCAATGACGTCTTCTACAATAATATCTTCCGTTTCCGGTTCATCAACATATAAATAACTGATGCCCTGATTGCGAAGATATTCAATATAACGCTGCTTCATTTCAATACCTTCATGCAAGAGAACCATTCCATCCGGTGCAATAAGCGCTCTGGATAAATACATACCGGGCTGTATTTCATTTAGTGTTATGCGGCGCATGTGACACCTCCTGTATTTATTTGCAAAGTACCATGAATACTTATAATATATGGACAAACTTCGCTCTATTATATTATCGAATAGCTGGGAAAATACTTAAGGAGTGATACTTACCCAGTATATATTCTTAAGTATACTTAAACTCAACAACAAAGTATATGGAGTTAGTTTTCTAAAAAACACATATTTTAAAGGAATTTTACAAATTAGAAAGAAATATATGTTGCTAGTAAGTATATAATATGGGGGAAAATGTATGCGTATTTTACTATTCGCAGCAATTATTGCGATTAGCCTGCACAATATTGTTTTTGCTAATGCCGGTTTCTTTACTGGGCCTGGCTATACATTGCAATTAACTACTTGTGATGAAATTCAAATGGTCTCGGAAAATGTGAGTATCATACCGGAAAGAGGGCCGTTTTTATTTGATGGCGGGCTTAATAGCCTTGATAGTGTTTCATATCACTGTCAATTTAAACTTAGAAATAACTCGGACAAATTGGTTGTAGCAAAAGTTGGCTTTCCTATAAATTCAAATAAGGATAGGGTAATGGATTATAGCAGAAATACAGTAATTGAACAAGTGCAATTTTATAATTTTATTGCCCGCGCGGCAGCACAGACATATAATATTGAATTTATTAAAAAGGATAAAGATCAAAAGTTTTACAACATTTTTTTGTGGGACATGGTATTTGAACCGTATGAAACAATTGATCTTTATGTGAGTTATAAAATGCCAATGTCAATGGGGGATACGGTAACTGCTTACCAACCGATGCAAGCAAGATATAGTAGGGATTGGTATTTTAAGTTAACTGAAGCACTTGTTGAGCATTTTTCCTATATTACAGAGACCGGAAGTTCATGGTCGGGAAAAATAGAAAAAGCAGATTTTAATGTGAACGTTAGAGGGTTTGAAGAATATTTACATTCTCGTCAGGTATTTGAAGAATCGCAGCGTTTTAGACAATTTACAGAAAAACGAAATATTAGGTATCCGCAAAAGCCTTACTATATTTTTAGGGAAATATCGCCTGAAGCAGACTTTATAGAAAATAAGGACAATATTAATTGGACATATACTGATTATAAACCAGGTAAGCCTATAATTTTCGGCTATTGGCTTTTATACAATTTGCCCTGCAATATAGAGCAGGTTCAATCTTTTATAAAAACAATACGGCGTGGTCGTCCTACACGTGAAGACGTTTGTGATTTAAAAGAAATTATCATGGCATATATGGGAGTACCTCCCAAAACGCCGCGCGTAGAAGATTTTGTAAAACAGCAGCGGTGGTATGGTAAGAAAAGGTTTATTACGGAGCAGGATTTAAGTGAGGAAGATAAGCAGTTTATCAGACAGATTGGGCAATTAATTGCTGAAATTCCAGAGTAATTTAACAAATTAATTACTGACAAGCAATTTTACTTGACAGAGGAGTTTGTTTTGCATATAATAAATCACTGTAAAGTATTATTACTTGTCAGTATTTGTTTTGTACACAGGTAGAAGGTGACAGTTTGCTGGATAAAGTCCTGAAAATAGGTGTATTATTTGATTTTTACGGTGCATTGTTAACTGACAAACAGCGTCAGTGTGTAGAAATGCATTATTTAAATGATTTTTCACTTGCGGAGATTGCTTTGGAGTTTGCTGTATCGCGGCAAGCGGTGCATGATATTCTGAAGCGGGCTGAACAGATATTGTTTGAATATGAAGACAAGCTGGGACTGGCGAAAAGGAATCAGCGTCAGCAGCATGCCATACAGGAAGCCTATGAACTCTTAAATAGGCTTAAGCCGGAGGAGAAGCTGCCGGAAATTAAGCTGGTCTTAGATAAATTAAGTGGACTTTTAGACAATACAAAGGAGGCTTAACATGGTTTTTGAAGGTTTAGCAGAAAAACTGCAGCAAACTTTTAAAAAACTGCGTGGTCGCGGTAAATTAACAGAGTCTGACGTTAATGACGCCATGCGGGAAGTGCGGATGGCACTTTTGGAAGCCGACGTAAATTTTAAAGTAGTCAAGGATTTTGTTGCAAAAGTAAAAGAACGTGCTGTTGGGCAAGAGGTACTAGAGAGTCTTACGCCAGCACAGTTTGTTATAAAAATTGTAAATGATGAATTAACCGCACTCATGGGCGGCACTGCCAGCCGGATTACCGTTTCGTCTCGTCCGCCTACGGTTATTATGCTGGTCGGCCTGCAAGGGGCTGGTAAAACTACCACAGCAGGAAAATTGGCTAATCTCCTAAAAAAGCAGGGCAAGAGTCCTTTATTAGTGGCAGCTGACGTATATCGTCCGGCTGCAATCAAGCAGCTGCAGGTTTTAGGCGAGCAGCTTGAGATTCCGGTTTTTGAAGCGGGACAAGGTAATCCTGTGGAAATTGCTAAACAGGCCATTGATTATGCCTTAGCGCACGCCAAGGATATGGTACTCATTGATACCGCAGGGCGTCTTCATATCAACGAAGAATTGATGGATGAGCTAAAATCTATCAAGCAAACGGTAAAACCGCATGAAATTCTTTTGGTAGTAGATGCCATGACAGGCCAGGATGCTGTTAATGTCGCTGAAACCTTTAATGGTGCGCTGGGCGTTGATGGGGTTATTTTAACCAAACTTGACGGTGATGCGCGCGGCGGTGCGGCACTTTCAATTAAAGCGGTAACAGGCTGTCCCATTAAATTTGCGGCTATGGGCGAGAAGCTTGAGGCTATCGAACCCTTCCATCCTGATCGTATGGCATCGCGCATTTTGGGCATGGGGGATGTTTTAACCCTCATTGAAAAAGCGCAAAGTACCATTGATTTGGAACAAGCCAAGGAAATGGAAAAGCAGTTCAGAAAAGATGATTTTACCTTGGATGATTTTCTGGATCAGCTGCAGCAAGTCAAGAAGCTTGGTTCTATGGAACAGATTTTGAGCATGCTTCCCGGTATGGGCAATTTGACTAAGCAAATGAAGGATGTTGATCTCAGCGGCAAGGAAATGGGCCAGGTTGAAGCTATTATTCGTTCCATGACCAAAAAGGAACGCCGTGATCCAGCAATCCTCAACGGCAGTCGCCGCAAGCGGATTGCCATGGGCAGCGGGACGCGCGTACAGGATGTCAATCGTTTGTTAAAACAGTTTGCCGAGGCGCGTAAGATGATGAAACGTTTAAAAGACATGCAAAAAAATAAGCGTGGGTTAGGCAATTTTAAAATGCCGTTTTTCGGTAAATGACATTACTTTGTGAAGGAGGTGAATTTTCATGGCAGTAAAAATCCGTTTAAGACGTATGGGTGCTAAAAAGAGTCCTTTTTATCGCGTAGTAGTTGCTGATTCACGTTTCCCGCGTGATGGTCGTTTTATTGAGATTCTTGGTCAGTACGACTCTACTGTTGAGCCTGCAGTTGTTAATGTAGACGAAGCAAAAGTACTCGAATGGCTGCAAAAAGGTGCCCAACCTACTGATACTGTAAAAGCTTTATTTAGCAAACTTGGTATCATGGCAAAATTGGACGAAGCAAAACGTGCTAAATAAATAGTATGATAAATTTGCGAAAGAGGCATGATAACTATGAAAGAATTAGTTGAAGTCATTGCCCAAGCGTTAGTGAAAAATCCTAACGAGGTCAGCGTTACCGAAACCGGTGATGCTGAGTCCATTGTTTACGAGCTCAGGGTTGCTCAGGAAGATATGGGCAAGGTAATCGGCAAACAAGGGCGTATCGCCAAAGCGTTGCGTACTGTGGTGAAAGCTGCCGCAGCACGTGAAAACAAAAGAGTCACGGTAGACATTATATAGTAGTGTGTTTTAAAAACACCCAGACTAAAATTAAAGAGATTGCTACAAGATGCCCAGATGTTAGGCGTGGTGAGATTGCGCGGGAGGTTGTACCAAGTGTACACTGAACGAGTGCTCGCCAAACGCCGCAGATGGGTATTTTGCGACAGGCTCTAAAAGGTGGACTGACTTAGACTATGGAAAGCTTGACAATTAAATGTCCTGTAACCATCAAGGCCAAGGTTACTGAGGATTTAAAACAGCATTTGACAGCAGACATTCAAGAGAATATCAAAAAAGCGGATATGGAGCTCCAGCAAATTGAATTTCAGGGTAAGCGTTTCTTGGCTGAACAGGCCAAGCAGGATGCTCAGGGGTTGACTGCTGTTCGTCAGCAGATTGATGCTGAAAAGCAAAAACGCTTGGATTTCAAAGCCCAAATGCAGGAAAGACTCAATGAAACCGCCCGGCTTGAAATAGGGTCTGAAATAGTTCAGGGTACGCTCGAACGTACAGCTACAGTAAGTGTCGGCGATGATTTGCACAAAATAATGGGCACAGAAATTTTGCTTGAAGACGGCAAAATTATTGCTTTTCGCAGTTAATATGAAAATTCCAAGTCAAGACTTAGTTGCGATTGGAAAAATTGTTGCCCCGCACGGTGTGCGGGGTGACGTTCGTATTATGCCGCTTACTGATTTTCCTGAACGATTCCGTAAGCTAAAAGAAACCTTCCTCGCCGATGGTACTAATTTGGCGGTAGAAGGGGTAAAATATCACAAACAATTTGTACTTTTGAAGTTTCGCGGCCTTGATTCCATGAATGCAGTAGAGCATTTAAGGAATCAGATACTTCATGTACAAGAACAGGACTTGGTGGGGCTGCCTGAAGGGCAGTATTATCATTTTCAGATTATTGGTCTTTCGGTATATAATGAGGCGGATGAGCTCTTGGGAACCATTACGGATATCTTAGCAACAGGCAGTAATGATGTCTATGTCGCTGAGACTGCGGGACAAAAATCTATTATGATTCCAGCCCTCAAGGAGGTTGTTAAGACTATTGATTTAGCCAATAAAAAAATGATTGTAAAACTTCAGGAAGAATGGAAGGATTAATATGCGTATAGATATTATTTCTTTATTTCCTGAAATGTTTAGTCCTTTAGAGCATAGTATTATGAAGCGGGCTCAGGAGGCCAACTACCTTCAGATCCAGGTAACCAATCCGCGTGACTTTGCTTTTGATAAGCATCGGATTGTTGATGACGCTCCATTTGGGGGCGGGGCTGGGATGGTTATGAAACCAGAGCCGATTTATCGCGCAGTCGAGAGTGTCACTAAAACTGTAGAAAAAGCCACGCGGCGGATTATTTTGACCTGCCCGGGGGGAACGCCTTTAACTCAGGCTAAGGTTAAAGAGCTTGCCAGCTTTGAGCATCTTGTATTTATTTGCGGTCATTATGAAGGTATTGACGGGAGGGTGCGCGAGCATTTGGTGGATGAAGCCATTTCTATTGGCGATTATGTACTAACAGGCGGAGAACTACCGGCGATGGTGATGGTTGATGCAGTCGCACGCATGGTGCCAGGGGTCCTTGGTTCAGGGGCCTCTGCGCCCGAGGATTCCTTTTACAATGGTCTTTTGGAATATCCGCACTATACCAGGCCGCGCGAATTTAACGGCTGGGAAGTACCTGAGATACTCTTATCAGGCCATCATAAAGAGATAAATCGTTGGCGGCGCAAACAGTCACTTAAAAACACGCTGGAACGTCGGCCGGAGCTCCTCGAAAATGTAGAGCTGAGTGCCGAAGATAAAAAATTGCTAGTTGAAATTAAGCAAGAACAAGCCGGAGGCTAAAAATGACAGCACCTGTTTATTTAGGATTGGTGCATTATCCAATCTATAACAAAAATGGCGCAGTAATTACCACCGCCATTACTAATTTTGATATTCATGATATTGCCCGTACCTCGCGGACATATGATATAAAGCGGTATTTTATCATTCATCCGCATGAAAGTCAGGCGGCATTAGCCAAGGAAATTATCGAGTATTGGCAGGACGGTTTCGGGGGAGAATATAATCCTGACCGCCGTGAGGCATTAAGTATTTTAGATGTAGTGCCTGACATTGCCAAGGCTGTTCAATATATAGAGGATAAAGAAGGGGCTAAGCCGATTATTGTTACAACAGATGCAAGGGTCTATCCTAATACTGTATCCTATAAAAAGCTGAGAGCCGAGATTGAGGCAGGACGTCGTCCTTGTCTTCTCTTATTTGGTACCGGCTTTGGCATCGAAAAAACAGTTATGGCCCAGTTTGACTATATTTTAGAGCCTATTTACGGGCCGTCTGATTATAATCATCTGTGTGTAAGGGGCGCAGTTGCCATCATCTTGGATCGGCTATTGGGCGAAGCATGGTGGCAGTAACATTTTTCTTGTGTTTATATCAGAAAGATGATATAATTTTTTCGTGTTAAATAGACGGTCCTCTGCGGCTACCGGTATGAACGTCTAATATAAGGAGGAAACAAAATGAACATTATTGAAGCTTTGGAACAAGAACAACTCCGCAGTGATATTCCTGATTTCAAACCAGGCGACACTGTACGTGCACACGTAAAGGTTGTCGAAGGTACTCGGGAACGTATTCAGGTATTTGAAGGCGTTGTTATTAAACGTAATGGCACAGGTGTACGCGAGACTTTTACTGTTAGACGTATTTCTTACGGTGTAGGGGTAGAACGTACTTTCCCGGTACATTCCCCGCGTCTTGATAAAATCGAAGTAATGCGCAGAGGTATTGTGCGCCGCGCCAAACTCTATTACTTGCGTAACCTTACTGGTAAGGCTGCTCGTATTAGAGAAAAACGTTAATATTTGTCTTGTACGCAGATGGGACTGTTTTCAGTCCCATTTTCTGTATATTACTGTAAGTGCAGGGGGTGTAGCTTTGGGGAAAAATAGTTTAGGGGAAGAAGTAAAAGATTGGATTGTATCCATTCTTGTTGCTGTAGTATTAGCTTTCTTTATTCGCTATTTTATCGTTGAATTATATGTGGTAGATGGCTCGTCGATGGAACCAACATTACATAATAGTCAGCGGCTGGTTGTAAATAAATTTATTTATCGCTTTAAAGCTCCCGAGCGTGGTGATGTCGTAGTTTTTCGTTATCCTAGTGATCCAAGCCGTGACTTTATCAAACGGGTTATTGCTGTGGCTGGTGATACTATTGAAATTAAAGAAGGCAGAATCTTTGTCAATGGGCAGCTCCAAAATGAACCTTATATTTTGGAAAAGACGCGCGGTTCGTATCCGCTCTCTACTGTTCCTGCAGGCCGCATTTTTGCTATGGGGGATAACCGGAACAATTCAGAGGACAGCCGGTTCCCTGATGTAGGGTTTGTATCCCATGAGCTATTAAAGGGCAAGGCTTTTCTGGTCTTTTGGCCAGTTAGTCAAATGAAGACCTTACCTTAATATTTTTGTAAGCTACGAAAGTATATTTACGTTCTTGTTGTTTAAAAAACACGAGTGTTTTATTTATATAATAGGCATACTAAACCAATAGTGTATCAGAAAGTGATGTAGCGATGAGTGAAGACATAGAAAACAAAAATGAAATGAATATAAATTGGTTTCCAGGTCATATGGCCAAAGCGCATCGGATGATTCGTGAACAGCTCAAGCTGGTCGATGTGGTTATTGAATTATTGGATGCCAGAATTCCCCGCAGCAGTGCCAACCCGATGATTGACGAAGTACTTGAGGGAAAACCACGGGTTGTGGCCCTAAATAAAGCCGATTTGGCTGAGCCAAACCATACCAAAGAATGGATTGAGGCGTATCGCCAGCGTAATTTGCAGGTAGTGGCTCTTGATACCATGACAGGAAAAGGCACTAAGCAGTTAGTCAGCCGCGTAGAACAGGCAGCTAGCGCGACTTTGGCTAAACTGGCCGCCAAGGGCATTCGTCCGCGTCCGGTTCGGGCGATGATTTTAGGTATTCCTAATGTCGGCAAATCTTCATTGATTAATCGACTGCTTGGCAGTGCGGTAGTGCGTACTGCTGATAAGCCAGGGGTGACAAGAGGCAAGCAGTGGATTCGCGTTGGTAAGAATTTAGAGCTTCTTGATACACCCGGGGTGCTTTGGCCTAAGTTCGAGGATGAAGAGGTAGCCTTTCATTTAGCTATTACCGGTGCCATTAATGATGATGTATATGATTTGGAAAAGGTAATGGCTAAGCTGCTGCTTATACTTAAGGAAAGGTATAGTGAGCGTTTGATAGAGCGCTATAAGCTAAAGCCTCCTTTGCCGACTCAAAGCCAAGAAATACTGCAGCTTATCGGCGCTAAACGCGGCTGTCTCAGAAGCGGCGGGATTGTTGACGAGGAAAAGGTACGAAAAATTATTCTTACTGAGCTCCGTTCCGGGAAATTGGGGCC
>JAJFUN010000167.1 GCA_021372375.1 Pelosinus sp. | reverse complement strand
TTCGATTTCTTCCGGCGTCATTGTTTTATTTGGATCATCTGGCGCTTCGGCTGGTACTTCGGCTTCCGGCTCTTTTGCTGCTTCTTCTCCAGCATTCATCGCTGCCAGCATAGCTTCGATTTCTTCCGGCGTCATTGTTTTATTTGGATCAGCCGGCTCTGCGGCTGGTACCTCGGCTGCCGGCTCTTTTGCCGCTACATCTTCCTGACTCTCATTAGAATGGCTACTTGGTGCCACAGTAGAAGAAACAGCGCTCATTTCTTGCGGCGGCGTATTAATAGCTGCCAAAAAAGCCTCGATTTCTTTCTGTGACATTGGTCCGCCAACTGCGGCCGCTTCTTCAGGTGGGCTGGCTATTTCAGATTGCATTTTCACACTAGCTGCATCCTGGCTCATCGTACTTTGCGGCGCGGCTGCAGTCTCAGCCGGCTGAACCTCTGGTTCTTTTTCTTCTTGCCCGGCATTCATTGACGCCATTAACGCTTCAATTTCTGCTTGACTCATCATACCATTGGAAGCCATACTCTATCTCTCCGTTAATCATTTTTTGAAAATCGTTAACATAACCACACTACTCTATAAAATATTATCGAAGATATTATAATAAGTATTAAATACTTTTCCTACAAAATGTTATTTGTTGAAATGATTCATGGCCTTGTTTATACCCAGCTCCACAATCCCTTCTGCAGCCTCAGCAGCCCGGCGAATAGTTTCCACCATTATGGGCGCTTCTTCTTCAGTAAAACGGCTAAGCACAAAATTCGGCACCTCCCAGCCAGCTGGCGGCCGGCCAATCCCAATCCGAATACGCGAAAATGAATCCTGTCCGAGGTGTACAAGCAGAGACTCAATCCCCCGATGACCACCTGATCCCCCTTTCATACGCAAGCGCAATTTGCCTGCTGGTAAATCCATATCATCAAATAAGACAATAATATCTTCGGCCTTAACCTTATACCAGCGAGCCAAAGCACCAACAGCTGTACCGCTTAAATTCATATATGTCTGCGGCTTAACAAGGAGCACTGGCTCAGCCCCTCCTCGATATTCCGCGACTAATGCTTCATCCCGGCTTCGCCAAGTTTCTATATTCCAGCGCATAGCCAGTTCCTCAATTGCCATAAAACCTACATTATGTCTGGTAGCACTATACTCCTGCCCGGGATTTCCCAGTCCCACAATAATTTTCACAGTCTTTCCTCCCAATATAAAATACGTGGGATAAATCAAAGAACGTGTGAGACATTGGGACGGTTTTTCTGTATCAATGCTTTTCTGAGACAGAAGAACTGTCCCCGTGTCTCACCTTCTGCTTCTCACGCGAACATAATCAGGGGTGCCTCCATCGAGACACCCCCTTTTTCTAAAGCTAATTAATCAAATAATTTACTTACTGACAATTCTCCGAAAATCCTAAGAATGGCCTCACTAAGTAGCGGCGCTACTGACAAGGTCTTAATCTTAGGAATTTGTTTTTCGGGCGGCAAAGGAATGGTATTGGCAACAATCAGTTCTTTAATATTCGAATTATTAATACGTTCTATTGCCGGATTAGTAAGTACAGGGTGAGTACAGCAAGCATATACTTCTTTTGCCCCAAGACGGCTTAACGCCTTAGCACCTTCAACCAAGGAACCGGCCGTATCAACAATGTCGTCAATGATAATAGCTGTCTTTCCCTCCACGCTGCCGATTGTATTCATGACTTCGGCTACACCGGGAGCCGGACGTCTTTTTTCAATAATCGCAATTGGCGCCTGCAGCCGATCAGCTAATTGTCGGGCACGAGTTACACCGCCAAGATCTGGGGAAACCACCACCAGGTCATCTAAATTTTTAGCAGCTATGTATTCAGCTAAAATAGGTACCCCTGGCAAATGATCTACCGGAATATCAAAAAAGCCTTGGATCTGTCCAGCATGGAGATCCATGGTGATTACTCTGCTTACTCCTGCTGTCGTCAAGAGATTAGCAATCAATTTAGCGGAGATAGGTTCACGGCCGCGTGTTTTACGATCCTGCCTAGCATATCCATAGTATGGAATAACAGCGGTAACGTGACGCGCTGATGCTCGTTTAAAAGCATCAACCATTATTAAAAGTTCCATTAAGTTTTCATTTACTGGAAAACAGGTTGGCTGGACAATAAAAACTTCCTTGCCACGCACACTTTCATCAACAATTACCTGAATTTCACCATTGTTAAAATGCCCGACAAAGGCTTCCCCTACTTTTACGCCTAAATGAGCCGCAATCTCGTTAGCTAATTCAGGATTAGCATTACCTGCAAATATTCTTAGCCGCTTACTGTCTTCTACTATCATCAACTTACCCCTTCCCCTATAACAATTTTTATGAACTATGTTAACTGCGTCGTTTTACCCAACCGTCAATGTTGATTTGTCTTGCTCTGCCTACCCCTAAAGCCGCTGGCGGAACATCTTTGGTAATGGTAGATCCAGCCGCAATATAGGCCCCTTCACCAATTGACACTGGTGCTACCAGATTGCTGTTGCAGCCAACAAACGAACCATTTTCAATCGTGGTCCGATGTTTAAGCTTGCCATCATAATTGACGGTAATCGTACCGCAGCCAATATTAATGCCTGCCCCCATATCGGTATCACCGATATAGCTTAGATGCGGCAGTTTGCTCTTTTCGCCTACTGTGGAATTTTTGACTTCGACAAAATTACCGATTTTTACGCCGCGGGCCAGCACGGTATTCGGGCGTAAATGTACATATGGACCTGCTATTACTTCGTCACCAATCTCGCATTCATGGGCATAAATAAAATGCAGTGTTGCATCATTGCCGATTTTTGTATCCTGAATACGCGTATTGGGCCCAATCTCACATCCTGTACCAATAACAGTCTGGCCTTCCAGCCATGTGAATGGATAAATAATAGTATCTGAGCCAATAGTAACCTCTTCATCAATAAAGGTACTGTCTGGATCCATGATTGTCACACCTTGATCCATCAGCTGATTTATTTTCCGCATTCTGAGTACCTTTTCAGCCTGAGCCAGCTGACGCCGCGAGTTAACCCCCATTGTTTCATCATGATCTTCAGCCGCTACCGCCCATACCTTGGCCTTTTTCTCAGCCAAAATGCCGATTACATCTGTTAAATAATATTCCCGCTGCACATTGTTGCAATTAATATCAGCCAATGCTTCAAACAACGCCGCCCGTTCAAAACAATAAATACCGGTATTAATTTCATTAACCGCAAGTTCAACAGGCGAAGCATCTTTCTCTTCAACAATTTTGGTAACCTCTCCATTAGTCCCGCGGATTACACGGCCATAGCCGGACGGATTTGGCATATGCGCGGTAAGCACAGTTGCGAGCGCCCCTGCTGCTTTATGCTCAGCATATAGCTTTTGCAAAAGTTCCCCGCTAAGCAGCGGTGTATCACCGCAGAGTACCATTACCGTACCTGAAAAATCTTTAAGTAACGGCTGAGCTTGCATAACAGCATGCCCTGTTCCAAGCTGCTCTGTCTGCACCGCAAACTCAGTCTGACCCTCGAGGGTGGTTTGTACGCTTTCCGCCCCGAAGCCAACTACTACAATTTTCTTTGCTGCGCCAGCAAAATTAGCGGCATCCACAACATGTTTTACCATGGGTTTGCCGCCTACTTGATGAAGTACCTTCGGTAATGCCGACTTCATACGTGTACCTTTGCCCGCTGCCAATATTACCGCTGCCAATTCAGCCATTCAAAAACTTCCCCCTGTCGCTAACTTGTAAGATATCCAATATTTACATTAATTTGTAAAATAATGAAATGTAAAATATAGATTACTCTCAAACCTTTGTTTTTTTCGACGCTTTTTACTATATTCCTGCCAAAAAGTCCAATAAATATTAGATATAGTTTATTCAGATAATTCTAACGCATAGCCTTCGTGCTTAAGTTTTTCGACTAATTCGCCGCTATGCCTGGCGTCCCGTGTTTCTAAAGAAACCTCCACCACCGCCTGACCAATCGGCACATCGCGTTCAACGCGGTCATGATACACATTGATGACATTCCCGCCGCATTGGGCAATGCTGTTTAACAATCTCTGCAAAATTCCAGGGCGATCTTGAATTAAAGTCGAAATTCGAATGCGCCGCCCGGCCTGCACCAATCCCCGTTCAATAATACGGGAGATAAAATTCATATCAATATTGCCGCCTGACAGCACGGCGGCCACTTTTCCTTTAACCTGAATCTTCTTATTTAACAGTGCCGCAAGGCTAATTGCCCCGGCGCCTTCTACCATTAACTTGGCCCGCTCTAACAGCATTAAAATAGTCTTGGCAATATCTTCATCATCTACTGTTACAATATCATCAGCGAACTTATCGATAATCGGAAAGGTCAGATCGCCTGGTGCTTTGACGGCAATACCGTCAGCCATAGTAATGGCATCCTTCGTTGTCTTAAGCTCATGCGTCTGTTTGGAAAGTGCCATAGCCGCCGCCCCCTTGGCCTGTACTCCGTAGACCTTGATATGCGGTGCACTACTCTTTACAGCTGAGAGTACTCCAGCTAAAAGTCCGCCGCCCCCAACAGGCACGATAATAGCTGATACATCTGAGAGCGCTTCAATTATTTCAAGGCCAATGGTACCTTGTCCGGCAATAACTTTAGCATCATTAAAAGCATGCACAAAAACTTGACCATTTTCTTTTTGCAGTTCGGTCGCCTTTTGGAAGGCATCATCATATACCATACCATTTAATACTACATCCGCCCCATAGCCGCGGGTTGCCATAATCTTAGCAAGCGGCGCCACTTCCGGCATAACAATTGTCGCCTTGACACCAGCCATTCTGGCAGCATACGCAACGCCCTGCGCATGATTTCCGGCTGAAGCCGCAATAACGCCATGCGCTCTTTCCTCTGTGGTGAGTGAATTTATTTTGTTATAGGCGCCGCGAATTTTAAATGAGCCTGTTTTTTGCAAATTTTCCAGTTTAAGATATACTTCACAATCCGCCATTTCACTAAACGTAGCGCTAAATTCAAGCGGCGTATTTTTTACCACGCCCCTGGCTGCCTTGAGGGCAGTTTGGATGTCCAATAAGGGAATTTCTGTATGCATACTAATCCTCCTAATATATTGCTGGCCTAATATCTACCTTCTTAGTATGCTGATCTACCTCATGTAAAATGAGTAAAGCTTGATAATCTTCAACTAATTTTTCTGCTGGCTCTGCGGTAGCTACCAATACCCCTGTTCCCACCACCTCTGAATTTACTTCCTGCACCAATTCGGCAATGCCCTGCGCCGTACCACCTGCTTTCATAAAATCATCGATCACCAGTACCCTGGATCCTGCAGCTATAGCGCGTCTGGGCAGCGACATAGTCTGGATTCGTTTAGTGGAACCCGTAACATAGTTTATACTAACAGATGGCCCCTCGGTTACCTTGCTGCCCTGCCGTACAATAACCAGCGGCAGATTAAAAGCCCGGGCCGTCATAAACGCCAAAGGAATGCCTTTGGTTTCTATTGTTACAATATAATCAGGCGCCAATTTTTGAAAGCGATTCATAAAAATTTCCCCAATTTCCACCATCAACCGGGGTGTAAATAAAACATCAGACATATATAAAAAACCGCCGGGAATAATCCGCTCGGGTGTGGAAAGCTGCTCAGCCAAGTCACTTAATACCTTGTAAGCCGCTTCTTTTGATTTGCCTGGTATAAAACGCACACCGCCAGCAGCGCCGGAAACAGTCTCTAAAGTTCCTAATTCAGCTTGGTGCACTACTTGTTTAATAGTCAGAATATCTTCACTGATTGTAGATTTGGCCGTACCAAATAATTCACAAAAGTAGTTAAGCGAAAATAAATAGTTTGGCATATCTGACAACACTTTAGTCAATGAAATTAGTCGATCAATTCTCCGTACCTTATCCATATAAGCCTCCACCATTCGATAAACACCGAACATTATTCCAATTTTTAATATTTTTATTCAGATTCTCTCATGACATCGACAATTCCTGCTGCCGACTAACAAAAAATAAATGAAGAAAAGCCGCTTCAGCTATAAAATAGCAAAAACAGAGCGACCTCTCGCTCTGCTCATCTACCTAATAAAGTTTGTACTAATTCTAAATCACCAGGCTTATCTACATCAATTCCGATTTCAGGATAAGGCGTCTTGATGACATTCCCGGTAATACCTAAGATCTCAGAAACCCGCTTTTCAAGAGCAGTTATGGTTAAGTTCCTACACAAAAGCCGCCAAACAATGCCCCACCCCAGCAAACGGCATAAAGCAAACGGACTTTTACGCTTTTCAATAACCTGCTCGGCAAATTCGAGACACCTAGGGACAATATCAGGATTAACCATAAATATATTACCGCCGGTGAATGTCCCTTCTTTTAGTTCTACATAGGTCCTTTTATTAGTAGGATACTGTCTATTGTGTATTTTCTTAGCAACAATTGGATAATACAAGTCAGCCTCCTTTTCTGTACAAGCCTCGATAAAATGGTCAACCGCCGTAGTTGTAAGGAGTGGAATATCTGATGTAGCTACCAGCGTCTTATGGCTATGGCCTACTGCAGCAATGCCTATTTGAATGGTTTCTAAAAGAGTAGCGCCACTTTGAAGGATGCTGATTTGCTCTGGAAAAGAAGTTTTTTCAAGCTCTTGTCTGGGACCAATGATTAAAACCCGTCCAATATTTTTGCTACTGACTAATGCTGCGGCTACAAAAGCCACCATAGGCTTCCCGGCTATACTGTTTAGAGCTTCATACTCTTCCTCTGTCATACGCTTTAATGCAGCTGTATTTTTCCCGCCCGCCAAAATAATCGCATCATGCATTATGGCGCCTCCTTAAGGTCTACATAAGAGACTGTTACAAAATACCCATCTGCGTTGCTCACTACGACGTACGTGCTGTACGACTCCACTGTGCTCCTCGCCATGCCTAGCATCTGTGCATTTTGTAACAGTCTCTAGTATATCCCATTTACCGAATTTTATTTGTCAGCTTGCTGACGACGATCATTCATTTCCTGCAGCAAGGTTTGCTCAGCGTTTTCGAGATGCTCGGTAGCCAGCTTTTGCGCCTCCTTAGAATCGCGCTGGGCAATGGCTTCCACTAACCGTGAATGTTCTTCAATCATAATTTTCAAACGACCAGGGTGCTGCATAGACACCGCCCTAAGACGTGTGAGCTGCTCACGCAAATTATTGATGATTCCCACCAGCCGGTCATTACGACTGGCCCGATATAAAATATCATGAAACTGACTATCAATATCGACAATGGTATCAATATCCCCATGTTCAATTTGTTCCCCCATTTGTACCAAGAGCCGTTCCATTTGTTCAAGTTCCTCTTCGGTAATACGTTCTGCCGCAAGTCCGGCAGCCAAAATTTCAAGGGCGGAACGAACCTCGAACACTTCATTAATATCGCGTATGGAAAAATCGGCCACATAAGTTCCTCGCCTGGGGACCATCACAACAAAGCCCTCAAGCTCTAATTTGCGAATAGCCTCCCTGACCGGTGTACGGCTAACCCCAAGTTCTTCTGCCAACTGAATTTCCATCAGTCGTTCCCCAGGCTTTAGTACCCCTGCACTAATTGCCTCACGCAGTGTTTCACACACTACTTCTCTTAGCGGCTGATAACTATCTAATTTTATAGGAAGTAATTTTCGGTTCATTTATTCCACCCCTTGTATGGTTTTAGCTACAAAGACTTCTACACTGTCCTTATATTCTAAGCGCAATTTTTCTAGTGCAGCCTGCGCGGTATTTTTATCAGGCATCACACCAAATACTGTAGGCCCGCTGCCTGACATCATACTGGCTATTGCCCCCTGCGCTGTCAATTGCTGTTTTAGACGGGCTATTTGCGGATACTCGGGAATTGTCACGCTCTCAAGTACATTACACATTTTTTTGACGACCCCTTGTACATCTTTTTGCGCTAAGCAAGAACACATCGCGGTAGTATCAGGATGGCACTGAACCTTACCCGCATTATAATGCTGATAAACCCATGCCGTTGACACACTAATACGCGGTTTAGCCAAGATAAGATAACACTCCGGCAGTGGCGAAAGAGGAGTCAATATTTCGCCCCGCCCTGTAGCCAGCATGGTGCCGCCTCTAAGGCAAAAAGGCACGTCAGATCCCAGCATAGCACCAAGCCGCTCCAGCTCTTCCAGCGGCAAATTTAAGGACCAAAGCTTATTTACAGCTCGAAGAACCGCGGCCGCATCAGCACTTCCTCCGGCGAGGCCTGCTGCCATGGGAATATGTTTTTCCAGGACAATTTTAGCACCTTTCTTAATACCATAAGTCTCTTTAACAAGTTTAGCGGCTTTATATGCTAAATTAGACTCATCACAAGCCAGTTCCAGGGTATTAGTCGAAACGCTAATATCCCCAAACTGTTCAACTGTTACTTTATCTGCAAGACTAACAGTCTGCATTACCATCGCCACTTCGTGATAGC
>JAJFUN010000149.1 GCA_021372375.1 Pelosinus sp. | reverse complement strand
TAATTGTATAGTATACTACAAATGCAAAAAATGCAAAGCATACGCTTTGCATTTTATTCAAAATTTGGTGGGCGATGACAGGATCGAACTGCCGACATCCTGCTTGTAAGGCAGGCGCTCTCCCAGCTGAGCTAATCGCCCATGACTACCTTATATATATTATCAATGTCTCAGCAACTTGTCCAGTGTTTTTTACTGGAAATTGAAAAACATTGTATAAAACTGGTGACCCGTGGGGGAATCGAACCCCCGTTATCGCCGTGAAAGGGCGGTGTCTTAACCGCTTGACCAACGGGCCAATTTGGTGACCCACCCGCGACTCGAACGCGGGACACCCTGATTAAAAGTCAGGTGCTCTACCAACTGAGCTAGTGGATCAATCTCACAGGATATTATTATATAGAATGTTACCCTTATTGTCAACTACTTTTTAAAAAAATCTGCTAAGTCATGTCGGCTTTTATTTAGCTTACAGCCCATTTACCGAACGACCGGTTTGCAATTATAAAAACAGGCCGCAGCCTGTTTTAATATTTCCCATATATATCATTTAGTGGATACTCCGTAATCTCTGTGTTATTTGACGTTAATCCATGCTGCTTGTCAATAAATTCGCGCGCTGAGTTATATCCCAGCGTCTTTAGGCGATAATTCATGGCTGCCACTTCCACGATACTAGCCAAATTGCGTCCAGGACGCACGGGTACCGTCAAACACGGCACATCCACACCTAATATATCCATTTTTTCCTCATCCAGTCCCAGTCTGTCATAATATTTATCATTCTTCCATTCTTCCAGGTGAATGACCAGATAAATTTCATGACATACCCGGACAGCACCTGCGCCAAACAACGTTTTAATGTCCAGTATCCCGAGACCACGAATTTCCATCAAATGACGGATCATTTCCGGCGCCCGAGCAATTAAGGTCGTCTCGCCTACCCGTGTAACTTCAACCGCATCATCAGCTACCAGCCGATGACCACGCTTAATGAGTTCAAGCGCTGTTTCGCTTTTACCGATACCACTTTCACCGGTAATTAGAACACCAATGCCATGTACATCCACAAAAACCGCATGCATGGTAATACTTGGCGCCAGACAGCGTTCTAAATAATCAGTTAATTTACCGATAAAACGGGTTGTCGGCTGCTTGGTTCTAAGTATGGGCACATTATGTTTTTCGGCAATTTTCAGCCACGCTTCAGAGATCGGCAAGCCTCGGGTTATAATGATACAGGGAATTTCCATACCGCATAAAGTAGTCCAGCATTCTTTAGCCAGTTTATCACCCAACGAATCAAGAAAAGCTAATTCTGTTTTACCAATTAGCTGAATCCGCTGGAAGTCGAAATATTTTAGATAGCCGGCCAGAAGTAACCCTGGTCGATGAATATCAGGTACTGTAACCGGACGTTCCATGGAATCAGCGCAGCATAAAACTTCTAAATGAAAAGGCTGGATCAAATGCTTTACAAGTAGTTTATTAGTCATCATATCGGCAGCTCTGAGACCTAATGCCCGACTGCTCTTCCTCCCCTACTTCATTAATTTGATAATAATCCAAATTATCGTTCATGCTGTTAAATAACCGGCATTTAGTAGAAACAGGCTGCATGACAAACCTGCAGCCTGATAATCCCGTTAAAACTATTAAAACATGTCAGCCAGCACAATGGTCTGATCACGGCCTGGTCCCACAGATACAATACCAATAGCAATACCGCTGACTTCACTCAGCCGCTCAAGATAACGGCGTGCATTTTGCGGCAAATCTTCGTATTTACGTATATGAGAAGTAGTTTCTTGCCAGCCTGGAAGCTCTTCATAAACAGGTTCGACTGCCGCCAGCACCTTAAGACTAGCGGGGAACTCACTCAGAAGCGCGCCTTTATATTTATAACCAACACAAATTTTTAGCGTTTCCACCTTATCTAAAATGTCAAGACGGGTAATCGCCATATAATCAATACCGCCAACATAACCGGCATATCGTACTACACATGCATCAAGCCAGCCGCAGCGGCGAGCCCGCCCTGTCACTGTACCAAATTCATGACCAGCTTTACGAATATATTCGCCAACATCATCGAGTAGTTCAGTTGGGAACGGGCCTTCCCCCACTCGGGTGGTATAGGCCTTGACTACCCCAACAACTTTACTGATTTGGGACGGCCCCACGCCTGCTCCGACACACGCACCGCCGGCAGGATTTGAAGAAGTAACAAACGGATAAGTGCCATGATCCAAATCAAGCATAGTGGCCTGTGCACCCTCAAACAAAGCCCGCTTGCCCGCTTTCAATTTTTCATGCAAAAGCGCGGAAGTATCAACAACATGCTCCCTAAGCTTTTCTGCATAGCCCAAATATTCATTAAGTACTGTCTCATAATCAAAACCTTCAACACCATATACTGCTTTAAACAACTTATTTTTAGCCGCTAAATTGTATTTAAGTTTTTCACTGAATTCTTCTTTATCCATTAAATCAACCATGCGAATGCCAGTACGCGAGTTTTTGTCCATATAGCAAGGGCCAATCCCGTTTTTAGTTGTCCCGATTTTCTTGTCCCCGCGTGCTATTTCTTCGACTTCATCCAATAACCGGTGATACGGCATAATGACATGCGCACGATTGGATATTCTTAGACTGCTTGTATCAATGCCCTTATCCTGCATACCCTTTATTTCTCTTAGCACAACAGCCGGATCAACGACTACGCCATTACCTAGTATACAAGTCTTGCCTTTGTACAAAATCCCGGACGGCAAAAGTTGCAGTTTAAACTCTTTATCGCCAACTACCACCGTATGTCCAGCATTATTACCGCCTTGGTAGCGAACTACTACATCAGCCTGCTCGGCTAAATAGTCAACAACTTTGCCTTTACCCTCGTCGCCCCACTGAGTTCCAATTACTACTACTGCTGACATTCTCCTCATCCCTTTCTTTAATGCATGGCATAAATAGAATTATCATAAATAAAATTATCTCGTCACAGTATCCCCAAGCCATGTTTACACTTACCCGCAAAATATTAGACAAATTACATCATTCTGTAAACCAAAAACACGCAATTATCCTTATATTTTGCCCAAAGCCACAAAAATAACTCAAACAAGAGGCCTACATCCGCCATTATTTGAGCTCATGAGGAAACTATGCATTTTTCCCTGCTTAAGCATAGCATTTTAACACACACAGTGTCAATATAAAAATCGAATGTTATTATAAATTACTATATAAATGTTCGGAACTCCTCTGTCTAATGGAAACTAGTAATTTGTATGTCACCCTGATCTACAAACAGCTTGACAAATTTGACATCTGTACGTATAGGTTTGCGCAGTGCCCCAATCATCACTTTTGTCCCTGCCGCCAGACATTCCTTGACTTTAATGCGGCCAAACCGCATGTTTTCTAAAGCCTCTTCAATCTCACTAATGCGTTTATGGATATTCTCCTTCTGTCCGCGCAAGTGAAACTCAGCCTGCGTTAGCTGCAAAAGGTTTTTCTGTTTTTCAGTCGACAGCTGCTGACGCGCTATGCTGCGTAAAAACTTAGTTGTCTTTCCCATTTTATCTAAGTCCTCTTCTACCTTTTTTAAGTCCACTTTTAGCTTTTGGTACTCTTCACGAAGCACCGGATTTACCCCCACCCGCAAATCAGTATTACCTGAAATATCCGTGCCAATGTTTATGGCAAAGATTTCTTCCCCCGCGCAAATATTGCCTCCCAAGATAGCCCCGTTATCGCCTGTGGCCCACACAAAATGACCTGAATTAAGATTACTATTAATAATTACATTTTTTATTTTTATATCTCTGCCGGCCACAATCTTAGCATTTTGAACAAATGTGGCAAATACGTCTTCCTCTGCCTGTACTATACTGTCTTTTCCACCAACAATTCCCTGTTTTACCGTTATATTGCGCGCCTCAACCGTCCCTCCGCTAATTGTTCCGCCAATTTCCACATCGCCCCCGGCCTTGACGCTAAAGCCGCTTTGCACACTGCCTTTGATAATAATATTACCTTTAAAATCAATATTGCCTGTGGATAAATCCACATCACCGTCTACTTCAATAACCGGTATTACGCAAATTTTTTCGTTTTCTAACGTTACCTGTCCATCAATAGCGGCAAGCATTTTGCTGCAGTCAACCAGCTTTACATTTTTTCCGGTTGGCAGCATAATGTCTTTCCCATGCCTGCCTTCAATACGCCGCCCCCAAAGATCAATGCCGGGCTTGCCGGCTGCTGCCGGTATTTTTTCGACAATTAAATCATTCTGAGACACTTGTGTTAAGATTCCGAGATCCTTAAAGTCCACCCGCCCATCATCAAGTTCCTTGGGCTGCGCCTTCTTTTCCACATCGACAAGATAACTAATATAGGCATCACGGCCATTTTGCGGCCTGATTCCCCTAGCAAAAATGACGCGTCTACCTGGACTAGCACAGGCTTCTTCCAGCGCCTTTTGGTCAATACCAAAACGGATGTTAGCTTGCTGTATTTTCTCAAGCACAGTATCCATATGAAGTACCTCGCCGGCGTGAGCTACTTCAATTTCTATTTCGGCTTCCATCTTATCTAGAGATAAGCTAATATCTATGCGTGGTTCAGCCTGAACTTGATTCAAAATTGCCGTAGCAGCGGCAATTTTTATAGGCAAACCAGGTGCTTCAGCCAGAGTGGCCTCAATTAAATCAGTATCATAGCCTTTAATTTGACGACTAGCTAAATTTTCTAAAACAGTAGCCTTACTTACCGGCATACCTGTCCCATGCGGCGGAAAAACAGTCAGAAACACCCCATCTTCGCTCTCTGATATAAAAAAATAGCCATCTTGCGAACTAACTTTATCTACTATTGCCTCAATTTGATTTAATTGCTGTTCATCATTTGCCATAGTTCTTCTCCTGAGTCGACCGAAAAGTCGCAATTTTCCTTATTCTTTACTATTTTATCGATATTTTTCAAGAAAATATTAAGACCTTTTTCAGCTATATAAAAAAGCTGGGTTCCCGACTTTCGCCGAAAAACCAGCCTTAACGTATGCTTAGCCCTGCATTTTGGACAAATCGCTGAACTTGGTAAATTGCTTGTGGAAGAACAACTTTACTGTATCAACAGGTCCGTTACGATGCTTGGCTACGATAACTTCTGTAATATTTTTTTGATCGGTATCAGGATTGTAGTAATCATCACGATACAGGAAGGATACAATATCCGCATCCTGCTCAAGGGAACCGGATTCTCTTAAATCGCTGAGCATAGGCTTTTTGACCTGCCTTGATTCTACACTGCGGCTGAGCTGCGACAAGGCCACGACCGGCACATTGAGTTCACGCGCCAAAGACTTTAAGGAACGGGAGATTTCAGATATTTCCTGCTGGCGATTTTCGCCGTTCTTGCCACTGCTGCTGCCCTGCATTAATTGCAAATAGTCAATGATAATAAGCTGCAGATTATGTTCGATTTTTAAGCGGCGGGCCTTGGCCCGCATTTCAAGAACAGTAATACCTGCAGTATCATCAATAAAGATCGGCGCCGTTGACAAACGGTCCGCAGCATAAACGAGTTTTTTCCAATCGTTATCTTCTAATTCACCGATACGGAGACGCTGTGAGTCAATAGCCGCTTCGGCGCATAACATACGCTGCACCAGCTGCTCTTTGGACATTTCCAGGCTAAAAAACGCCACTGCCTTTTTCTCCCGTATCCCAATATGCTGGGCAATATTGAGTACAAACGCCGTCTTTCCCATACTTGGACGAGCCGCAATTAATATGAGGTCAGAAGCCTGCAGCCCGGAAGTAAGGCGATCGAGATCCTTAAATCCTGTGGAAAGACCGGTAATACCACCTTTGTTAGCGTATAGCACCTCAATTTTATTGAAGGCATCAAAAATAATACTCTTAATCGGCGTAAAATCCTGGCCAAGCTTGCGGCTTGATACACCTAAGATTCTTTTTTCGGCTGTATCTAAAATACTGGAAACTTCTTCGTTATCTTCATACCCCAGCCCGGCAATCTCGGTGGCCGCGTTAATAAGTTGCCGGAGCAGCGCCTTTTCTTCCACAATACGGGCGTGGTACATGACATTGGCCGCTGTCGGTACGCAATTGGCCAGTGAAGTAATATAGGCAATGCCGCCTGCTGCCTCTAGCTTGTCCTCTTTACGTAAGGCTTCTACTACAGTAACCATATCTACTGCTTCATTTTTGTTAAACAAGTTTATTATCGCGGCAAAAATAAGTCGATGCGCTTCCCGATAAAAATCCTCTGGCCGCAAAAATTCAGCTGTCTTAGAAATAGCCTCTCGTTCAATCATAGCTGCGCCAATAACGGACTGTTCAGCTTCTAAGTTTTGGGGTGGTACTCTATCAATCAAGCAATCTTCCTCCTTTGGGCAAGAGACTAGGCACTAACCTCTGCTGACTGTTTGGTAAATAATATCTTTAGTGCATCTTGGACCTCAGTAACGGGACAAATATCTAACCCTAAATGATTCTCCGGCACATCCTGCTGGTTTTCCTTAGGGATTATCATAGTTTTTATACCGGCCTGCTTGGCACCATAGGCCTTTTCAAATACACCGCCGACTGCCTTAACCTTGCCCTGAATGGAGATTTCCCCAGTCACGGCAACATCCTGCCGCACCGCCTGCCCGGTAATGGCCGAAATAATAGCCGCTACAATGGCTGTGCCGGCTGAAGGGCCATCAATGCGGCCGCCGCCAATCACATTTATATGAATATCATAGTTGCCTAAGTCTTCACCGGTTACTTTGCGCACAACCGCCGCAGCATTAAATACCGAATCTTTCGCCATGCTGCCTGCCGTATCATTAAAGCGCATGCTGCCCTTGCCTTTATCTGCAGCTTTAAACGCCACTGCTTCAATTTCAAGGACTGATCCCAAATAACCTGCTACTCCTAGACCAAATACCTTGCCAATTTCGGCCGTATCTGAAGCCTTACAGGTAACATAAGGCGTAAGACGGCTGACCTGCGCCACCCGATATACATCCTCGGCAGCAATGATAACCTTTTCAGCGGTTTCATCGCGATAAAGCGCAACCCCATAGGCATCCGCCAAAATATTAATGGCTTTACGACCTTCAATAGTATATTCGCTAATGAGTGAAGGTACTTCAGGCGACAGCTCTACCTTTAAGCGACGAGCCGCATTATAGACTATTTCCTCAATATCTTTAGGGGTTAAAGGCTCAAAGTAAATCTCAGCGCAGCGCGACCGAATAGCCGGATTGATGTCACTGGCATCCCTGGTCGTAGCACCAATCAAAATAAAGTCGGCCGGTGCCCCTTCTTCAAACAGCTTTTTAATATATTTGGGCACATTGGGATCTGACGAATCATAATAGGCCGATTCAAATTTTACCCGTTTGTCTTCAAGCACCTTTAACAGTTTATTTTGCAGCATAGGATCCATTTCGCCGATTTCATCAATAAATAAAATACCGGCATGGGCATCTGTGGCAAGACCTGGTTTGGGCTCAGGAATACCTGTTTCGGCTAAATCACGCCGTGCGCCCTGATAAATAGGATCATGTACCGACCCGAGCAGCGGATTGGTCATATCCCTTGAGTCCCAGCGCAGGGTCGAGCCATCAGCCTCCACAAAGGGCGCATCCTTGGCAAAGGGCGTAAACTTTAGTTTTTTTGCTTCCTCTAATACCAGTCTGGCAGCAGTAGTCTTGCCTATTCCAGGCGGGCCATACAAAATAAGATGCTGAGGATAAGGCGAAGCCAGTTTTGACCTTAAAGCTTCAACCGCCCGCTTTTGACCGACAATTTGATCAAGGGTCTCCGGCCGGAGAAGCTCCATCACTGACTTAGTCAGCTTTTTGTCCTCCAGCACTTCCAGCATAGCGTATTTCTTTAAGGTTTGCGGATTTTCCACATTGCCTTCTTCTTCTTTCAAGACTTGCATCTTGATTTCCTTAACATATTCCTGGTGACGCTCTTCCATTTTTGCGGCAATTTTCTTTTCCAGCTTGTCTTCTACAACCCGTCTGGCCATCAAATCCGCCAGCTCGTCTTCCAGCTGTTCTAAAATAGCGGGAACTTCTTCAATTGTCGGGCGCGTTTCCAATGTAGGATCCTCAAACACCAGCTTTTGCAGACCAAGTACTCTATCCGGCAGGCCCTCCGAGCGAATGAGTTCCAGTGCATCAAGCTTACCGGCTTTGAGCACAACCTTTTCGGAGCCAATAATCCCGGCATACATGCCATACAAGGCGGCAAGCTGGCGCTTAAGCTGTTCTTCCTCAGACAGCTTGCTTTGGGGCGCCTCACTGCGGAGAATTTTGTTAAAAAAATCTTTCATAGTAAACCCTTTCTATCATGTAATACTAGGCGTTATGCGCCCTCTATATGCACCTTAATCTGGGTGCTGATTTCCGGATGAATGCGCACCGTCACAGGATAAGTGCCAACGGCTTTTACGGCTTCTTTCAGTTCAATTTTACGTTTATCCATCTTAAGGCCATGCTGCGCCTCAAGCGCATCCGCAATGTCCTTACTGGTAACTGAGCCAAATAATTTGCCGCCTTCACCTGTTTTAACCGCAATGGTTAGCTCTACTTTACCCAGCTGCGACGCCATAACCTTGGCTTCATCTATAGCCTGCTGCTGTTTGCGGGCTTCAGAAGCCTTTTTCTGCGCAGCATTATTTACATTAGTAGAAGTTGCTACATCTGCCAATTTTTTCGGCAGCAGGAAATTACGGGCATAGCCTTCAGATACCTCAATTACATCGCCTTTTTGTCCAAGTTTTTTAACTTCTTGTAGTAAAATTACTTTCATCTTCTGCACTCTCCCTTATATAATTCACGCTAAGCTGTATAACTTGGCGTTTGACTTCTTCAATAGTAGCCTCTTTGACCTGGGCTGCAGCCACGTTCTGATGACCGCCGCCGCCAAGTTTCTCCATAATAATCTGTACATTCATTTCTTCAATAGAGCGAGCGCTGATGCCTACCCCGTCATCTAGCATAAATAAGACAAAGCACATTCTAACGCCTTCGATTCTAAGCAGCATATCAGCTGCCTGCGCCGCCACAACCTGAATATTTTTTATGCCGTTCGGGCAAACTGCGAGGACTATGCCCTCAGGCAGCATTTCAGTATGGCTCATAATCTCAGCGCGCGCCCGAATGGTATCGAAATCCACTTTAAACAAATGCCTTACAATCATCGGATCAGCGCCGGCTCTTCTTAGATAGGACGCCGCCTCAAAAGTACGTACCCCTGTCTGCACAGCAAAATTTTTGGTGTCCACCAGAATTCCGGCATAGAGAGCCGAGGCTTCCATTCTGGTTAATTCGAGCTTATCATCAAAATAGTTTAAAAGCTCGGTCACCAGTTCGCTGGTCGACGAGGCCGAAGGCTCGAGATAAACCAAAAAGGGACTCGCAATAAAGCTTTCGGCCCGCCGATGATGGTCGATTATAATTGTTCGGTCGACCATTTTTAATAGCCCTGGCGCTGCGGTCAGTTCAGGACGATGGGTATCAACAATAAATAGCAGCGTCTGATGCGCCAGCAAATTTGCTGCCTCTGCCGGTGTAATAAATAGATCGCGGTATTCTTCATAATCAAGCAGCAGTTCCTTTAATTTATCAATCGCAATGCCAGGCTGACTAACTACCACATGTGCTTCCTTGCCCACATGCCGAGCCATGCGGGCAACACCAAGGGCCGCCCCCAAAGAATCAAAATCCTCGCCCGCATGTCCCATGGCCAGCACTAAGTCAGCCCCCAAAATAGTTTCCCGAATGGCCTGGGCCACAATACGCGCTTTGACTCGCGTATTTTTTTCGACTGATTTACCTTTACCGCCATAAAACTGCACTTTGCCATCAACATGAACAGTAACCTGGTCCCCGCCCCGGCCGAGCGCCAAATCAAGCCCGGCTTGCGCCCGTTGCCCCAATGCCAGGGTAGTAGATTCATCGGCCGCTACGCCAAGGCTCAGCGTAACCGGAATCTTGTTGCCAACATGAATGGCCCTAATTTTATCTAGTATATCAAACTTTTCCTGCATAGCTTTATCTAAGGCCTGACGGTTAAACACAGCCAGATATAAATCTTCGGCATACTTTTTCAAAAAGCCGTCAAGCCCGCTAGCCCATTCCACCAACCGCTTATTGACTTCAGAGAGTACCGCGGTACGCTGTTTTTCGGTCAGGCCATGCAGCACATCATCATAATTATCAATCTGAATATGTACCAGCACCGGCATGGCGTCAAACGCCTGTTTGCGCTTTTCCTCATAGGTCGTTATATCTGTAAGATAAATCAGCAAAAATGGCTGCTCCTCGTGTTCTTCCACAATTGCCTTATAAATAATCTTATAAAACTTTTCGCCGGCCTTAATATGCTGCTGCCCAGATTTTCCCCAAAGCTCCTCCAAGGGAAACTCAGGAAAACTGAAAAAAATCGATTTTTCAGGGTCTTCCTCGAACCATTCATCAAAAATAGAATTGGTCCAATGCAAATCGCCTTGTTTATCAACAAGCGCAATGCCCAGCGGCAAATTTTGTAGTGCATAATACGCCGCATGATGAATATTTTGCGACATATTATCAAGATATACATCAAGCGCCTTTTGCTGCTCTACATATCGTTCCCGCCCGTATAAATATAGTGCACCCAAAATAATGAGCCCCAGCACGGCAAAGTAATGATTATAATAGGCAACTACAACCAATAGCGCAGCTGTCACTGATAAATAAATTCGGGTATCAAACCAAAAAGATGGGCCATGTAGCATACTTTCGCCCCCTAGAAATACGGATCATATTCATGCTATCCAAACCACTGTGAAATGGTTCAAATAATTATTTTCCGTTTGGCTTTATTTTAAGTTTACGATAATCAAATATAAGATCATAGGCCCCAATAAACGCCGCTATCTGCGTTATAAAGGGATTTGTAAATATTAAGAACAGTATAAGCCAGCGCAGCTTTCTTGACAAACTGTATTTGTCGGCAAAGAAGGAAAATAAGGCCAGTGCCTGTATCAGTAAGGCATAGACCGTAAACATTTGCAGGTTTGCGCCGATATTGCCAACCATTTGATATTCTGGTTCTCTTCCCAAAATAACCATTACTATTGAGATTATAAAAATATATGACACATACCGTGGTAAATTCCAATACTTTAACGGCGGAAACTGTGGAATAGGCTGTCCTAGTTTTCTAAGCACCAGCCGCGCCGCGGTAAAATTCAGATACGTATCAAATATAGAAGCCATTAGAAAGCCGGCAGGCAAGACTATCTTCATTTGAGCAAGCATTTGATCAAGCATAACATGCATTTGCTCAGCCAAAGGCGCTAATGTCTCTTCGCTCATTCCAAGAAACCGTAAAAAATCAAGCCAAAGCCCAAGAGCTTTTGCCATATCATCTGGCATGGTACTAAACGGGTCAATTCCAAGAACCATTATGCTGATGGCTAGCACCAGCAGCTTAGAAAAAAGCGAAGCTGCCGACCCTAATCCGATAATCTTAAAAGGACTGTATCCTTTATGAATGCCATGCCCCAGCACAATACCAATTAGCCCCATCCCCACGACAATACCTACCGCCGTCAAGGGGCTAAGCATGGCGGCAATAATTATACCTGAGGCTACTGTCGCCAAAATACTCCATTTGTACCCATGCCGCACCCCTAAAAGAATAATTGGCACAGGCCAAATCAAATTCGCCAAAACGCCAAACACAGGAAAATACGCACTGATTAGCGCAAACAGGACTGCTACTGCTGATAAGATGCCGCCTTCAACCATCGGCTTTACTCGATTATGCTGCATATATGCTAATTCCTCCGGCGGAGATGCCGCTTGTACTCGCTTAAATCTCCGTATAATTTTTCTACTTCGACTTCACGTTCAATATTTTCGGTAAGTTTATCCTGAATAGCTTCATCAAGTCCGGCAAATGAAATTCCTAAGCGCCGCGCAAGTACATAGCAGGAAATCACAATTGATGCCAGTGTATCCCGCATCTTAAGCTCGCTGCTCTCTGACATGGCGTGATAAAACTGTCCTACCTGAATAACCAAATCGGCCTTTAATGCCTCAATAAACCGCAGCTTGCGTAAAATATCAGACTCATGCGAAAACAAACGCCCTGCCTCCTCCTAAAACTCCGTATCATTGTACTATTCTAAGAGACCTTGCTACTTTCCTGCTATTTATTTTAACAAAATTTTGGTGTCTTTATTATTCTGCGGGTAACTTACACAGGTAATCCATAGTAATCCATTGAATATAAAAATTAGGATTTTATTAATTATGTATTTCGTGAACATTTTTTGCCCATTAGTCGTAGTACTGATAAATGGGGGATGACCGTGATATCTGATGAAGAATTAATGAGGCAAATTAAATATGGGGAAAAAAATGCGCTGGATACGTTAGTACGCCGCTACCATGGCCCAATTCATGCCTATATTGTCCGCATGGGCCTTGAATATCATCTAGCTAACGATATTGTACAGGAAGTCTTTATAAAACTTATTCGTAATATAAAGTGCTATGAAACAGCTCGTCCTTTTCGTCCATGGCTGTATACCATTGCTTCGAATACCTATAAGGACTACTTTAAAAAAGCCTATGTGCAAAAAGACGTACCCTCTTCTGAGATACCTGAAACTACTTTGGCAAACGCCGACAGTCCAGAAGGCCTTTTTATTAAGCAAGAAGGACGAGAAAACGTTACAGCAGCACTACAGCTCCTTAGCGAAATTCACCGTGAAGTTTTAGTGCTGCGCTATTATCAAGATCTTAAATTAGACGAAATTGCCTTAATACTTGCCATTCCATTGGGTACGGTAAAATCCAGGCTGCATAGCGCCTTGCATAATTTAAAAAAGCTGCTTACGGAAGGAGCGATTCTCAATGACGATAAAGTCGGATGATAAAAAAAAGGAGCTGCTTGACGAACTGGGGGAAGGTGACTTGGAAAACCTTAATACAGTGTTTAATTATCTCGACAGCTATCCGGTAACGCCGCCTCCAACTGAAGCTACAGACCACTTGCTTGCGCTGTTAACCCCTGTTCTACAAGAGAATTCTATACAAAAAGATGTACAAGTTCCTGCCGCCCACAGCGTTTTTGACACGCTTACCGAGCGATTAGAGCTCATACAAGCTCAGCTCAGATTATTCAGCCGAGGGTTTGTCATTTTATCCGTACTGTTTTTCCTCTGCGGCCTAAGCCTTACCACCGCACTGGATGGTGATACCCTGCGCTTCCTGGCAAATGCCTCGCCGCTGCTTGGAATTTTAACCGTTATCTATCAATTTAGAGCGCAGCAAAATCATATGAATGAACTAGAAGCCGCTTGCCCCTATACGCCAGCTCAGCTGGCTTCAGCGCGAATCAGTGTTGTACTTGTCTATGATATTTTGCTATGCCTGGCCGCTACCTCAATAGTTAGTTATGGCGAAGATTATGTACTGTGGCAAGTAGTAACCCATTGGCTGGCCCCTTTACTTTTAACCTTGGGAATTGCCCTGTTAGGCTCATTACGCTTTGGTATTTTTGGCGGTTCTTTACTTTCTACTGCAGCGTGGGCCTTTAATCTGGCCGCAAGTAAAGACGGAAACTCCCTGTTTTCCTTTTTATTACCGCATACGCCAGTAATGTATGTTGACCTGCTTGGTGCAGGGATTGGTCTAATCCTGCTCTGCTTTGCCTTTAGCGGCTTACATGGCTTGCACGTCTGGGAAGGCGACAATCAGTCCACCTAAATAAACGCAAAGCGTTTTTGAAAACAACTTGCTTAGCTTGTAATAAAGGAGGGCACTGCATGTTAGAACTGCATGAAGTAACCAAGCGATTTCCAAAAAATGCTTTTATCCTCGGCAGCATCAACTGTCATCTTAGTACTGGCTTACATGTTTTAGCCGGCCCAAACGGCTCAGGAAAATCCACACTGCTGCGAATTGCCGCCGGCATCCTGCCGCCTGATCGCGGCAATTTGTTATTTGGCGGCCAGGATATCTATGCTAATCTTGCTCATTATAAAAAGAATCTGGGCTATGTACCACAGACCTTTGCCTTTTACTCCCACATGACAGGTATGGACTTTTTACTCTATCTTGCCAATCTAAAAGGTATTTTTAGCAAGGCTGCCAAAAAACAAGCCAGCTATGTGGCAGACCTTCTTGGCATACTTGAACATTGTCCCCGAAAAATCAGCACATGGTCAATTGGCCTTAGACAGCGGCTTGCTATTGCCCAGGCACTTCTTAATGATCCGGACATCCTAATTTTAGACGAGCCCCTATGCGGTTTGGCTTTTGAGGAAACTACTGAAATCCAACGCCTTTTGTACACGTGGTCACACAACAAAGTAATTTTAATGAGCAGCCATCATATCGATTCTTTACCGATTGCTAAACTGTTGTTGTTATGCAAGGGAACTTTACAGTTTGCGGGTCTGCCGAGCATCTTTAGCGATCAAGCGGCAATGCAGGTTTGGACCGCAAAAACCAGTAAAAGCACTTGGCAAAACCTGCACCTTGCCTTCCCGCTCAGTACCGCCGTTTTTACAGAAGATGGCTGCCACTGCCGAATTATTAGTAATACCAAACCAGACCTACCAAATATTAAGCCTGCTCTTCCCACACTAGAGGAAGCCTATCTGGTTTGGCTAGAACGTCTGAAACGAAATGAGGCCGAGCAACAACATGATCATAGAATGTAAAAACATTTCAGCTAAGTATAGTCCCGGCATAAAAAATCAGCTGTACAAGCTTAAAAATTACCTGCAAAAACAGCCTAGTAAACCCCATTTTCCTTATGCTTTATTTGATTTCACCTACACCTTTAGCCAAGGTGTCACTATTTTATTAGGGCCAAATAGCGCCGGAAAATCAACGTTGCTGCGCTTATTAACCGGCATCTTGCTGCCTGCCGCTGGTGCCATCCGCTTTGATGGACAAGTAGTTAATCCTTCACAATTACGACGCATGATTAGTTATTTGCCGCAAACGTTAGACCTATATCCCGAGTTTTCGGCCCGCGAGATGCTGCATTATATTGCTTTACTCAAGGGCTTTACGTCGTCTGCCGCCCGTCAAACTGCGGTAGAACAGGCTTTATTCCAAACAGGCCTTTCTTTAGTGGCCCATCAAAAAATCAGCACCTATTCCCGCGGCATGACACAGCGCGTAGGCATTGCCCAAGCCTTCCTTACTAATACCCCTATTCTGCTCTTAGATGAGCCTACAGCCGCGCTTGATCCCGAAGAAAGAAATAAGCTGCTTAACCTCTTTACCCAGCTGAGCCAAGAGCGAATCATCGTATTTGCTTCTTCTAGGCTAACAGATGCCTGCTGTGCCGATGCTGTCGTAATTTTACAAAAAGGTCGCTGCCAATTTACCGGCTCGCCAGGAGAGTTAGCCGCCGCTGGCAAACCAAGCGTACTATCGCAAATTAAAGAGCGTACCTCCTTTACTAGCGCCATAGAGAAAGGATACCAGACTATTTTAAACCAGGGGGACATAAAATGAAAAACTTTCTTGCACTTATTTCCCTGGAAATAAAACTTACTTTACGCACCCATTTATTTTGGATTCTGGCTGGCCTCACAGTCGTATCCATATTATTGCCTGTCTTAACACTCCTGCTTGGCCAGTTTATCCTAATTCATCTTTTTACCAGAGATCAGCGCACAAATTTCTCTAGCATTATGTGTTCGTTACCGCATAGCAGCGAAAAACTCTATCTAGCGCGCATCAGCGCAGCCTTACTGCTCTTACTGGCTTTATGGCCTTTCATGTTAGGCATTCTCTTGTTTTTCCCGGAAATGCAGCTGGCGGAATGGTCAAATATGCCAAGCTCGATTATTTTTCTTACGCTAAAATACTTGATTCTTTGTTTGACGCAAATTGGGTTAGTCTTATTATGCACCATAATCACAAAACAGTTAGCGTGGCTGTATCTTTTAAGCATTGTCTGCTGGCTCAAAACGTCAGATTTAGCCAGCAATTTAGGCTTTCTACCCAGCTTTAGCCAGCTTTTTGTGTTAGGACAAGGCTTTATGCTGCCAAGTGCACCCTCACTGGCTAGCGGTTATTTCCCCCAGCAAATACTTTTTTCTGGTGTGGCCCTCTTTCAAGCAGGCCTAGCCCTGCTGTTTGCCGCAAGCGCCATTATCCAGCAAATGCGCTTACGCCGCGAACGGCTGCTTGGTGCTAAAACAATTATTGTTTTCTTTTTGCTGTCGCTGGCTTTTCTCTGTTTAGGCAGCCGCATTGCTCTCACCGAGCTGGCACACCGGGAACATTGGTTTGATCATTTAATTCAAGCATCGTCGCAAAGGGCAACTACGGCCCAAGATCAAGGCTATGCCACTTTTAGCCCGGAAGCTTATCAGCTAGCTGTAAAACTAAAAACTACCGCCCATTATTTTGCCGGAACTGCCAGGATAAAAGGAAAAATAAGCGCCCTACCCTCACATAAAATGCAGCTTACCTTACGCGACTCTTTTACCGTAACCGCAGTAAACGAAATAACTGCTGATAAGCCCTTACAATGGACGCAAAATGGGGCCATACTCACTATTTACCTGCCTGATACCTACCAGGAAAATACTGAACTTATGCTAGCTATTTCCTATTCTGGCGAGATACGGGAATGGTTTCCAGCCCGCATGGCCCGGCCAAATGGTCCGGTTAACTTTATTGACCCTGCCTATTCTTTGCTCCGCAGCGGTTATGCCTGGTATCCTATCCCTGGCCTGCATCATTTATACACCTACTATGATTGTATAAATCCACTAACCGATAGAACTGAAACAACGCTGCGCGCCAAACCCGTACTTCAGCCGCCTACCAAATTCACCATGACGGTAGACATTGATACAGACAATTTGGTAGCTTCAAATCTTGAACAAACCGGGGCCGAAGCGCTATCCGGCGAGTACAAAGAGCGTTATCATTTTTATTCCGCAGAAGGTCATGATGTATTTTTACTGGCAGGCCCTTACGAGCATCAAGTACAAAGTACACCTGACGGTAAAATCTCAATCTATAGCCTGCCCCTGCACAAACAGCAAATCACCCGGTTTATAAATTCTTTTAAAAGCCTATACAGCGTTTATGATACTATGCTGGAGGAAAATCCAAGCTACACTGTCGTAGAAATCCCGCCGTTCCTGCTCTTTTCCGAAGATGGTCAGCCGCTCAAGAACTTGACGCTTACCGATACCATTGTGCTTAGTGAAAACTATTTTAAAACCAAGAGCCACACCTTAGATTTCTTGAACCAAGTCCGCAACAACAAGCATGATCTGGCTATTTTGCAGCGCTGGTGGCAAGAAGATCTTACGGAAGGCTTGGGCATGAATAAATGGGGCAATGGTAACATCAATACAAGCTTGAGCTATTATCTATACCTAGTAGGTCTAGAAAAAACACGTGCGCCTGAATCCTACTTGCAGGCCAAGCAAAACATCCAAGCAGGCCAATCCGTCCTATTAGATGATTTTTGCGCGCCCTCGCTGCCGCTTAGTCCTATTACACGAGAAGTTTTCCTGGTCCTTGATAGCCTGCGCATTGAACTGGGTGATCAAGCCCTCAAAAAGGTTATGCGCCCACTTTATCGCCTCCATAAAACCCAGGGGGCCATTCAGCCCAGTGACTTTTCGCAAGCAGTAGAAGCAACTTTAACGTCATCTACCCTCTCACCGGTAAAGCAAGCGGAAATCCGCGGGCATCTCCTAAGTATCGAAGAACTTAGCGCAAATCCCAAAATATTTACTGCCTCTACCTCCATAACGCAATTTTCTTTTGATATGGAAGAATATCTGCCATAACCAGCTATCCGTATAAAAAGTAAGTTTTGTCGTGAACTAAACACCGCATTTATTCGTAGTGATCTATGAAGAACGATATTATTAAAAAGGAGTCCTACTTATGTCACACAAAAAACTTACCCAGCTAAGCTTAGTTGCCTGCATAGCAGTATCAAGCGGAGCCGCTTATGCCGCTGAACCAGGCGCCGTTTCCGTGGATTTAAATTACTGGCACCCTGCCGTAAATAATAGCAGCGAAATGCGTATGCCAACTAGTTCCACCATAAAATTAAAAGATGATTTAGGCCATGATAAAAATAGTTCACTAAGCCTTACTGTAAATTATAAAAAAGGCAATCAAATCTGGTATATTGGCGGTGACGGCATCGACAGCAAAGAATCAAAGACGCTGACAAAATCGTTTAAGTTTAATAACACTAGCTATGCCGCAGGCGACAAAACCAGCTCCGAACTAACCGTTCGCCATAATCAAATCGGCGTGCGCACCGTACATGAAAACAGTGCTTTCTACACCAACTATCAACTAAACAATAGCTCTGTTAAAACAACCATAACAAATAACACCACAGGTGCTGCAGCCTGCCGCGACAAAGACGTCACCTCGCTCGGCATTGGCTTTGGCTGGGAAACAAGAAACCCTGATAAGCTAAATTTCTTTGCCGAAGTCACCCCGCTGTCGTTGTTTGGCAGCGGCACCTATAATGATTGCAAGCTTGGTATCAAGACCAGCCTTGGCGAAAAAATGAATTTTACCCTGGGCTACAAAGTTGAAAACTTCCGTACCGGCAACGACAATGATGCTGACCGTACCGTAATCAACTTGCGCGGCCTGTATTTTTGCCTTGGCGGCAAATTTTAAGGCCTGAAAAGAACCAGCATTTTGTCTCAATTCCCCTCTTGAGAGGGGTGCCCGTTAGGGCGGGGTGTGTTGCTTCCGTTTTCCTCTGAAGAACACACCCCGTCGCTTCGCGCCACCCCTCTCAAGAGGGGAATTTTAAAAAACCGCCTAGAATGGAGTGATTACCCTGAAAAAAATTATACTACTGCTGCTTTCCCTGCTGCTATGCTGCAGCATGGCAACCGCACAGCAAAAGGGAGAGCAAGCTATTTTACCCGACCCATTTTTTGCCGCCAAAGGACAATATGCGGTCGGCACAACCTCTTTCGTCTGGCAAGATACCAATACAGATGGTACTAAATATATAGGCCAAATTTGGTATCCTGCCATCAGCACTGCAAAGGCCAACCGAGCCCCTTATCTGCCAGAATGCGTCTACAAAACAGCTGACCTAAAAAATGATCCTACGGTGGCTTCACTGCAATCAGTAACTACAGGCTGCTTATGGGACGCACCTATCTTAGCGCAAAGTAACCCCTACCCTGTTTTAATCTATTCACCGGGCCTTGGCTTGTCCGGGCAAGCTGGCACCTTCTTTTTTGAATACTTAGCCAGCCGCGGCTATATCATCGCAGCCATTAACCACCCCGGCAGCAGCTTCTATACCGAAAAAGCCGATGGCTCCTTAGTGCTGTATCAAGATAATAGTTATGATACGCCTTTTGGTAAAGCCGCCTTAACCAAAAGAGTTGCCGGGCAATTATCTTGTACGCTGGATGCTCTGATTCGTTTAAATGCTACGCCCGAATCCGCCTTCTTTGGCAAAATCGACACCGCTAATGTCGGGGTTTTCGGGCATTCGATCGGTGGCCGCAGCGCCCTGCGCGCCGCCGCGCTGGACAAAAGGTTCAAAGCCGCCGCCAACTTAGATGGCAGCCTTGAAAATGAAGACCCCTATACATTTTCGCAGCAGTCTATCCTCCTGGCACAAACCGATGTAGGCGAGCAAATCCAAGCTGAAATTACCGCAGGCAGCACCAAACCAGCAGAAATTCCCAAAATAAAAAAAGAATACCAAGAATGGATAGCGAACTTATTCAATGCTGGCCATGCTAAAGAATACCTAATTTATTATAAAAATACGCAGCATATGAACTACACCGACTTGCCCCTACTGCTTGAACATACCCCGAACGTCGGCACAGCCAACAGCACAGTCATACTGCTTTCGCTCTCTAAGCTGCTGGATGGCTTCTTTAGTGAGGCGTTCTTTCATCCAAAAGCTTCCCTCAAAGACAAACTGCCGCAATGCCCTTATGCCGAATTGAAGAGAAGTAAACTATAGCGCGGTTATTCTTTCTCATACCAACAAAAACAGCTGCCCGTATTTTACGAGCAGCTGTTTTATATTTCCTCAGATATTTTTAAAAACTCCAGCGACAGCCGGCATTAAGCTGCCAGTTGCTGTGCATATCCCCGCCAAATAGCTTTTCTACGTTGAGATAGCCGCTGCTGTGCTGGCCCATTTTGGTATTCAGCCCCAGAATGAATTCATACCACCTGCCGCTCATGTCCTGACTGTAGTCTACGGTGTCGGCCTTGATATTTTCCCGGCCTTTAAATTCCTGCAGTACCGACAGTGAGGTATAGAGGTGATTGCCACTATTCAGCTTCCGGCCTATGCCGAGGCCTAGACGCCCGATTAGCCTGTCAATGCTATCTTGCTCTACCTTCATGCCGCTGCTAGTGATATAGGATACACCATCTATGCGCCCGAAGGTCAATTCAGCCTGCGGCTCAAGATACCAGCCGTTTGAGAGCCTTTTTTGATAACCATATTCCGCCGATAAGCTATTGGTCGAGGTGTGATAGTCGGCGTTTGCATAGTTATCACTTAGGTCGGTGACATGATAAGCGTTATTTATCCGCCCGTGTTTGGCAATGAGGTCATAATAGTGCCCGTCACTGCCCAGCCAGGATTGGTATAAGGCCAAATCATAGGCTTTGCTGTCACCACCGCCTCGGGT
>JAJFUN010000081.1 GCA_021372375.1 Pelosinus sp. | reverse complement strand
GAAATAAAAGATGTTTTGGCCTATCTTAAGGTACTGTTTAATCCAGCTGATACCATCAGCCTGCTTCGAATTATCAATGTGCCGCGGCGTGGGATTGGCGAGGCTACGATTAGAAAGCTCAATGATTATGCACTGAAGCATCATATGACTTTATTTGATGTAGTGAGCAATCCGGATTTGGCGACAGAAGTGGGGACGAGAGCCAAGCATTCGCTAGAGGGACTGGCTGAACTCATTTTTAATTTGATGGGCGCGATGGGCAGTCTGGAAATTTCGGCTTTAATTGAAAAGATCATGAATGATTCCGGCTATATCGCTGAGCTTGAACAGGAGCAAACACCGCAGGATGAAGCGCGTATTGAGAATCTCAAAGAGCTTTTGACGGTTGCCAAGGAGTTTGCCGAAAGTGATGAGGAAAATACGCTGGAGAATTTCCTCAGTCATGTATCACTGGTATCTGATATTGATACAGCCGAACTGGCTGATGAGCGGGTCACCATGATGACGCTGCATTCCGCCAAAGGACTTGAGTTTCCAATCGTCTTTTTGGCTGGGATGGAAGAGGGCCTTTTCCCGCATTCGCGGACGCTGATGGATGACCGCGAGATTGAGGAAGAACGCCGGATTTGTTATGTAGGGATTACCCGGGCCAGAGAAAAGCTTTATTTATCCAATGCCAAGATGCGGACAATTTTTGGTCGTACAACGATGTTTCCGCCGTCGCGGTTTTTGGGCGAAATCCCGGATCATATGATTCAGCCATTTGGCCGTAAGGCTCCAGCGATGCAGCAAGCGCCGCAAAGCATAAACCGCAGCGGGATTGGCGTAAGACCGCAGATGAATGTCAGGCCAAGTGCCCCGCATATGGCGCAGCAAATGCAGCATTCAAGTGTAAAACCATCTATAGGAACAGCAGCGGCAGCCAGCGGCAATTGGCGGCCCGGCGACAAGGCGCAGCATAATAAATGGGGCGTGGGTACTGTTGTAGACGTAAGGGGTGTCGGCGATACCCAGGAACTCAAGATCGCATTCCCCGGGCAGGGGATAAAGCAGCTGATGGTTAAATTTGCGCCGATTCGTAAAGTATAATAGAAAGTAGGATTTAATTTGGTCGTAAAACATACTCCCTCCGGCGCTTTGCGCCACCTCCCTCGGAGATGGAGGCTTTTAAATTCAGTCTCTCTCGTGGAGGGGGATGTCGCTGCAGCGACAGGGGAGGGGTGATTTTTATCGCCTAGAGGAGAGATTTTTACGTCATTAATGTACAACAAAAAGTTAATTCCTTGTGCCAAAAAACTGCGTAAACAAATGACAAAGCAAGAAAAACAGTTATGGTATGATTTTTTAGTTAGTTATCCGATAAGATTTCAGCGTCAGAAAACTATCGATAATTTTATAGCGGATTTTTATTGTTTTAGGGCAAAGTTGATTATTGAGATAGACGGCAGTCAGCATTATAATGATGCGGAGATACTTTATGATAAGCAGCGAACGGAAATATTAAATGCGTATCATTTAGAAGTTTTACGTTTTAGCAATTATGATATTGATAGCAATTTTACTGGTGTATGTACATTGATTGACAATAAAATAAAGGAACGGTTATGTAAGGATTCTACTTCATAAAGGAAATCAAACGATTGCTTCAGTCGGATAATTTCGTGGACTTCCCCATCCCCTCGAAGAGGGAGATAAAAAAGCCTCCATCTTTGAGGGAGGTGGTGCGCAGCGCCGGAGGGAGTAGTTTCCGATTGCTGGCTATTTGCAGCGTAGCAATCTTGGCATGTTTGTCGCCTCTTAGAAATATCGGTTTGATTTTTTCATGAAATACCAGGAAAGAAGGTGACGTTTATGGATATAAAGGCAAGAATGCAAGAACTAAAAGCCCAGATTGACTATCATAATGACCGGTATTACAACCAGGATGAGCCGGAAATTTCGGATATGGAATATGATAAGCTGACGCGGGAATTAAGAACGCTTGAAAAAGAACATCCGGAACTAGTGACTGCAGATTCACCGACCCAACATGTCGGTGGTACGGCCAAACGGGAAGCAGGTAAATTAGTAAAACATAATGTACCGATGCTCAGTTTGCAGGATGTATTTTCAAAAGAAGAAGTAGCCGACTTTATTGCCAAGATGCAAAAGGAATTAGATAATCCGGTGTTTGTGGTCGAGCGCAAAATTGACGGTTTATCGGTCGCGCTTCGTTATCGGGACGGTGAATTTGTCCAGGGGATAACGCGCGGTGATGGCATAACCCAAGGCGAGGATGTAACGGAAAATTTACGGATGATTCATGATGTGAAAAAAAAGCTTAAACAGCACGTGCCTTACCTTGAAATCCGCGGCGAGGTGTATATGCCGACCAAATCTTTTGAAGAAGTCAACGCCCGGCAGGAAGAACTTGAAAAGAAGGTCTTTGCCAACCCCCGAAACTGTGCGGCAGGGACACTCAGACAGCTTGATCCCAAGATTGTAAAGCAGCGTAATCTCGCTATTTTTATTTTTAATGTGCAGGAGGCCACCGGGATAGAATTTACTACCCATTCCGAAAGCTTTGCCTGGATGAAGCAGCAAGGTTTCACTGTAATCGAGGATTATACAACCTGTACGACGATGGATCAAGTATGGGATGCTATTACCAAAATTGGTGAAACCCGAGGCGAACTTGGCTATGAAATCGATGGCGCAGTTGTAAAGGTAGATGACCTACAAAGCCGCAAGCAGCTTGGCGCAACCGCCAAAACACCAAAATGGGCGGTGGCCTACAAGTACCCGCCCGAAGAAAAAGAAACCCAAATTATTGATATCGAAATAGGCGTTGGTCGCACCGGACGCCTGACGCCGACCGCTATCCTAACCCCGGTCAGGCTGGCAGGCACCACGGTATCTAAAGCTACGCTCCATAATCAGGATCGCATAGATTTTCTTGATATTCATATTGGCGACACCGTCATTGTCCGTAAAGCCGCCGAAATCATTCCCGAAGTTGTCTCGGTCGTAAAGGAAAAACGTCCAGCTGATGCTAAAAGCTTTAAGATTCCGGAGTATTGCCCGGTATGCGGCGCGCCGACTGTGAGAGACGAAGGAATGGCTGATACCAGATGCACAGGTACAAGCTGTCCGGCGCAATTAGTTAGGCATATTATGCATTTTGTTTCGCGTGATGCCATGGATATCAGAGGTATTGGCGCGGCATCGGTAAAAGCTTTAATAGAAAATGGCTATGTGAAGGATATTGCTGATATTTTTTATTTAAAAAATTATCGTGATGAACTAATTGAAAAAGGTCTTATCGGCAAAGAGAAAAATACCGATAAAGTGCTGGCAACAATTGAAGCGGCTAAGGCCAATGATTTAGACCGTTTAATTAAAGGGCTTGGCATCAGAAATATCGGCAAGCAAGCAGGGCAGGCTTTAAAGAAACATTTTAAAAATATAAATGAACTGAAAAATGCTGCGTATGAAGAACTTTTAGCAATTGATGACTTTGGCGAAATCAGTGCGCAGGCCATTATTGATTTCTTCGCCCAGCCGCAAAATCTGGAGATTCTCCAGCGATTAGCAGCGGCTGGCGTAAATCTGACATCATCGGCTCCAGAAACGGTAGAAAATGCAGTTTTTACCGGAAAGACGTTTGTGGTGACAGGTACGCTGCCTACATTAGGGCGGCAAGAAGCAACAGAATTAATCGAAAAGTACGGCGGTAAAGTATCCGGCAGTGTTTCGAAGAAAACCAGCTACGTGCTGGCAGGCGAAGCCGCTGGCAGCAAGCTGAAAAAAGCTGAGGAACTAGGCATTACCGTAATTTCCGAAGAAGAACTTTTAAAAATGATACCATAATTTATAAATTCCCCTCTAGAGAGGGGTGGCGCGAA
>JAJFUN010000067.1 GCA_021372375.1 Pelosinus sp. | reverse complement strand
AACACCAAATGACCTGTTTCAGCCGCTGTTATCGCAATGCCAATAGTTTCGGCATCACGCATTTCGCCTACCAGTATAACGTCAGGATCTTCACGCATAGCCGCCCGGAGCGCATTGGCAAAAGACTGCGTATCAGCGTGAATCTCGCGCTGATTAACCATACACTTTTTATGCTTATGCAAATATTCGATTGGGTCCTCAAGGGTAATAATATGGCTGGACCGTTCATTATTAATAAGGTCAACCATGGCTGCCAAGGTTGTTGATTTGCCGCTGCCTGTCGGACCGGTGACAAGTACCAGACCGCGTGGTTGTCTCGCTAGTGTCCTTAATACGTGTGGATGCTTTAGTTCTTCTAATGTTGGAATTTGAGAGGTAATTACCCGAAAGGCCATAGCTACCGTGCCGCGCTGATGATAAGCATTGACGCGAAAACGGCTAAAATTGTATATAGCAAAAGAAAAATCTACTTCTCCCTTTTGTTCAAACTGCTGAATCTGCTTTTCTGAAGCAACCTCTTTAAACAAAGCCTCGGTATTTGCCGGTTTTAATATTCCATAACTATCAAGACGAATCAAGCTGCCGTGTACCCTAATTATCGGCGGCGAATTTACCGTAATATGTAAATCTGACGCTTTACGCTCCACTGCAATTCGCAGCAGTTCTTCCATCGAAGCCATAGCAAGTCCTCCTGTTCTGCTAAAAGATCAAGCCCCATTATTTTATTAACCGGTATATGCCACCCGCATAACTTCCCTTATCGTGGTAAACCCCTGTAAAGCCTTATTAATACCATCAGCTTGCAGCGACGTCATGCCTATTTTTACAGCAGCGGCCCGAATTTCATCGGTGGAAGCCCGTCTGTTGGTTAATTCTCTAATTTCCGTATTAATTGGCATTACTTCGTGAATACTCATTCGACCACGATACCCTGAGTGATTGCAATTACTGCAGCCCTTGCCGCGATACAGCACAATCCTTTCATCCGGCTTGACACCAAGAAACGTTCTTTCGATGGAATCAGGCTCTGGAACATACGTTTCCTTGCATTCAGGACAAATAACCCGCACTAGCCGCTGGGCCAGAATTCCTAGTACCGCCGAAGCAACCAGAAAGGATTCTACCCCCATATCAATTAAACGAGTTATGGCGCCTGGCGCATCATTCGTATGCAGTGTGCTCAACACCAAATGACCTGTCAAGGCCGCCCGAATGGCAATATCAGCGGTTTCGCCATCACGTATTTCCCCCAGCATAACAATATTCGGATCCTGCCGCAATATCGAACGCAGCGCACTGGCAAAATCAAGGCCGGCCTTATGATTTACCTGAACCTGATTGATTCCTTCCATGCGATATTCTACCGGATCTTCGACAGTAATTATATTTTTTTCTGGTGTGTTAACTTCACCCAATGTAGAATACAAGGTTGTTGATTTACCCGAGCCAGTCGGCCCGGTAACTAAAATCATCCCAAATGACTGAATATATAGATTTTTATAAATGCTTATATTGCTACTTGAAAAACCCAATCTGTTTATATCTAATATAACGGCTTTTTTATCTAAGATACGCATAACTACCTTTTCACCGATAATTGTGGGCAAAGTAGATACGCGAATATCAATTTCCCGCCCGTCCTCTTTGATTTTGATACGGCCATCCTGCGGCACACGCCGTTCAGCTATATCCATATTAGCCATAATCTTTATGCGGGAAATCATTGCTGCATAAAGATCTCTTGTAAACACCGACATCTCCTTAAGTACCCCATCAATACGAAACCGCACTCTTAGATTTTTATCCTGCGGTTCAATATGTATATCACTGGCTCTTTCACGAATTGCCTGACTGAAAATCGAATTGACAATGGCGATAATCGGCGCATCTTCGACTGTTTGCACTTCCGCATTGGCCTGAGCATCTTCAGGCCGCAATTTGTTTACAGCCTTTTCTACCAAATCGCTCACACCATAAGTACGACTGATAGAGCGCATAACATCACGTTCAGTAGCAATAACAGGATCTACCTCGCAGCCTGATACCATACGTATATCGTCAATTGCATAAAAATTAGTAGGATCAACCATAGCGACCGTCAGTCTTTTGCCGTCCTTTTTTATAGGAATGGCCTGATACCGTTCAGCTATGGCCACCGGTATACTTGCCGCAGCCGACTTATCAATGGTCATATCCGCCAGAACGACATGCGGTATACCGAGCTGAAGCTCCAGCGCTTCAATCATATCGTTTTCTGAGACATAGCCTAAGTTTAGCAATATCTTACCCAGACGTTCGCCAGTCTTTTTCTGAATACCAAGTGCCTTGTCCAGTTTTTCTTGAGTAAGGATTCCTGCTTCAATTAATAAATCACCAAGCCGTTTTCGTCCTTTTACCATAAAGTAATCACCTTTTTTCACTATATCTAAGAAAAACAAAAGCAACCGACAAGACGCAAAAATGAAGTTTTCACGTTGGTCGGTTGCACTACTGGCTCTGCTTAGTCTAAAGTGCCCACATATGAACTAAGCTTCTTCGCCCCCACCTACAAATAAAAAATTGTTATACTTTGTTATACTTTATTTTATATTTAGTATAATTCGCACACAAATTGGAAACTCCTGCAAAGTAATTATTTTTTTAGCTTTTTTTTGAAAATATATGCCATTACTGATATATCCGGCTGCCGGCCTGTCCATAAGCGAAAGGCTACCGCACCTTGTCCAATCAGCATTCCTTCGCCATTGAGCGTAACGTGCCCCTGCTGTTTAGCTGCAGCTAAAAACTTTGTCAGCGGCGGATTGTAGATGAGATCACACACTGCCGCTGCCCTGTTAAGCCGCTGCCACACCACCGGCGGTGTTTCCGCTAAATTGGGCGCCATCCCCAGCGGAGTACAATTGATTAAAATATCAGCCTTCGCTAAAGTATCGACAAAAGCATTGTCATACCAATCGAATACGCTAACTCCCGTGAAGTCTTTCGAAAGCACTTCGGCCTTTGATGGATTACGCACCCCAAGAATCATTTTCTTTATACCTGCATCAAATAAGCCTGCGACCACGGCACGAGCTGCGCCCCCCGCCCCAAAAAGGACAGCCTGTTTGCCTTCAACTGTGATACTCTGCTGTCTAAGCGCCTCAACAAAGCCTTGAGCATCTGTATTGTAGCCAATACATTTTCCTTCTTTTACTACAATAGTATTTACTGCCCCTACACTACGGGCTGTACGGTCAATTTCATCAAGATACTGCATGACTTCCACTTTATGAGGAATAGTAACATTTGCACCGATAAAACCAAGCGCCCGTAAGCCGTCAACTGCTTCTTTCAGCCCTCCTGGCTGTACAGCCAGCGGTACATAGACATAATCAAGTCCCGCAGCCGCAAATGCGGCATTATGCATCGCCGGTGAGAGTGAATGCCCGACAGGCCAACCGATAATCCCCACCTTTTTGGTATTTCCTGTAATCATAAACTTATCTCCCATCCTTGGATTTATCCATATTTATTTTTAATACAGCGCGAGCTATCCTTTCCAGACAGCGTACGGCTTTCGTCATAATAAACTCCTCCGTACTCAGCGGCATAACCCAAATGGTATACATGCCAAGACGGTTGCCGCCCAGTACATCGGTAAACAGTTGGTCACCAATTACCACAGTCTGGTTTTCGGGCAGCTTCAGCAGCTCAAGCGCCTGTCTAAATCCCCTTTTTAGCGGTTTAGTGGCCTTCGAAACAAAAGGTATGCCTAAGCTTGCCGCGATTTCCTGCACACGTCTGGGTCTGTTATTAGAAAGTAGGCACATTTTAAAACCCTGTGTTCTAAAATGCATCAGCTGCTGGATAATTTCCGGCTGCATAGCTGAACCAGCCCAGGGAATTATTGTATTATCGAGATCAATTATTACACCTTTAAACCCTTTATCCGCCAAGGATACAATATCAATCTCCCCGATAGAGTCAGCCACCTGGTCAGGGCATAATAGCTTATACATATCGCCCCTCCTCCATGGAAAGATTATACCATTTTATAATATTTATGCAAGTTTTGGGAATAGTAAAAATAGGTTATGGCATAACCCGATCCGCAAAGACACCAACACATTAAAGCACGATACTTCATCCATCAAGAAAGACCTGCGATATGCATGGGCAGATATTCAAAAGCTAGACAAGCGGGTTACTATTCAAGAAGCAGCTAAATAAAAGGAGTGCCGCCCAGCACTCCTTTCACATTTACAAAATATTGTTGTCTTCCGCCGAAAGAGTTTTTCCCAGTTTATTGATCGCCCTTTTTTCAATTCTCGATACATAAGACCGTGATATTCCGAGCAATTTTGCAATATCACGCTGGGTTTTTCGACTACCGTCAGGCATACCAAACCGCATTTCCAAGACCCATTTTTCCCGACTATTCAGACAATTAATTTGCTTGGTCAGCCGTTCCTGCTCACACTGATTTTCCACCGCTTCCGCCACAATATCCGGCGGCGTGCCCAAAACATCAATTAAAGTTATGGCATTCCCTTCCTTATCAACGCCAATTGGATCATAGAGGCTTACTTCATTACGAGCCCGGCGTGTGCTCCTAAGATGCATAAGTATCTCATTTTCAATGCACCTCGCGGCATAGGTAGCCAGCCTAATCTTTTTGGCTACATCAAAGGTATTAATTGCTTTAATTAACCCAATTGTACCAATTGAAATCAAGTCATCAGCATCTTCACCGGTATTATCAAATTTCTTAACAATGTGGGCAACCAGTCGCAAATTACGTTCAATAAGTACATTCTTGGCGGTTTCGTCCCCTTGCTTAAGCCGTTGTAGATGGATTTGTTCTTCTTTTTCCGATAGAGGCAATGGAAATGTATTGCTCGCAATATATGACACTAATAACGCAATATTTTTTGCCAAAGCAGCTACTGTAGCAACAAGCACCGATAACAAGCTATCTCCCCCTCCCCTTCTGTGCTTTTATTTTATGCAATAATTTGTTTATTGTGCCTGTCAAAGAAAAAAATATATGTTATAATCTGAATTAAGATAAAGAACGCCTAAGGTTTGTACCCACGATATTCAAATATCTGTTCGGATCGAACTAAGAGCCTTCCCTTGATGAAAAGCATATTTAAATAGGATGGTGAATTTATTTTCATGGAACAATATCTAGGAGACCTTGGCATTGTATTGGCGACTTCGTTAATTATCCTGTATATGATGTGGGACAAAATTTTTTCCGATGAATAAATAAACTTCTTCAATCTTTAACCTGTTCATACAGCTTATTTAAAAGGAACTTCAATTGCTTAACTTCGTCTTCTGTCAATGTCTCCATCACTTTCTGGTTTAATTCATTAATAATCGGGAGAATTTCGTTTCTCAACTCGCCTCCTTTTTTTGATAAAAAAATTAAACAAGATCGTTTATCGTCCTGACTTTCTTCGCGGCGGATATAGCCGTTTTTTCCCATTCTATCGATAAGCCTAGTCGTATATGGTTTATCTTTTAACGATGTCCGCGATAAATCTGTCAATGAAATTCCCTCTTTTTCTGAAAGCATCGCAAACAAAGCCCATTGTTCAGGAGTAACACCGTATGGTTTTAATTTTTGGAGAAATTTTTTCTGCATTTTAGATTGAGTCCGACTAATAAAAAAGCCAACTGTATCAAGCATAGTTATGTATCATTCCTCTTAATTAATTATTTGCTATAAATATAGCGTTATCCAATTTTACCTTCCGCAACGGACAGCATTAGCTTAATACGATTCAGTTGGTTCACTTCACTGGCGGCAGAATCATAATCCAACGAAACAATATTCGCTTCTTTGTAATAGCGCCGCAGCTCTTTGAACATCCCCTTGGCAACAATATGATTTGGTAAACAGCCAAAAGGCTGCACACATATCACATTCTTGATTCCGCTGCGCAAAAGTGCCGCGATTTCCCCGGTTAAAAGCCAGCCTTCCCCAGTCATATTACACAGAGACAAGTGTTTTTGTGCCATGGCAGCAAGTTCCTTTATCGAATGCGGCGGCTCGAATCGCTTGCTGTTTAAAAGAGCTCTTTCCATATGTTTACGATAAAATTCCAGCGCTTTGATAAAAACTATCGCTTTTACCTTATCAGCAAAGCTACCTGACAACATATCACATTCTACAATCCGATCATGTGCAGTGTATAAAAAGAAGTTCAGCAAATCTGGCACAACAACCTCCGCCTGCTCCTGTTCCAACAGTTTAATAATATTGTTATTGGCACCGGGATGGTATTTAACCAAAATCTCGCCAACAATGCCGACGCGCGGCTTTACTAATGTATCATAAATCGGCAGTTGATCAAAATCGTGAATGATTCTCTGGATATTATCAGGAAAGTCTCGCCGGTTCCCGCTGCTCAACGCTTGCTGGCAGCGAGCCGCCCAATACGCATAAAGCTTATCTGTTGAGCCCGCTACCTTTTCATAAGGCCGTATGCGATGCACCAGTCGCATTAAAAGATCTCCATACAAAATTCCCATAACCAGGTCCTTAAAAATCGGTAAGGTCAGAGAAAACCCCGGCGACTTTTCACCCCATATGGACATCACAGGTATTTCCGACATTCCGGCATCCTGCAGCGCCTTACGCATCAATGCAAGGTAATTGCTGGCCCGGCAGCCTCCCCCTGTCTGCGCCATCATGATGGCAGTATGTTCTTTGTCAAAATTCCCGGATTTTAAGGCGCTAATCATTTGCCCAATAACAAGAATAGCCGGATAGCAAGCATCATTATGAACATATTTTAGCCCTTCGTCCACTGCCGTTTTATCTGGCACATCAGGAATAATTACGCGGTATCCGGCCTTTTGCAGACTGGTTTGTAAAAACTGAAAATGAACCGGTGACATTTGCGGCGCTAAAATCGTATGGGTTTGTTTCATCTCCGCGGTAAAAACGGACTTATGAAAATGCACTGGCTGCTTCCATTGTTTTTGCATGTCTAGTGATTCTTTTTCGCGTTCTCGCAGCGCGGCCAAAAGTGAGCGTATGCGAATGCGCGCTGCTCCCAGATTACTGATTTCATCCAGTTTTATAATCGTATGGATTTTCTGATTCCGATCTAAAATTTCTTTCACCTGATCCATTGTCACCGCATCCAGTCCGCAACCAAAAGAATTTAACTGAATTAACTCTAATTTAGGATACTGAAGCTGTGCTGCAAATTCAGCCGCTGCATAAAGCCGAGAATGATATGCCCATTGATCAAGAACACGCAGTGTCTCTCCCGTACCAGACATGGTTTGTATTGAATCTTCTGATAATACAGTCAAGCCAAAAGATTGAATTAATTCCGGCAAGCCATGGTTAATTTCCGGATCAATATGATACGGCCTTCCAACCAGAATGACTCCCTTTCCATGATGTGCCTTCATGTATACCAGTGCTTCTTCCCCTTTTTGCCGGACATCGGCTTTGTAAGCAGCCTGTTCGGCATATGCCTTCTCCAAGGCCCGGTTGATTTCCCGCCTGGTAAGATTCTCTCCGGCTAGCTCCTGGCTGAGCCTGTGCTCCAGCCTGCCAGAATGGTTCAAGGGTAAAAACGGATGCCAAAATGTAATTTCCTTTTCTTGCAGCACATCCATATTAGCAGCAATATTCTCCGGGTATGCAGAAACAATCGGACAGTTGTAGCACTTGTCTGCTTTCTGGTTTGCTCCCGTATTATGCACAATACAAGGATAAAAAATCTTTTTTACCCCTTTGTCAATTAAGTCGGCTATATGCCCGTGCACCAACTTAGCCGGATAGCAAACCGTTTCTGATGGTATAGTACCCAATCCTTTTTCATATAGTTTGGGCGAAGAGTTAGCTGATAAAACGACACGATACCCTAAGGCAGTAAAAAAAGTAAACCAAAAAGGATAGTCTTCATACATGTTCAAAACTCTAGGAATTCCTACTGTTCCGCGCGGCGCGTTCGCCTCCAGCAGCGCAGCATAGCGAAAAAGCCGCTTATATTTATACGCATAAAGACTGGGTACCTCAACGCCGTTTTTCTCCTGACCAGTTCCCCGTTCACAGCGATTACCAGCATAATATTCTTTCCCGGTTGGAAAGCGTTGAACCGTAATCAAACAATGGTTACCGCAAAAGCTACAGCGCCGGGTATCCGAACTTGCCGAAAAGCCGGCAAGTTCCCCGGCCGTAAGCAAAGTCGATTGTTCCTGCCGTTGACAGCGCTCCTGTGCAAGTAAAGCCGCACCATACGCTCCCATGATTCCGGCAATATCCGGTCGTACAACTTCTCGGTCAAGAATAAGTTCCATGGCTCGTAAGACCGCATCATTATAAAAAGTCCCACCCTGAACGACAATCTTTTTGCCTAGTTCTTCGGTATTTTTTAAACGGATTACTTTAAACAGAGCGTTTTTAACCACCGATATAGCTAGTCCGGCAGAAATATCGCCAATCCCTGCGCCTTCTTTTTGCGCCTGTTTGACTTTTGAATTCATGAACACCGTACAACGGGTTCCTAGTTCTACCGGATGCGAGGCTTCAAGCGCCTGCTGTACAAAAGCAGGCACCGTCATCCCCACTGATTGTGCAAAGTTTTCAATAAAAGAACCGCAACCAGCCGAGCAAGCTTCATTCAGCATAATCGACTCAATCACACCATCCCGGACAAAAAAGCTTTTCATATCCTGTCCGCCAATATCCAGGACAAAGGTCACGCCTGGCAAAAAGTAATTTGCCGCCTTTAGATGAGCCACCGTTTCCACTTCCCCGATATCAACCTGCAGAGCGGCCTGAATCAATCTTTCGCCATAACCTGTAACTACAGAACCGACAATCCTAACTTTGGGCGGCAACACCGCATACAGCTTTTTCAGGAACTCGATCACGGTATCTAATGGTTTTCCCTGATTACTGCCATAATAAGAATACAATAAGCTAGCATTCTCGCCGATAAGCGCCAGTTTGGTCGTAGTAGACCCGGCATCAATACCCAAATAAGCCTTACCGGTATAAGTGGATAGTTCTTGCCTTGGTACCGCATGCTGCGCATGGCGATCTTGAAATTGCTTAATCTCCTTTTGATCCGCAAATAGCGATACAAGACGATTTGTATCAAAATTACTGCCCAAACCATTCATTCTGGGAATCCGCTCATACAGACAGCCGAATGTAATCGGTTTTTCTCGGGAGGATAACGCCGCGCCAATAGCAACAAAATACTGCGAACTTTCCGGATTAATAACCTGATCTTCTCTTAGCCCCAGTGTCTCAACAAAACGCCGCCGCAGTTCAGACAGAAAACACAATGGACCGCCCAGTAGCGCGACCTTCCCCCGTATCGGCCGCCCTTGCGCCAAACTGCCAATTGTCTGATTGACAACTGCCTGCAAAATAGACGCTGCAATGTCTTCCTTGGAGACCCCTTCATTCATCAGTGCCTGTACATCGGTTTTGGCAAATACGCCGCAGCGAGAAGCAATCGGATAGATGTTCTTGTACTGTTTGGCTAATTCGTTCAATCCAGCCGCATCGGTGTTTAGTAGAGCAGCCATATGATCAATAAAAGCCCCTGTGCCACCGGCACAAACACCATTCATACGTTGTTCTACACTACCACCAAAATACGTAATCTTCGCATCCTCGCCACCAAGCTCAATGACCGTGTCAGTATCAGGGATAATTTTCTTCACGGCCTGCGTACAGGCCACCACTTCCTGAACAAATGAAACATCCAAACATTCTGAAAGCCCAATACCAGCCGAACCGGTAAACATCACTGACAACAAGTTTTTAGGCATTGCCGCGTGCGCCGCGTCAATCATGTTCTTAAGTGTTGAGACAACATTGGAAAAATGTCTGAGGTATTGGCGATAAACAACACTATTACTTTCGTCAAGAATGACTATTTTTATCGTAGTTGAACCAACATCTACCCCTACACGAAATGCACCGTCCATTCTTCCCTTCCTCCCTTTTAGTTCTTACCAGCGTGCCATGCTCGCCTTTGTCAAGTTCCGTTTCCTCTAATCATTTCGTTGTCATTAGCAACGAAATGATTACCAAACATCAGCACCATGATAAGAAAATGTTAATATAATTAACTCAACTATTTAGTTGTCAGTGACAATAACCATTTCTTTCATTATATGATTTATATACCAAAATAGTCAATAGTTTTTTCGACTTATAGCTACAAATTTTTAGATACGCTTCTTCTATAGGACAGCGGCAACTATACCCCATAGAAATCAAGAAAACTGTCACGCCACAAAAGCAGCTCACTCGTGTGTTTGGCGTGATTGACAAGGCTACTTTGGAGCGTGGCACAGGAGCTCTGCTTTGTACGACTGATAGGTTGTCGGCGTTTGACAGCCAGAATTTGATTGTGCCTATTTGGGGAATATAAAATTAAATGCCTTGGGTCGTTACTTCAGAGACCTTTCATCAAGAAATTAAATTGGAAATACAGCAATCCCCGCGACTCTTTTTAATCGCAGGGATTGCTGTTTCTATGGGTTCGACCGGCATTACGTTAACTGAGTTTGTGTACATTCTTAATATCATCTGGTTTTAATGCTTCGGTTTCTTCGAGAGAGATAATTTTCTCTGAATCTAAAATAATAATCATTCTATCTTCAAATTTTCCTATTCCTTTTATATAAGACTCTTGTTTGGTAAAACTTGGAGCTACCTGTATTGCTTCATCTTCAATTTTAATAATATCGGTAACTTCATCAGCGATACATCCAGCAACAACGTCTCCTATGTTAATCATAATAAATTTACTCTCTTCATGAATTTTCGTTGTTACAATTTTAAACTTTTTGCCTAAATTGAATACAAAACTTATTTTGCCCCGAACATTAATGACGCCCTCTATTGAATCAACAACTCCAGGCATTTTTTGAATAGCAAACTTCTTAGCTCTTAAAATACCATTTACACTGAGAGCATCTATACCATATTCATTTTTGTTTAATTCAAAAACAACAAGTTGCACAATTTTTCGCTCCTTATACTCGACTATTTGCCAGTGTATTTAATTGTTCTGTCATGCTTGTCAATTCTTCAACACTGGCTGTTACTTCTTCAATTGCCGCCGCTTGCTGTTCCACGGTTGACAAAGTTTCTCCGCCCATAGTAACAGTTGCATTTACATATTGGCGAATACGATTTGTGAATTCTTTTATCTTACTAACTGTTTGTTTTGAATCACTAGAAAGATTACGGATTTCTTGAGCCACTACCCCAAATCCTAATCCCGCTTCACCTGCTCTGGCAGCTTCAATAGCTGCATTTAGGCCTAATAATCTTGTTTCATCAGCTATTTCCTTAATCAAGTCCATTACTTCATTAATTTGACTTGTTACTTCATCCACATTTTTAATTTCAGAATTAAGCTTCACTTGATTATCGCTTACATTAGTTGCGGAAGCGGCCAATTCTTGCATCGTTGCCGAAATCTGATGCAAGCTATCATTTAAAGTTTCTACTGATGCTTTTAATTGTCTTTGATGATATGCCGACTCCGACATGTTATTAGCAACAACAAAAAGAACATTAGCAGCCGCTTCAATTCTATCTTTTTCTAAAATATTAATATGTTGAACTGCATCCACATACCCGTTACTATCTACTCCTATTTCTCCCGCGATTTTTTTATATTTTTCATCAATAGGTTTATTTGCTAAAACTTGTCCACCAAGTATTGTTCCTAAAAGATGTCCTTCTAACATAATTGGTGCGGCAAAGTCAATAAGCCCTGCATGACATTCATATACATAAGGCTTTCCTAACCGTGCAGCTTCCAGTCCACCGCGCTTATGAGATTCAGCACACCGTTTATCACCAATTTCGGTTGCATGAGTAAATTCCATACAGAATTTTGTATAATAACTTGGCTTTGTGACAGGCGTTCCATCTTTATCAACTGTAACGCTGGCTAATCCCATTCCTTTGGCAAAATCATCCTGAAATTTTTGTAATACCTCCAAATTAATAACATCTGTCAACTTTAAATCTTGCACATTTTCTACTCGTCTCTTGCCTTCCATAACTATACCTCCTAATATTTAAAAATCTTTATAAAAAAAATACGCTTGTAAACAAAATACAAGCGTATTTAAACAGCTACATATATAAACGTACTGCCTAACCTGCTATTAAACTACCTATTAAACTACCTATTAAACATTCTTTAACTTACACTACATTTTCTTAAAAATACTAAAACAGTGATTTCTAAAAAACATAGCTCGTAAATTAAATATATATCGTGTCAAGAAAACTATCCCATATAGATTGGGATAAACTAGATAAAATAATCAGCTTATCATTTATCTTATCAAAGAAAATAAAAGGCTTATGTATTTCTGTACTAAAATGCTTTCTAAAAATCTGTTCTAAAAGAATCTCTGTTTGTGTTACAAATATTTTTTCAATCACAACAGCGTCTGCTGTCTCATTTCTAACAAATTCTTTTAAAAATGGAGTTAATAATCCCGAAACCATAATAGTTATAAATTCATCATCTAAAATAGCCACAGAAATTTGTTCTGGTCCATATTTATTCTGCTTCCGAAAGAAGATCGATATTTGGGCAACAATCTCTTGTTCTAATGAATTGGATTGTACATTGAAATTCTTAAAAATAGGCCTTTCAAAGAAATTCACAAAAAAGCTGCATATCATATCTTTATGATAAATCGGCGGAAAAATGTAAAAATAAGATATTTTACAAGCATAATCATCAGCTTTTTGTGGGATTGTTACTTTTTTTACAAAATCAAAAATTAATGGATAATATTCTTCAAAAACTGGCCTTTTCCCATATTTAGCGACAGCTTCTCGTTCCCATTCAATCAATGGACTACATAAAAAACCTATTTCAACATTTTTTCGTAAAGCAATAAAGGGCGTTACAGAAGCATTAGGAAATTTAAACCTACTGCCTACCCTACGCAGAATCACTTTATGGTATTCTGCCAAATTATGCAATGTCTCTTGATAAGATGAAGATTTTATTATATATTTTTTCATTATCCCACCTAACTCGGAATTATACCATATAGAAAATATTTCTTCTAACTTGCGACGAAAATTTCATACTTTTAGCTAGAGAACTTCGCCAAAATAGTAAAAAACCCTCTTTTTACCTGTAAATATACTATTATGCTAAACATAGGTCTATAGAAAGTTATATTTTATAAATAAACCCTACTGCGCTGCGCAGTAGGGTTTATTTATTGTACGGACAGTGTTTGGGCCGCACTATTAATTTGCGGATTTTCATTCTCATCAGAAAGCGATCCATTTGCTAAATGCAAGACTTTATCAGAATTAATCAGGACAGATAAAGAATGCGTAATCAAAAAAGTAATGCGTCCTTCACTAGCCTTCCTGATAGCCTGCATGACCAGCTTCTCGGCACTCGCGTCAAGCGCGGCGGTTGGCTCATCTAAAACCAAAATAGCCGGATTTTTCACAATAGCCCTGGCAATGGCAATCCGCTGACGCTGTCCGCCGGATAGACGTGTGCCCATTTCTCCGACAATATAATCATAGTTTTTATCTAGTTCCATAATAAAATCATGGGCATTCGCTAATTTAGCCGCCGCAATAATTTGGGCACGGGTAGCCTCGGCATTGCCATATTGAATATTCTCCAAAATACTGGTATTAAATAAAATAGGTTCCTGCTGAATAAACCCTATTTGACTCCTAAGTGAGCTAACTTTTACATCTTTTATATTTACGCCATCCATAAAGATGCCGCCCTCATTGGGGTCATAAAACCGCAGCAGCAAATTGGCAAAAGATGATTTACCTGCTCCGCTCTGCCCGGTGACTGCGATTACATCACCGCGCTTTGCAGCCAGATTAACATTTTTTAAGATTGGCTTCCTGGTATTATAATAAAAAGAAACATTTTTAAATTCAATGCTTTCCTGTATTGCCGGCAGTTCGCTCGCCCCATCAGCAATAGCGCTGACTTGATTTTCGAGTTTGGCAATGCGCTGCCAAGCAATCATCCCTAGCTTCATGCGGGTCATAGCTTCACTAATTTTTCTTACAGGCGTTGGCACATTAATAATATAGATCAAAAAGGCAAACATGCCGCCAACCGTTAATCCCCCGTTAATTACCTCTCGCCCGCCGTACCAAATAATAATTGTCAGGCCCATCGCTGCCAAAAATTCTACTAATGCTAATAAAATGGCATTCAAGCGCTGTACCTTCAATAAATCAGCCGAGGCCTTGCGTATTTTTTCGCTGATCTTTTTATATTCGTATTCTTCACGCACATAGCTTTGTACCATGACAATAGACAATAGCGATTGATGTAAGCTGGCGGTTAACCTGGCCATGGTATTTTCCACAAGTGTACCAAACTTTGCAATTTTTTTATTAAAATGTCCAATAGCAATAATAATAAACGGCAAGGTAATAAAGGTTATAACAGCCAATTTGGCATTAAAATACAGCATAATAGCAATAATCGAAAGTAGCGTAATCGACTCAATCAGAAAGTCAGGAAAGCCTAAAGCCACGGCCTGCTCAATAAGCCACAAGTCATTAATAAATAACGAAATGGTTTCGCCGGGCGGCGTATTAATAAAATAAGCATAATCAAGCCGCTGCAATTTTTCAAACATTTGCTGGCGCATTTGGAAGGTCATATGATTGCCAACCTTCGACATTTGATAATTATAAATATAAGAAAATATGCCGCGCAGCAAATAGAGCGCCACAATACTAATTAAAATAATATGCAGATAACTTAAATCATTTCTGTTTAGCGCATCATCAATCAAAGCCTTTACAACAAGCGGCGCACCAAGCCCGGCCGCACTCGCCAAAATAAAGCAAAGTATAGCACTTAAAACCATATCCCAATGATGCCTGATAAATTTATTCCAATAAAATGCAAGCATATGATCCCCCAAAAGCTATAGCTTTCTTTTTTTTAACTCTGCCCGCACAAGATATAATGGTCTTTGTTTTACTTCTTCAAAAATACGGCCTACATATTCACCAATAATACCAAGCCCTAAGAGCTGTAAAGCGCCAAGCAAGGAAATGCTGGCTGAAATGGTAGCCCAGCCTGGTACTGCCTCATCTGTAAAAACTTTTGTATATACAACATGCAGCGCCAATATAAAACTAATCCCGCTAAAGAGCAGCCCAATATAAAACGCAAACCGGAGCGGCAATTTTGAATAGGCTGTAATCCCGTCTAAGGCAAAATGCAGCATTTTCCTGAGGGAAAACTTAGATGTTCCCGCATATCGTTTCGGCGCAACAAAATCCATGGTAGTTTGTTTATAGCCAATTGCCCCTATCATCCCACGAATAAACCGTGCCCGTTCCTTAAACAGCCGAAATCCCTGTACTACCCGCCTGTCAAGTAGTCTAAAATCCGAGCCGCCTTCTTGAATATGCACGTTCGACATGGCATTAATTACTTTATAATACATAAACGATGTGAAATTTTTGAGCCAGGACACACCTTCGGTACTTTTCCGAATGGTTTGTACGACTTCAAAGCCTTCTTCCCATTTTTCGATAAGCATAGGAATCATCTGAGGCGGATGCTGCATATCACCATCCATGGTAATTACAATATCCCCATCGGCATGATCAAGGCCACACGTCAGAGCAATCTGATGACCGCAGTTACGCGCCAAAATGAGCCCGCGTACTTTTTCATCCTGCGCAGAGAGCTTCTCCAAAATGAGCGGAGTTGCATCTCTTGAACCATCATCAACAAAAATTACCTCAAAATCATATGATAAAGGCTGCATATACTTACATACTTCCTGGTAAAAAACTTCAATATTTTCCTGTTCATTAAACACTGGTACAACAATCGAAACTACAGGCATCTTTTTTCCCCCATTAACTTACGCTCCGCGCCAACAAGTTAGCGCCTTCACCAAGGCAAAGGCCTAGTAATAACCTCATTTGCGTTGTTATAAATTCATTTCATTGTACTAATCCTGCATAGTACATAGATTTTACCGACCGGCTGTACACCAGGGCTCCTCTGCCAAATAATCGCCATCGGAATAATAATAGGCGCGAGCCCGGCACCCACCGCAAATACTATCATAGCCGCAGGCACCGCAGGCACCTTTAAGCGGCTGGGTCCTAAGTTCATTAAACAGCCGGCTTTCCTTCCATATTTCAGAAAAGTCTGTTTCCTTTACATTTCCCGCTTTTAGCGGTAAATACGGACAGGGCTGCACATCACCATTTGGTAAAATAACGCAGTAAGCAGTACCTGCCAAACAGCCCCGAGAAAAGCGCATATTCATGCCGCGCTCTTTGGCAATCCGCATAAATTGCGGCGCACATGTCGGCTTAAGTTCGATAGAAACTTGAGACTGCTTGTCTAAAATACGCTCCAGCAGAGCTTCATATTGCTCTGTTTGCAAAGTAGTATCTTCAATCTCTGTACCGCGCCCTACTGGTACCAAGAAAAACAAATGATGCCCTGCTGCGCCCATTTCTACAGCTAAATCAGTAATTTGTGTTATTTCAGGTTCATTCCACTTCATCACTGTCGTATGAATCTGAAAAGGAAGACCGGCTTTTTTACATGCATTCATGCCGGCAATAGTCTTGTCCCAGGCTCCTTCAGACTGCCGAAACCAGTCATGTTTGGCTTTATCTGTACTGTCAAGACTAATTCCTGCCCTCGCTAAACCCGCGGCCTTCAGCTTCTTAGCCACCTCTTCGGAAATCAGTATGCCATTTGTACCAAGCACTGGCCTAAGACCAATACTTTTGGCATGAGCAATGAGTTCATATATATCTTTACGCATGAGTGGCTCGCCGCCGCTCAAGATAACAATTTTAAAATTAGCCCGCGCCATTTCGTCCAAAAGCTTTTTCCCCTGCTGTGTAGTTAATTCATCCGGCCGCTTGACCCCAGCATCCCTATAACAATGTAAACAGCTTATATTACAAGCCTGTGTAGTATTCCAAGAAATAATCATATTTACTCCTTATACTTTTTTACTGCGAATTTTCTTCTAACGCTTCTTTATAACTGTGATATTTATCAAAAATTATGCGGATTGCCGTAATTATCGACTTTTTTGCATTTCCCTGATAAATATGTTCCACTATTTTCGCCAATTTTTCGGGTCCTTCCTGTAAACAATGCCCAATCAAGGCTCTGGCGATGTGCCTACGCGCCAGTTCTGTTGCTAATGTACAATCAGCCTCAATAATTTCGCCCGACTGCATTTCCACAGTTACTACCACACCAACTATTTTGTATAATTCACCAGCCGTAATACCGATTGGCAATTTTGCATAACCCGAAAATAATACTAAGTCCTTCGCTACCTGTTCCAAGCTATCACCCTTCCTAATGAGCCTGTTACAAAACGCCCATCTGCGTTGTTACTCCTGCGGTGCTCACTGAGGCGTACGCCGCAGTACGCCTCCGCTGTGCTCCTCGTCGCGCCTAGCATCTGAGCATTTTGTAACAGTCTCTATAACAATATTATTTGTCCATACTAAGACGTTTAACCGAGACATTTATCTCTTTGACAGCCATCCCTGTCATATATTCTACACTATGTTTGATATGGAGCTGCGCCTGATAGGCCGCTTCTCTTAACTTACTGCCATACTTAGCCGTCACATCAAGCGAAATAGATATTCCCTTTTCCCGATCCTGCGAATTTTTAATATGAATCTGACTAACCTTGGTAATATTCGGTTCATTCATCGCCATATACTCGACAATAGCTGCTATCGCGGCATCAGAAATTAAAAGTTTTCCGTAATAACTAAAGGTAGGCCGCACAATCGATTTTTCGCCCAATTTAAGCCTTTTAGCCTGCGGCTTACGAAAAAATATTTCCAGGGGATCAATCATATAGCCTGAAAAGTGGGGTTTTAATTCAATAGTTGGCACCGGAATAATATGCTTACCTTCTTTTAAACGACTTTCCCTGGCCTTGGCAATTTCGGCCGGACTAGCAATATCCTCAATATGGATTACTTTGGAGATCAGCGGCAGCTGCAAGACGGCAACAATTTTTTGCACCATATTTTCTGATGTTCCCAAAATAAGTATCTTTTTGGGACTAACCGCTTGAATGGCAGCGCGCACCTCAAAGGTATGTTCCGCATCGGTAAAAATGGCCCGGCGTACCGCCTTAATCTTGCTGTCTTCCTTTTTGGCCGAATGTCCGGCAATAATTTTACAATCCTTAATTAAGAGTCCATCATCTATAATCGCATCGGCACCTTGCTCATGCGCTACAACTAAAGCACGATGACTTTTTCCCGTACCACTTGGTCCAACTAATGCAATAACCTCCATTGGATAGCCCCCTGCTTGCTGCATCATATTAAAACGAAAACACCTTTACAGGTGTCGTCAAGTACTATGCCGCCATTTTACATGCAATGGCTTCAACTCGCTATATTTATTATAACAAAAAATGTACATTAAACAATCTATTTTACCCCTGTATTCTACATATTTTTTTGGCCAGCGCCGAGGAAATTGTAAAATCACCCAATTTTTCAGGATATCGCCCCGGCATACCATGAAAATCCGACCCGCCGGTCACCAATAAATTGTACTTTTGAGCCATCTCCAAATATTTGTTTGCTTGCCAAGACGTATGCATCGGATGATATACTTCGAGACCATCTATCCCGACGTTAATAACCTCAAAAACAATATCATCATTGTCAATTAATCCTGGATGAGCTAGTACCGCAGTCCCGCCGACTGATTTGATAACCTGAAGAACTGTTTTTATATTCATTTTATAATGCGGCACATAAGCAGGACCATTTTTGCCTAATAAAGCAGTAAAGACCTCACCAATTTCCGTAAAATAGCCATTTTCGAGAAGTGCTCTCGCCACATGCGGACGTCCGATAGAGCCAGCATTACCCGCTAAAGCTAAAACTTGCTGATACTCTATAACATAACCAAGCTTCTTTAGTTTGGCAACCATCTTTTGAACTCGCTGCTGCCGATCATAGGAAAGTTTGCCCAGTTCCTCCTTTAACGCGGTATGAAAAATATCAATATTATACCCCAAAATATGTACCTCATGACAGGGAAACTCTGTACTAAATTCAATGCCAGGAATAATCGTCAACTGACCCTTTATTACTGCTTTATCGGCATAGAGCTGTAAAAGTCCTGCCACTGTATCATGATCAGTAATTGCAATCTCACTAAGACCAGCGCTAAGAGCAGTTTTAATAATTTCTTCAGGAGCCAGCCGTCCATCCGACGCCGTAGTATGAATATGTAAATCAGCAGTCATAAATAGGATCCCTTCCCGGTAATAAAATTAATAGAACCCATTCCTAAAGAACAGGTTCTATTAATTACCTTGTTCAACGTGGCTCAATAATGAGCTTTATAGCCGTCCGTTCTTCACCATCAATCATAATATCTGTAAAGGCAGGGATGCAAATTAAATCTACACCATGTGGTGCTACAAAACCTCTTGCAATCGCTACTGCTTTTACAGCTTGATTAAGTGCGCCGGCGCCAATCGCCTGCATTTCCGCCATACCGCGTTCCCTCATAACGCCAGCAAGCGCACCTGCTACAGAATTAGGATTAGATTTTGCTGATACCTTTAAAACTTCCATGTAGTACCCTCCTTTAATCAAAAAGTTTAGTGCTATAAAACTCCCTACATTATCAACTATTCGTGGTGTGACCAAAAAATTCCTTTTTTCCAAATAAAAAAGTTTAAATAATTAGAAAAATTCATCATTACCTAATTCCTAAATCTATTAAAAAAATTCCTGTACTCTAGTAATGTTTTCCGCTCGCCCAGTTTCAGCATTAATGGTAACAATAATGGCACAAAACACTGCTTGCCCTTTTGCTACCGTAAAACGGGCTGGCAGCCCTGTAACGAATTTCCTGATTACTGCTTCTTTTTCCATCCCTAAAATAGAATTCCAGGCGCCAACCATGCCCAAATCACTGATATAAGCCGTTCCGCTCGGTAAAATCCGATTATCGGCAGTTTGTATATGTGTATGCGTGCCTGCTATACAGGAAACCTTCCCATCTAAATACCAGGCAAGCGCCATTTTCTCTGACGTAGCTTCGGCATGAAAATCAATAATAATCATATCACACTTGTCGGAAATCTGTTTAAGAATTGCCTCAGCACACTGAAAAGGACAATCAATCGGCGGCATAAACACCCTGCCTGCTAAATTAATAATTGCCAAACGATATATGCCGACCTTGATAATCTGATAGCCTTGTCCCAAAGTACCTGCAGGATAATTTGCCGGCCTTAAAAGTTTATCTTGCTGCGCAATAAAATCAAAAATTTCTTTTTTGTCCCAGATGTGATTGCCGGTGGTAATCATATCAATCCCCATCGAGAGTAACTCTGCGGCAATATCTTTAGTTATACCGATGCCTCCAGCGGAATTTTCCCCGTTGGCAATAACCAAATCCAAGCCATGCTCTTTTTGTAATAACGGAATATAGTGAGCAGCCGCCTGGCGCCCAGATTTTCCGCATATATCACCAATCATCATTACTTTAATCTCACGCATAGTATCCTCCTTGACATAAATAAACACTAAAACCAGGGTATCTTATAAAAAGTCCCCTGGTTTCATACTATTTATACACTTAATTTCTATTTATTAAAAACAACAACCCTGCCGTCTTCTCTAAAACCAATCAGACTTTGCGCAATATGCTGCTGTTTCATATTTTCCAGCATATTATCTATCTGTTCTTCTTGCATCAGCAAATCTTCTTCCAGCATAACATCATTTGATTCACTAACCAATCTATCCTTAAAGCAATCACGCAGCAGCGTAATAATAAGGGCAAACTCACCTTTTGATAAAGTATGCACATCACGCAAAATTGTCAACATTGCCATTCTCTCATATGTGCTAAGCTCAATTTCCGTAAGAGTTGCGGCTAAACCCTCCAGCATATGATAAGCAGCCAGGCTATCAAGCAGTAAACGGCGAATTTCTTTAAACTCGCTGCCACTTGGAATAGAAGACAACATAAAGGTAGTTTTTAAAGAATTGTTATGTTGGTCAAAACGAATAGTACCGATTTCCGGAAAACGAACTAAAATAGAGATAAGTAAATTAACGCCATCAGAAATTTCTTCATCTAACTGCCGTATTTTCTGCATTACAAACCACCTGCCATATATTTACTAATCAAGTGTCAAATATATAAATACTATTCTCTAATAGGCCGGCAATTCCTGCTGCTGTACAAAACTTAATTATTGGAAATAAATTATTCACCTAGATAATTAAAAACGACCTGCAAAGAGGTCGTTTGTGTTAACTTATTTAGCGTAATCAACTGCCCGGGTTTCCCTAATGACCGTAACTCTAATTTGACCGGGATATTCAAGCTCATTTTCAATGGTTTTTACAATATCACGAGCCAGACCAACCGATGCCAAATCATCTACTTTATCAGGTTTTACCATGATACGAATCTCTCGGCCGGCTTGAATAGCAAAACATTTTTCAACACCTTCAAAGGATTCAGCAATTTCTTCTAATCTTGTCAAACGTTTAAGATAGCTTTCTAAAGATTCCCGACGCGCACCAGGCCTTGCAGCCGATACGGCATCTGCCGCAGCTACCAGTACTGCCTGCACTGTTTTGGGTTCCTCATCACCATGATGAGCGCCAATTGCATTAATTACTTCCGCTGATTCGCGGTACTTCTTAGCCAAGTCAGCCCCAATAGTAACATGCGGACCTTCTACCTCATGGTCAACGGCCTTGCCGAGATCATGGAGAAGTCCTGCACGTTTGGCAAGCATTACATCTACGCCTAATTCGGCGGCCATAACACCTGCTAAATGCGCTACTTCAATCGAGTGCTTGAGTACATTCTGTCCATAGCTTGTTCTAAAACGTAATCGTCCTAAGAGACGAATAATTTCAGGATGAAGACCATGCACACCTGTTTCAAAAGTAGCTTGTTCACCCGCTTCTTTAATCTTTTGCTCGACCTCTTTTTGTGCTTTCTCAACCATTTCTTCAATGCGAGCTGGATGAATTCTACCATCGGTAATCAATTTTTCCAGGGCAATACGGGCAACTTCACGTCTTACCGGATCAAAGCCTGATAAAATTACCGCCTCCGGCGTATCATCAATAATTAAATCAATGCCGGTTAGTGTTTCTAAGGTACGGATATTGCGGCCTTCACGACCAATAATCCGGCCTTTCATTTCATCATTTGGCAATGCTACTACCGAAACAGTAGTTTCTGCAACATGATCGGCAGCACAGCGCTGAATAGCCAATGAAATAATCTCACGGGATTTTTTATCAGCTTCTTCTTTCGCCTGTTGCTCTAATTCCTTAATCATCATCGCCGTTTCATGCTTGATTTCATCCTTGGTATTCGCCAGCAGTAAGGTACGCGCTTCTTCTGAAGTCAGGCCAGAGAGTCTTTCTAATTCGGCTAACTGCTTGTTATACAATTCACCGACCTTTTCTTGACTTTTATCTAACTCAGTTTCTTTACGACTGAGAACCTCTTCCTTTTTTTCAATGGAATCAATTTTTCGGTCAAGATTTTCTTCCTTTTGCATCAAGCGCCGTTCTAAACGCTGCAACTCGTTACGGCGTTCTTTCGTCTCGCGTTCAAGTTCGCTCCGATGTCTATGGATTTCTTCTTTTGCTTCAACAAGTGCTTCTTTTTTCTTGGCTTCACTAGCTCTTTGAGCATCCTCAATAATGCGTTTAGCGGCATCCTCCGCAGTAGCAATCTTGGCTTCCGCAATATTTTTGCGTATGACATAGCCGATACCTGCACCAACTACGCCTACTAATAAAGCAATTAAAATTACCTCAAAAATATCGATATCCTTACACCCCCCATCCTTCATATAAAATATTAAGGGTAAAGCCGAGTTACTTACTCGGCTTTTAAAAGTTTCATAACCAATTGCACCCTATAGCAATGGCCCTCTTAAAAGATTTTCAATTTCACTATCACTTGGCATGACTGGCTACCTTAATTTTAAAGGTTTTTAAAAGTAGTGTCAAGTTTAGGCTCTCTTTTAAGAAAAATATTTAATTTTTAGGGGCTTATTCTTCGATTGGCAAATCTTCTTCATTAGCCGCAGAAGCACTTGTCGTGCTAATCGCAAGCGCTGCACGAATTTTATTCTCGATTTCACCGGCCAGTACACCATTATCTTTGAGAAAATCCTTAGCATTCTCACGGCCCTGCCCTAAACGATTGTCATTATAAGAATACCAGGCGCCGCTTTTATTAACAATATCCAGCTCTGTTCCTATATCAATAATGCTGCCTTCCCGTGAAATTCCTTCCCCATACATGATATCAAATTCTGCTTGTTTAAAAGGTGGCGCTACTTTATTTTTTACTACCTTAACCCTGGTACGATTTCCAACGACATCATTGCCTTGTTTCAGGCTTTCGATTCTACGCACATCCAGGCGTACCGAAGAATAGAACTTTAGCGCACGACCGCCAGTAGTAGTTTCTGGATTGCCAAACATAACGCCAACTTTTTCGCGAATTTGATTGATAAAAATGGCAGTTGTTCGGGATTTGCTGATAATACCTGTCAGCTTTCTGAGGGCTTGTGACATCAGCCGAGCCTGCAGTCCTACATGCGCATCTCCCATCTCACCATCGATTTCAGCCTTGGGCACCAGGGCCGCAACAGAATCTATAACAATAACATCCATGGCGCCGCTACGCACTAAGGCATCAGCAATTTCAAGCGCCTGTTCCCCGTTATCAGGCTGGGAAATCAAGAGATTATCAATATCTACCCCTAATTTTTTGGCGTAACTTGGATCAAGCGCGTGTTCAGCATCGATAAAGGCTGCAAAGCCACCAAGTTTCTGGGCCTCTGCAATAATATGTAAAGCAACTGTAGTTTTACCAGAGGATTCTGGTCCATATATTTCTACTACCCTGCCGCGCGGAATTCCCCCCACACCTAATGCCACATCCAAAGAGAGCGCGCCGGTAGGTATGACTTCAATATTCATTTTGGCGGCAGCTTCGCCTAATTTCATAATGGAGCCCTTGCCATAATCTTTTTCAATCTGCTTCATGGCACTCTCTAGTGCCCGTATTTTATCTATCTTTTCCAAGCTATTTCATCTCCATTTCGCATGACTTACCTATCACTTAGTTTACAAACATTTGTTCGCTCTGTCAAGCTAATTAATTCTATAAAAAATACCAGCATTTTGCCTTTATTCCCCTCTAGAGAGGGGTGCCC
>JAJFUN010000030.1 GCA_021372375.1 Pelosinus sp. | reverse complement strand
AGCTCTTAACAACAGCCATTACTGATGAATTAGATGCCATCAATATGTATCAGCAAAGTTACGACACAGCCTGCCATGCCGATGTTAAAGCTCTATTTTGCAAAAATGCCAATGATGAAAAGCTCCATGTTGCTGAGTTTTGGAAAGCCATCATGAGCTGCACCAAAGAAGCAGCCGTTATGCCATAATCAGAAATTACCCCGTCATGGTTGTGACGGGGTAATTTTTAGCTTACGCGCCGTTTTAATTCACTAAAATCCAAGGACAGGAAAACAGTCACGATTATGGGCTGCTGCTATTACCAATTGACTGATCTCTTTCCCACCCATTTTAGAATTCAACAAACTTACTTAAAATCCTTGTGAAGTTACCAACTTAATTTCAAAGTAACATTATTTTATAAGCGCATTATATAAAATTACAAAAAAGAAAAATGACCTGTTTCAAGCTTATTCCCCCGGCTTTCTTCTAAAAAACTCATACACTGCTTCGGCAGCCGGCTTGGTGATACCAGGCACAGCAGCCAGTTCTTCCACTGACGCCGCCTTTATTTTCGCCAGACCACCAAACGCGTCCCATAAAGCTTTTCGGCGTTTCGTCCCAATTCCCGGGATGTGGTCTAACACAGAAACCATATTGCGTTTGGCTCTGAGCTTCCTGTGATAGGTAATGGCAAACCGGTGGGCTTCATCCCGGATACGCTGTACTAAGTATAACGGCTGCGACCGACGCGGTAAAACCAAGGGCTCACTGATTCCTTCGCGAAAAATATGTTCAAATTCCTTGGCTAAACCTACTACCGTAATTTCCGCAAGTCCAACACCGCGTATCACCTCAAGCGCAGCGCTAAGCTGTCCCTTGCCGCCATCAATAATAATCAAATCAGGCAAGGGCTCGGCGGCCTCCCGATATCGTCTGAGCACTACTTCCTGCATAGATTTAAAATCATCAGGTTTGCCTTCCACTGTCCGCAGCTTGAAACGACGATAATCCGACTTCTTAGGTTCGCCATTTACAAAGACCACCATGGAAGCAACGGTTTCACTGCCCTGCGTATGGGAAATATCAAAGCATTCCATCCGGATTGGCGGTTTGTCCATTTGAAGGTATTTGCCAAGTTCTATCACGGCACCCGTCGTCCACGCTTCCTGCCGTTTTAACTTATCAGTCTCCTCATTAAGTACAATAGCAGCATTATCTGCGGCCATTGTCACAACGTCTTTCTTAGTACCGCGCTTAGGAGTTTCAACAAGCACCCTGCCGCCTTTAGCCTCTGTCAGCCAATCTGCGAGCAGCGGCTGTTCCTCAAGTTCCAATGGCAATAAGATTTCCCTTGGAATGAAAGCAGCTTGATTATAATATTGCTTGATAAAGGCGATAAGCACGTCTTCATCATTTTCCCCTTCACTGCCAGTGAGCAAAAAATGCTCCCGTCCTACCATCTTGCCGCTTCTAATAAAAAAGACCTGTACACAGGTACCTGCCGCCGATCTCGCCAGCCCCAGCACATCCTGATCACCTGAACCGGTAATAATATTTTGCTTTTCGGTTATTTTTTCTACCGCCTGCAGCTGATTTCTGAGGATTGCCGCCTCTTCAAAATTTAGATTTTCGGCCGCCTCCAACATCTGCTGCTGTAGTTTTTCAATAACATCCTGGCTGCGCCCTTCTAAAAATAGGCATACCGCCCGAATCATATTTAGATACATTTCCGAATCGACTTTGCCGGTACAAGGAGCCAAACAGCGTTTAATATGAAACTCCAAGCAGGGCCGCCGCGTCTCCAGGCTGCGGCAGCTGCGGAGCGGAAACAGCTTTTGTAACAGCTGCAGTGTTTCATGCACTGCAGCTGAGCTGGTAAAGGGGCCAAAATAACGGGCTCCATCTTTTTTTACAGTACGAGTAATAAACACCCGCGGATAATTCTCAAGCAGTGTTACCTTAATATAAGGATAGCTCTTATCATCCTTAAGGCGCACATTATATTGCGGCCGATGCTTTTTTATTAAGTTGCATTCCAAAATCAACGCTTCCAGCTCAGAAGCGGTAACAATGTACTCAAGGTCAGCAATCCGACTAACCATTGTTTTTACTTTCACTGAATGATTGCGGCTGCTCTGAAAATAGGACCGTACCCGATTCTTAAGGATAATGGCTTTACCAACATAAATAATCCGACCGCCAGCATCCTTCATAATATATACGCCTGGTTTATCAGGCAAATGATGCAGCTTTTCTGTTAACTCATCTGTCATCTAGCTTGCTCCTTATCCTACAAATTACCGCTTGCGGTTTTTTAAAAAATATACAATAATTAGTTCAGTTTTAGCACCTACTAGTCGAAACTATTTCTAAATCTCTAAAAAAATACATATGTATTTATATTGTATACATTTTTTTTCTATTGTGTAAAGTCTCTTGTTATTTTATAATAATTTAGTAAGTAGTTAGTTCAAAAAAGAACTTGCTAAACTAAAAAATGCAAATGGAGGTCTATCCGATGTTTAAACGTCTACTAATTGCTAATCGCGGTGAAATCGCGATACGTATCATCCGGGCCTGCCAGGAGCTGGGGGTTGAAACAGTCGCAGTATATTCTTCTGCAGATGCTGATGCTCTGCATGTGCAGCTCGCGAACAGCGCCTATTTGCTCGGCCCGGCAGATGCTGCACAAAGTTATTTGAATATGGATGCACTCATTTCTGCCGCAAAGGCCACGCACGCTGATGCCATTCATCCTGGCTATGGTTTCTTATCAGAAAATGCTGATTTTGCCGAAAAAGTAACCCAAGCAGGGCTTGTTTTTGTTGGTCCACGGGCCGAAATCATCCGCAAAGTAGGCAATAAAGATGCAGCGCGGGAAGCCATGCAACAAGCTGGCTTACCTATGGCGATTGGCAGCGATCCAATACATGATGCAGCGGAAGCTTGCTCGATTGCCGAAGAAATTGGTTATCCCGTCATTATGAAGCCGGTATCCGGCGGCGGCGGTAAAAGCATGTTTGTTGCCAATAATGCCGCTGAATTACTACGTGCTGTAAATAAAGTCGATTTGACAGCCAACGTGTTTTATTTAGAAAAATATATTGCTGACGCCCGCCATATTGAAGTACAAATCATGGCTGACAATTACGGCGATGTCATACATTTAGGGGAGCGTGAATGTTCACTGCAGCGGCGCAATCAAAAGGTTCTCGAAGAAGCCCCCTCTACAGCTCTTTCCCCGGAAATGCGCCAACGGGTCGGTTCTTTAGCCATTCGAGCCGCGAAAAGTATTCACTATACCAACGTAGGCACAGTTGAATTCCTGATGGATAAAAACACCGGTGATTTTTATTTCATGGAAATTAATCCACGTATTCAAGTTGAACATGCGATTACTGAAATGATTACCGGCATTGATATAGTGCGCAAACAGCTGAGGATTGCCTCCGGCGAACCGCTTAATATAAAACAAGCAGATGTTACCATTACCGGTCACGCTATTGAGTGCCGCATTAATGCGGAAGATTCCGCAAACAACTTTTTACCCTCGCCTGGTGAAATTAGCTTTTATCATCAGCCAGGCGGTCCCAATGTACGGGTTGATAGCGGTGTTTGTGCTGGCTGCCTGGTACAACCTTACTATGATTCCCTGATTGCCAAAGTTATTGTGCGCGGCCGTACCCGTGGCGAGGCTATCAAAATCATGAAACGGGCCCTGAATGAGTATCGCATTAAAGGCGTAAAAACCATCATTGATTTTCATTTAAAAGTGCTCAACGATCCGTATTTTTGCAGCGGCGATATAGATACACAGTTTATTTCTAAACGCATGAGTTCATAAACTACCAGGGGCTGTCGCACTAAGTAAAATTAGTGCGACAGCCCCTTCTTATATAGATTTTACTCCCCGTGGTAGGGGCAATTCGTGAATTGCCCCTACCAGAAAAGGAAAACTGCAAAATATAGGTTTATTCCCGTATGCCTTTCGCGAGCACAGGCGCCAAAAACTGTCCGGTATAAGATGCTTTAACCTTGACAATTTCTTCGGGTGTGCCTGTTGCCACAACACTGCCGCCGCGAAAACCACCTTCTGGTCCCAGATCGATAATATGGTCAGCTGTTTTTATGACATCCAGATTATGCTCAATAACCACTACCGAATCGCCCCCATCTACCAGGCGCTGTAATACTTCCAGCAGCTTATGGATATCGGCTGTATGAAGTCCGGTTGTCGGCTCATCCAAAATATACAAGGTCTTACCCGTACTGCGCCGCGCCAGTTCAGTCGCCAGCTTGACCCGCTGCGCTTCACCGCCGGAGAGAGTTGTCGCCGGCTGCCCAAGCTTTATATAACCAAGCCCGACATCCTGCAAAATTTGCAGTTTACGGTGCAGTTTAGGATTGTTCTGAAAAAATTCTACCGCCTCATCAACCACCATAGCCAGAACCTGGGCTATGGTTTTTCCTTTATACCGTACTTCTAAAGTCTCCCGATTATAGCGAGCGCCTTTACACACCTCGCAAGGCACATACACATCAGGCAAAAAGTGCATTTCGATTTTAATTATCCCGTCACCGCGACAGGCTTCACAACGCCCGCCCTTTACATTAAAACTAAAACGCCCCGGTTTATAGCCGCGCATTTTGGCTTCAGGCGTCATGCTGAACACTTCACGAATAACATCAAATAAGCCGGTATAGGTAGCCGGATTGGAACGTGGCGTTCGGCCAATGGGCGATTGGTCAATATCAATTATTTTATCGATATTTTCAAGACCACGAATTTCCTTGTGCTTACCTGGCTGCACCCTTGACCCATAAAGTCTTAGAGCCAGACCCTTATATAAAATTTCATTGACTAAAGTACTTTTGCCTGAACCTGATACACCTGTTACCGCGGTAAATACGCCAAGCGGAAAACGAACAGTAATATTTTTTAAATTATTTTCTTTACCGCCTACTACTTCCAGCCATTTTCCACTTGGCTGACGGCGGACAGCTGGTACAGGAATGTATCTAGCCCCGCTCAAATATTGTCCAGTAATAGACTCTTTGACCTGTTTGATTTCCTCGACGGTACCCTGAGCAACAACATTACCGCCTAGAGAACCGGCAGCCGGGCCAATATCAATAATATGGTCGGCAGCATACATGGTATCTTCATCATGTTCGACCACCAATAACGTATTACCGACATCTCTAAGATGCTTGAGCGCTGAGAGCAGGCGGTTATTATCCCGCTGATGAAGGCCAATACTTGGCTCGTCAAGTATATAGAGAACCCCGACCAGACCAGAGCCAATTTGAGTAGCCAGCCGAATACGCTGGGCTTCGCCGCCTGATAAAGTCCCTGCCGCGCGGTCTAAAGTCAAATAATCAAGACCCACATTCACTAAAAAACCCAGTCTTGCTTTTATCTCTTTTAAGATTTGGCGGGCAATAATCTGTTCGCGCTCAGTCAGCTCTAACCCATCAAAAAAGGCCTGTCCTTCGGCAATGGTAAGGCATGTCACTTCGTAAATATTTTTGCCGCCAATTTTAATGGCTAGCACTTCTGGTTTCAGACGAGCCCCGTGACACTGAGGACAAGGACGGCAGCTCATAAAGGCTTCAATATCCTCACGCGAACCATCAGAATTAGTCTCCCGATAACGTCGGTTCAAAATAGGAATAACACCTTCGTAGGTAGATTGATAAGTCTTTTCCTCGCCATAAAAATTTTCATACTGAAAGGTAAACTTTTGTTCACCCGCCCCATACAAAATGATCTGCTGAACATCTTCCGGCAATTTGTCCCAGGTACTTGCCAAAGAAAAGCCCAGACTATCCAAGACCTTTTCCACCTGCCGCATAAAATATGAGCTGGTATTTTTGCTAAAGGGCGCAATAACACCATCAAGAAATGATTTGCTGCTGTCAGGAATGACTAAGGACATATCCAGTTCCATATTGCTGCCAAGGCCGGTACATGCGGCACATGCGCCAAACGGACTATTAAACGAAAACATGCGCGGCGCGATTTCCGGCAAACTAATGCCGCAGTCAACACACGCAAAGTTCTGACTAAAAGTTACTTCTTTGTCACCCAATATATCTACATTAATCACACCGCCGCCCAAATTCAGGCCTGTTTCCAGCGAGTCAGAAAGGCGGCTGGCTACACCGTCTCTAATCACCAGACGGTCAATCACTACATCAATCGAATGCTTTTTATTTTTTTCCAATTTTACTTCTTCGGCAACTTCCAGAATTTGCCCATCAATCCGTACGCGGACATAGCCGTTTTTTCTGATGTCTTCCAGTACCTTTTGATGTTCACCTTTTTTCCCGCGTACCACCGGTGCCATCAAAATAAGCTTGGCCCCAGCAGGCAAGGCCATCAATTGATCAACAATCTGTTCTACCGTCTGCTGGCTAATCTGCTTGCCGCATTTGGGACAATGCGGTCGCCCTGCTCTGGCAAATAGCAAGCGCAAATAATCATAAATTTCCGTAACCGTGCCCACGGTAGACCGCGGATTGCGGCTGGTCGTTTTTTGGTCAATCGAAATAGCCGGCGACAAACCTTCGATATAGTCAACATCCGGCTTGTCCATTTGTCCCAAAAACTGCCGGGCATATGCGGATAACGACTCGACATAACGCCGCTGTCCTTCCGCATAAATGGTATCAAACGCCAACGAAGATTTTCCTGATCCGCTAAGCCCGGTAATTACCACCAGCTCATCACGCGGAATTTCTATATCAATGTTTTTTAGGTTATGCTGCCTGGCGCCTTTAACAATAATCTTATCTTTCACTTATGTATCCCTCTCTGTCTCGAACTTTTCTTTTTTAGCGGACTTTCGTCCCCGGCCCGTTCCTTGAGTTCGACAATCATATCGCGCAGTTCGGCCGCCCGCTCAAATTCCAGCACTTTCGAGGATTCCCGCATCTCTTTTTCTAGTTTGCCGATAAGGCCAAGCATTTCTGATTTTTTGAGACTGCCGATACGATCCACCTTATAGTTTGACGTAGGTTCGGCCACCTTGGTTGTTTCAATCAAGTCCTTAATCTGCTTCACAACTGTCTGTGGCGTAATACCATGCTTAAGGTTATAGGCCTCCTGCACCTCTCGGCGGCGGGTGGTTTCAGAAATAGCGCGCCGCATAGAATCTGTTATGACGTCAGCGTACATAATAACCCGGCCGTTTACATTACGGGCTGCCCGGCCAATGGTCTGAATCATCGAAGTTTCTGACCGCAGGAAGCCTTCTTTATCCGCATCCAGTATAGCAACTAAAGAAACTTCCGGTAAATCAAGCCCTTCGCGGAGTAGATTAATGCCAATTAGTACATCAAAAACCCCGGCGCGAAGATCCCGGATAATTTCCCCGCGCTCAATTGTCGCGATATCAGAATGCAGGTAGCGAACCTTTATGCCAACCTCTTTGAGAAAGTCAGTCAGGTTTTCAGCCATTTTTTTAGTTAGCGTTGTTACAAGTACCCGCTCGTTCACTGCGGTACGCAGCTTAATTTCACTCAGTAAATCATCCATCTGCCCTTCAAGCGGGCGCACCTCGATTTCAGGATCTACCAGGCCTGTGGGACGGATAATCTGCTGCACCACCTGACTGGCTTCCTTTAATTCATATGCCGCCGGCGTTGCTGACACATATACAATCTGATTAATTCTAGCCGCAAACTCTTCAAACGTCAGCGGGCGGTTATCATAAGCGGAAGGCAAACGAAAACCATTTTCCACTAATGAGGTTTTACGGGAGCGATCCCCGGCATACATGGCCTTAACCTGCGGCAGCGTAACATGCGATTCATCGACAACAATTAAAAAATCATCAGGAAAATAGTCGATCAGCGTGTAGGGTGAGTCACCGGGATTACGGCCGGTAAGATGGCGCGAATAATTTTCAATGCCGGAACAATACCCCATTTCCTGCATCATCTCTAGATCGTAATTTGTACGCTGCTCCAGCCGCTGGGCTTCAAGCAGCTTCCCCTGCTCGCGAAACTTAGCAAGCTGCACCGCCAGCTCCTCTTCAATATTCCCCATAGCACTCATCAGTTTCTCACGTGACGTAACATAGTGTGAAGCCGGGTAGATAAATATATGCTTACGCTCAGCAAGTACTTCTCCGGTCAGCGTGTCAATCTCTACAATACGTTCCACTTCGTCCCCAAATAATTCAATACGCACCGCGCGCTCTCCATAGCCTGCCGGGAATATTTCAATCACATCCCCGCGAACGCGAAACTTGCCGCGTTCAAAATTAATATCATTGCGTTCATACTGGATACTTACCAGCTTTTTAAGGATTTCATCCCTGTCCTTCTGCTGACCCTGGCGCACAGAAAGTACTAATGTACTATAGTCTTCCGGTGAACCCAGGCCATAAATACAAGACACACTCGCAACAATAATCACATCACGCCGTTCAAACAGCGCAGCTGTGGCCGAGTGGCGCAGCTTATCAATTTCGTCATTAATCGAAGCATCTTTTTCAATATATGTATCAGTGTGGGCAATATACGCCTCAGGCTGATAATAGTCATAATAGCTGACAAAGTATTCAACCGCATTATTAGGAAAAAAGCCCTTAAACTCGCTGGCCAGCTGAGCGGCCAGTGTTTTATTATGCGCGATAACCAAGGTAGGCTTTTGCACCTCTTCAATTAGTTTAGCAATGGTAAAGGTTTTCCCTGTACCTGTTGCTCCTAAAAGAACCTGGGCACGCTGCTTGTCCTGAATTCCTCGTTTTAACTTTTTAATAGCCTCAGGCTGATCCCCTGTCGGCTTAAAGGGAGCTTCCACTTTAAAGGGTATACCTGCATCCATATGGATGGTATTTAGCTTTGGCACAGTTGCCATATATCTATCACCATTCTTCATATTTTAAGTAAGGTCATTATAACATAAATCGAACATACTTTCTATATTGCTTATCTTTTTCGCTGGATTTTTTGTTTATATTACAAAAGAGGCGTCACAAATAGGACTTTCCTATTTTGTGACACCTCAGTAATTATAATTCTCTCTATAGCTTACTTTTTATAACTTCAATCGCTTTATCAAGCTGTACGTCTTTCTCCGAGCCCTCAGGCAGTTCCACTTTTACATCTGGTTCAATGCCGATGCCGTTAATGGAACGTCCGCTTGGCGTTAAGTACTTGGCAATGGTCAGCTTAATAGCATCCCCGCCAGCTGCTGAACCAAATTTCCCCTTATCCAACAGCGGGATAATGGTCTGCACTGACCCTTTACCATAGGTTTTGGTTCCAACCAGCACACCTGCGCCGGTATCCTGCACAGCGCCTGCCACAATTTCGGAAGCACTGGCGCTGCCGCCATTGACCAGCACTACAAGTGGATATTTTATCGACTCCAGCGATGAATACTCTGTCTTGGTTTCGCCGCTCCGTTCAACAACAGATACGACAGGTCCTTTGGGTACAATTTTACCAGCGACCTTTACACATTCCTTCAACAGCCCGCCCGGATCATCCCTGAGATCCAAGATCATTGCTTTCATGCCTTGGTCTTCAAGCTCCTGATATGCTTTAAGGAAGTCGGCGCTTGTATTTTCATTAAACATAGCAATTCGAATATAGCCTATATTATCAGGCAGCATTTTGCCGGCAACTGTTTTAATGGGAATATTCGAACGCACCAATTCATAATCCTTGAGCGATTCCTCACCGCGGCGAATTGATAAAACTACCTTGCTGCCTTCCGGCCCGCGGATCTTATCAACAGCCTCATCCATAACCAAATCTTTGGTTTCCGCACCATCAATTTTTATAATCTGATCGCCGCTTTTAATGCCAGCCTTATCGCCAGGCGTTCCTTCAATAGGCGCAATAACGGTCAGCACTTTATCCTTCATGCCGACAACAATCCCTACCCCGCCAAAAGATCCTTCGGTATCTGTCATTAACTTTTTATACATTTTAGGATCCATATAAATGGAATGAGGATCGTTCAAGGCGGCAACCATACCTTT
>JAJFUN010000015.1 GCA_021372375.1 Pelosinus sp. | reverse complement strand
CCTCTATATATCTAAATATACCTCAAATATATAGTAGTATACTTTTCTAAATTTGTCAACGAGCTTTCCCTTTAGCAGGTGTATTAGCTTGATACTATCCATCTCATGAATTTCCACAAATAGGACAAATCACATACCAAGGATAGCCGGAGTTAAGTTCTGTATGATAATTTACCATGTGTTTAACTAAATTATCTCCTTTGGCAAAACAATGGTTTTTCACCCAGGCTTCTTTGCACTTTGAACAATGCATATGATATTTCGGATAACCACCATTTGTTTTAGCCGATATAGGATCATTATCCACCTTGCCGCATTCCCAGCAAATTTTCCACAATTCGGTGAAATGATATTCCAAAATCATTTTGATAAAAGCGTCAAGGTATTTCGTAGAAGAACCCGGTACGCAATAGAACGCTCCGAATTGCTGCTTGGGATATCGCTCTGTGTAATTAGTAAAGCGTTTAAAAAGTTTTTCCTTGTAATCCCCCCCATGTAGACATACTTGCTAGGTTTTTCTTTGGGTGCATCGTTATGAATGATATAAGCGGCACTTGAAGATTTTATAAGCAGCAGCATAATTGGGATCATTAATAAAGATTTGTGTCAAATGCCAATGCATAGCTTTTAGAGGTAGATTTTCGAGAAAGGGGTAACGCTGTAATTCGTCAAGCATCTTGTTTATGGATTCTACCTCATCAGACTGGCACGTCATTATGAGTTTAGACGTGAATTATGACCCTTAATTTTCCAATTTCTATTTAATGTGTACTGAGCAAATTACAAAGTACTTGTACTAATTTTTAAAGGAAACTTGTAGTATAATTAGTGTACTAGAAATCGGAAACAAGGAGACAGTCCACTTTATTTCTCTAAAAAATTTGAGAGGACAGGTTAAGGAATAAATTTACATAAATAAAAAATCCGCAAGTCTAAAAGACTGCGGATTTACTGGAGTTATTATGGTCGGAGCGGCGAGATTTGAACTCACGACCTCTTCCACCCCAAAGTAACAAAATGGCTTAGTTTACATTTTATTATGAAGGAGAAGTCCTTATTTTATAAGGGCTGATGATGCATAACATGTTTTTGAGATGTACAGATTGGAACTGATTTTTACAGGTGAAATCAAGTTTTAGGGGACAATTTAGGGGACAATATTTTCATCAACTAATAAATATTCTTTCCCATTTCCTATGTCTATGGGAACATAAACAAACACATTTATGTAGCAACAAATAGCTAGCGCTCCTATTTCCCTCCATCAGGGCATGGCGTCTCAATCCGTAGTGCTAATTATTATTTAATTCGTTAATACTTAATACTCGGTTCATACTGCCTGTATTATACCCTACTAGATCAAGTGTTACAAAACTAAATCCCAGTTCTTTAAAATATTTCTGGATTTGAATGGCCGTATTTTGTTTTATGATTTTTTCCATTTCAGTGGCTGACACTTCAATTCTGGCTAAATTTCCATGATGCCGCACCCGAATTTGGCCATTACAGTATTTTCTAATGTATGCTTCGGCTTTTTCTACTTGTTTTAAACGCTCCGGCGTAATTGCAAGGCCATAAGCCAAGCGGGAGGACAAGCAGGCAGCACTTGGCTTGTTCCATGAAGGAAGCCCCCATGTCTTAGATAAGTCTCTGATATCTTGTTTGGTAAAACCAGCTTCTAGAAGCGGACTGCGTACACGAGGCCGCTCTGCTATTGCCTGCATACCTGGCCGATAATCATCAACATCATCGGCATTTGACCCTTCAAGCACCCAAAGATATCCTTCCTCAGCCGCCCATTTCTCCAGCACTGAAAACCGTTCTTTTTTGCAAAAATAACAACGGTTAGCCGTATTTGCCACAAACTCCTGACTTTTCAATTCACTGATGACTAAAGTAACATGCTTAATATTCAGTTGTTTGGCAAACCTGGTAGCATCTTCTCTTTCCCATTCCGGCAAAGTTTCTGAGTATGCGGTAACAGCTAAAACCTTGTCACCTAATACTTTTTTAGCAGCTGCTGCCAAAAAAGTACTGTCTACTCCGCCAGAGAAAGCAATCACGACACTTTGCATTTCAGTAAGCAACTGGTTTAATTTAGCTAATTTAGTTATTGTCATGTAACTAGCTTCCTTTCTATTTATAATCGCAAGTCATGACCACTCGTAAAACGGGGAGTCACGACTTATTTTGCCTTATTTATGTTTTGCTTAGCGGGCAGCCAATTCCTGTCCTCTGCTAAAAGCTTCCGTTAAGTACTGCTCCTGCTCATTTACTGCGCCAATATCGCGTAAGCCTGCGCCTACAATTGCCTTAGGACCTGGTACAAAACCAATCCGCGTCAATACTGCCGCAACTGAATTTATGGTATTTTCATATAGAGCAGTATCAGACTGCCCTTGCGTAAACACCAAAGAAAACTTTTTGCCGCTTTTCAGACTTGTTGTCGAATCTGGTTTAATATATGCAAATAGACGATCAAAAAACGGCGCGACTTGTGCGGTAAAACGCCCAAAGTAAATCGGTGATCCCACAACAATGCCATCTGCTTCATTGATAGCCTGAAAAACTTTGGTAAGATCATCATTTACCGCGCACGTGCCAGTCTTTTTACAATGAAAGCAGGCTTGACAACCGCGAACATTGAGCTCATTCAAATAAAACACTTCCGTGTCCGCTCCCTCTTTTTGCGCTCCCTCCAATACTTTTTGCACCAGGACATCCGTATTGCCCCCCTTACGCGGACTTCCTACCAAACCAATAAATTTCATAAAATAATTCCTCCCTTATAACTGTAAAATAGGTAAAATTGTAGCTATATATTAACGATAGGTATCAAGCACCCTGTCATAAATATCTTCAATCACGCGAAGTCCGCCGTTATATCCGGCATAGCCGCAGTTTAGAATCAAGCGGTAGGCTACAGGAACACTTATAATCAGCAAATCTGCGCCTATCTCCTTGGCCAAATCACGCTCCCATGCGCTGCCTAAAATAAGGGCCCTGTTTTTACGTTCGTCATTTTTAATCTTCGCCTGAACAGCACCGGCATCAATGGAAAATTCAACCTCAGCTGCCCGGAGTTCTGAAATATGCTGGAATTCATTTCTGATACTATCTTGAAACTCTTCCGGCGTATCATCAACAATAAACTGCTTGGCAGGTATTATACCGAGTTCATTTAATAAATATTTGCTGAATCCCACTGCATAGGAAGCGTCAAGGATTGTATAAAACCTACGGGGAATCCCGTAGCGAAACTCCAGCATAAAATCTGCGGTTCTTTCAATATGGCTATAAAAGCGTTTTTCTTCCTGTTTAATAAAATATTCTACACGATGGTGCTCCAGATTCAAATTTTTTGCAACCTGATGCAAGAATTTGCTGGTTTCCGCTGCGCCAATCGGCAGATAAGGGAAATGCAAATACGGAGTGCCATATTTATTTTCAAGATGTTTGGCAATCCCTAGGCCGGCCCAGGCACTAACTACAATATTATATTCGGCATTTGGAATAGTCTTCCACTCATTGATTCCGTCGGATTTTTCACCAAACAGAATATTAACGGATAGGCCAATTCCTTCTAATATACGTTTGATTTCTTCCAAGTTTCCAATCCAATAGGGATCTTGGTAAGGAATACTGGCAAATACATTGACAAGCCGTTTTATTTTCGATTTATCCGGGCTGAATTTATCAACATACTGATCAATGATAGCATTCACTACCGTCTCATGACTGACATAATTATTGCTTTTAAAACCGCCTGTTTCCACATATACAATTGGTTTATTCTCAGTCTGGAATTCTCCAGTTATCTGCCCGATATCATCGCCGACAATATCAGAAGTACAGCCTGTAAGTACTACATACAAATCAGCGTCGATTACCTTAAAAGCCCCTTCGATAACACTTTTCAGGCGTTCTTCTCCGCCAAAGACAATTTCTGTTTCGGAAGCATTGGTACAAGGGACAGTACTGCCGCCTGCATATCCTTCCCCCTGTCCCAAAAGGCGGTTAATTTTTGTACCACAGCCTGGTCCTGAATGGAGTATCGGCACAGCCCTTTTAATGGCAACAATCGATTGCTGCGCGCCTAAAGCGCATGAGTAGCGCGGTTGTTCAATAAATTTTGACATCTAGATCACTCCTCAGAAATGAGAATGGACTTTGCTCCAGCCACCACTTGGTATAAGGCATAGTGCTATGCTTAGCAAGATTTATAACAAATTCTTTATTGTCCAGGGTTTCCAAAATTCTTTCCGCATAATTAAGTATGCCTTGGTAGCCAAAACCAAACTGCTCATCGCCTATTAAGAGGGTTGGTATCCCAAGCTTCGCCCCCCATAAGGTCATACCCCCGTGCCGGGCAATCATAATATCCGGCCGTACCTTATTTAGAATATTGACAAGTTCATAGGCCTGTTTATTGCAGACATTATAATTCTTTATATCGCCATAGGTATTAACATCATGCGCCAGCGCATCAGAAGCCGGATCACCATTATCATAAATAGGATCATGGTGAAAAATAGCAGCTCCCTGTACTTCGAGCCCTAGTTCGCGAAGCAGCGCAATCAAAGCATGCCCGTGGGCGGCACCTGCCGTAAGATATGCCGTTTTCCCCTTAAGCTGCTTTTGATATTCTTTAATTTTAGGAAGTACCCTTATATGCTCTTTTATGATTACTTCTTCTATTTCCTTTTCACGGTCTAGCACCTTGCCTAATTCCCTCAGCCAGGTATCTGTCCCCGCAATTCCATAGGCTGGTGGAGATTTTATTTCCGGTACGCCGTATACCTGTTCCAAGGCAGCGCCAAGATAAGTCCCAAGGGTTGGACAAATCTGGATTGTCGCAACCGCTTCCGAAATGTGCTCAAGCTGTTTTACCGTGGAAAATGGCACAATATATTCCGGTTCAAACCCGAGCGGGCGCAGCAAATCGTCAAAAATATGACTGCCCCAAAAGTTTACAATATTAACCTTATTCGTTTTCTGCTTGGGCGGCTTTACCAGTTTGCGCACAATGGAATGATACGCCGCATCAAAGCCGGTAGTCCAAATTTTCGACTTAAACCCTTCACAAAAACAAGCCACAACCGGAATACCCAATTCTTCTGATAAGCTGCTCGCGACACTTTCCACATCATCGCCAATAATGCCAGATGCACAGGACGTAGTAATCAAAATAGCATTTGGTTTTACCCGTTCATATACACCGCGAATGGTGCTTTCAAGCTTTTCGACCGCACCAAAAATTGTGTCTTTTTCCTCAATGTTTGTATTAAAATACCGTCCATTGACTGCCGGCAGATTTCGCTCCATCTGCCCGACGCGATACGTAAAATTAAAAGTAAAAAAATCACCAGCGCAGCCTACCGGTCCATGATTTATAATAGCCGCATCTTGAATCATGGAAAGCTGGCAGAAAGCATTTCCTGAACTGCAGCCCATGCATTGACTAAAATTTCGCGTACTGTCTTTTAGCGTCCCGGCTTGTGAACAGCGCACCAGTTCATCGGCTGTCCCTTCAAACCCGGTAATCGACCCCAGACGCACCTCTCGCACCGGAACCTCTGTTTCCTTTAAATTAATTGTACTCATTCTTTACCTCCGCTTAGCTAAGGCTGCGCTCACACAGCGTGCCCTCTTTTAATTCAAATATGCGGTCAGCCTGCTCAGCATACTTTTGATCATGTGTTACCAAAACAACCGCCGCACCGTTATTACGGGCTATTTGCAGATTATCAAATTCCCCTTCTTTTACCGCTAAGTCCATCCCCGCCAGAACGGCTTCCTGGCCATAATATTTTTTTATTTTTTCAACCTCAAGTATTGCGCTCATAATGTTCCTCCCTCAATCAAATTCGCCGCGTGTCATTACTAAACTTGGTTCAATATGACTGCTGCGGTAGGCCGGAATTACTGCCGCAATAGCGCTAATGAGCTCCCAGACCAAAAAGATGGCAAACGCAATCAACAGTACAATAGATATACTTGGATAAATAAAGGGAAAAGCCTGATGGGCGGTAATAAAGTTTACTGACCACAAGTAGAGGATATAGCCAAAAACTAAACCGACGAGCGAGCCTACCGCACAAAGCAGCACAGCTTCTGTCACAATCATAACAGCGACAGTCTTGGGGGCAGCGCCTATTGCCAGATAGAGTCCCCATTCACCTTGCCGCTCCAGCGTCAGGGAATACAAACGGGAGAATAACTGAAATATCGAAGCAATCACAGTCAAAATTCCTGCCATTAATAATAGCCCGGTAATAATTGTAAGCTGATCATAAATATGACGTTTGGTTTCTGCCGCAGAAAAGGCATGCACTTGACCTAGCGCCTCAATTTGCGCGCGAATGTCCAAAATATTGGCATCTGGTTTTATCTCCACCAGTACTGCGGAAACCAAATCTGCGGGAGTCCCCTGTGCGGCGAAGACCTCCTGCAAATTGGCCGAATCTTGAGCAAGATCGCGTGCAGCTTGTATATTCATTAAAATGGATTTATCAAGCCCGGTACCGCTTGGCTCCATAATCGCAGCAACATGAAAGATTTTTTCCAAAATAAAAATTTTTTGCGCCGAAAAAGTTGGCACCTTTCCCCCAACTATAATTTCATCTTCCGCTAACTGAGGTTTGTCAATATTTTCGAGCCATGGCTGCACAATCCAATCTGTTTTAGGATCATAGCCCACTAAACGGACGGATTCGCCAATATCACAGCACTCTTCCGTCAGGGTTTGCGTAAAAAATTGTGCGGTAACACGCTCAACTCCGGGAATCACCGCTATTTTTTGCTCAATATTTTTTCCCATATAAATATTTTGCGGCGATCCGCCATACAATATTTCACCAGGTTCCACAGCCGCACCACTAGGTACGACCAGAATATCCGCCCCTAAACGCTCTTTTGCTTTAATAAGCCCGTCTGACACGCCGCACTGCACTAGCACTACAGAAAAAACCAGACATATCCCTACAGCAACAGATAGCAGCAAGGCAATATTTTGTACTCGCCGATGCCATAACGATTTTATAATAAGCTCAATCATTTCAGTCTTCCTTATCCCGCAGTGTAGTTTTTCGCCAGGCAATAAAAGCCCCGACAAGTATCAAAACAACGCTTAGCCCTCTTGTCAAAGCAGCGGTAAGATGACAAGGACTATCACTATGTCCGCAAATGCCAATTACCCACTGAAACGGCAACACAAAAATAAGAATACCGATAAGACTTAAGAAAAAACCGCTAACTCTTTTTGTTTCTTTTTCTTTGGTAAAAAACAAACTAAGCGCTGTCACTACAGCCAAAAGGGTCAATAAAAACTCAGCCTGAAAGGCAAAAAAGCACCGCATTGGTTTGGCACCTACCGGACATATAGGAAATACGAACGGTATAATAATTAAACTAGCACTACTTAGTAAGGACAACCAATAAGACCATTTATCTAAATTCATTTCTACACCCCTTTTACTCTTTACTTTGCACCATTGTCATGATGCATCGAATGATCTTGCTGCAATACAGGCGGCTTGGTGCCTGAAGAATGATTTATTCCTGCATAAAGACCCAGTAACCCAAGAAGAAAAACAGCCAGGGCAGCAGAAAAATATTTTTTAAAATTCATTTTCCCTTACCTCCTATCAAAAACTTAATCATTATTTCCAGGAAATAACAATACATCTGACAGCTTCAAATTATCGTAGCCATATCATCCTCTCCTCACTTTTTTAATTTTAGTTAAGAAAAAGCGCTAGCGCGGTCTTTTAAACCTTAAGACCAGCATTTTGTCTCTATTCCCCTCTTGAGAGGGGTGCCCGTTAGGGCGGGGTGTGTTGCATCCATTTTGTTACTGCAGAACACACCCCGTCGCTCCGCGCCACCCCTCTCAAGAGGGGAATTTTTAAAAATCGCAATTCATCAAATTCTTCTAACTCTTGATTTTTCTAACCTCGTAGGCTCCGAAATGTTATACGTTTTAGTTTATAAAAAAGGGCTAGACTCCCTATAAGAAGCACTAGCCTTCAGAACAATACCTGATCAGCAGAGCTGCATTATAAATATAAAAAAGACTAATAGCCCCCCAAGCAAGGGTTCTATTAGCCTTCAGTTCACTGATCAGCTCAATACAATATACTTTATATTTCATAATGTTAGTATATATTCTATGTTGTGTCAAGTATTTTTTAGCCATATTAAATTACCCTAGTCAATCTATTTAGCAGCTTGCAAACCTGCAGTAAAAAAGGCTTTTATATTTTTCAGTGGTACACCAGGCGGAATATCACAACCGGGCATTAAAATAAAATTGTCCTGCCCGCCAGCACCGCTGTCAAGCGTTCGAGCGGTGTCATCTCATCATGAACCGCTCCCATATTATCGGCACCCTTTTGGGCAACCGCCGCAGCCGGATCCATCACCACGATGAACCCCGAGGTCTGCTGTAACAAAACTGCTCCGCACAAACTTTGCTCTTTTGCCATAGGCTGTTAAAGCTTTAGGAATATCACCAGTTACCTGAAACGAGAGAATTCCTTGACTCTTAAGCTCAGCTTGCGCTCTAGGTCCGATTTGGGCTGCTAATACAGCTTCCACGTCAGCAAATAACTCGTGAATATTCTGGGGACTTTCTTCATCACGCTCGCGGCGTTCTAAAAAAGTGTAGCCGCCCGCTTCATCAACCTCATATATCAAAAATTCTTTGGACTTTCCGAAATGCTCATTAATGCTAAGTCCATCTGTACTAGCCACTGCAACTTTTGCCATTTATTTCACTCCTTTTTATATTCCTACATCATTTCCCACACTATGAGAAGGGCGATTAGCCCTGAAGTCCGTAAGCCGAGTTCTCTTATCCTGCTGAGCATTTTCATAGGATGCTCCTTATTTTACAATGCGGCTGTAGGCGATATTGCTTCTGCTACATCAGTATTTTGCTGCTGCAAATTTTCGGAATCCACTGATTCGTTTTGTAATAACTGCCATATTTTATGCCGAATCCAGCCAAACTCAGCCGAAGAACGAATTCCATCGCGTGGCCTAGGCAAATCAATATTTACAATTTCTTTAATCGTACCTGGATTGGCGGTCATAACAGCAACCCTGTCCGCCAAAAATACCGCTTCATCAATCCCATGCGTAACAAAGACAATGGTCTTTTTTGTTTTTTCCCATACTCTCAGGAGTTCTTCCTGCAAAGTTTCCCTCGTCTGGGCATCTACTGCGGCAAATGGTTCATCCATCAAAAGCACTTCCGGGTCATAGGCCAAAGCTCTGGCAATAGCAACCCGCTGCTTCATGCCGCCGGATAATTCATGGGGATAGCGGTCAGCAAATTTACTAAGACCTACCAATTCAATATAACGCTCACTAATCGCATACCGCTCTTTTGCCGGAACTTTTTTTACTTCTAGGCCAAACTCCACATTTTTTCTTACACTACGCCAGGGAAACAGCGCATAACCTTGAAGGACAATCCCCCGATCTAAAGCTGGACCGGTTATCTTTTTATCATCAATAAAGATTTCGCCTGAACTAGGTTTAGCAAGGCCTGCAATCATATCCAGAAAAGTGGATTTGCCGCAGCCACTTGGTCCGACAATAGCCAAAAATTCACCCTGCTTTACTGTCAGATCCAGTTGTTTAATTGCTTCAAATTCAGTAATACTGTTATTACTTTTTTCTTTTATTTGGTATACCCGCCGAATGTTACGCGCCACAATTTTGTCTGGCTTCGCATCTAGCGCCGCATTTTTTTGATTCGCCACATCCATCAACCTCTTTTCTTAAAATGGCCTCTACTATTATTAAGGAGTCCAACAAGCTTTTTATGCTACTCTTCTTCAAAGAGTACGGTACTGATATACCGTTCGCCAGTATCAGGCAGTATCGCAACAATTAGTTTACCGCTATTTTCCGGACGTTTGGCAATCTCTATGGCTGCAAAGGCTGCTGCACCGGAAGATATCCCTACCAATATCCCTTCCCTTTTAGCCAAATCTCTTGCGGTATTTATTGCCGCTTCATTTTTCACCTTATAGACTTCATCGACAATATCAATATTCAAAACATCAGGAATAAAGCCTGCGCCAATCCCTTGGATTTTATGAGGTCCTGCTTTGCCTCCCGAAAGAACAGGCGAATCAAAAGGCTCCACTGCAACAACCTGAATACTTGGATTACGTTTTTTTAATTCCTCGCCAATACCGGTAATTGTCCCGCCTGTGCCAACGCCGCCTACCACAATGTCCACTTTGCCGTTTGTATCTTCCCATATTTCTTTAGCCGTTGTCGCGCGGTGAATTTCAGGATTAGCCGGGTTATTAAACTGCTGTGGAATAAAAGCATGAGGAATTTGGGCGGCTAATTCTTCGGCCTTGCGGACAGCTCCTTTCATGCCCTCTGTCCCTGGCGTCAAAATCAGCTCAGCGCCATAAGCTTTTAATAAACTACGGCGTTCCGTACTCATCGTATCAGGCATTGTCAGGATTAATCGGTAATCTCTAGCCGCCGCAATGAGCGCCAGCGCAATCCCGGTGTTGCCGCTCGTTGGTTCAATAATTACAGTATCTTTAGTAACGAGTCCCTGTTCTTCCGCCGCCTTCAGCATACTAAAACCAATGCGGTCTTTAATACTGCCCCCAGGGTTAAATAATTCCAGCTTTACAGCAATTTGAGCTTTTAGTCCTTTCGTTACTTTGTTTAATCTAAGCAGAGGAGTTCCCCCTATTAGATCAGTTACACTATTTGCTATTTTCGTCATGATCTCACGTCCTTTTAAGTTTTAGTAATAAAAAAGGCAAAGTCTGTTTTCTTAAAAGAAAACCGGCTTTGCCTTCAGCAAATATACTGATCAGTCAAGTATTTACTTATGCTCGTTAGATAACTAAGCCGATAAAACAACAAAAGGCTAAGGTGCACAATAGTACCAACCTTAGCCTTCAGTATTCTGATCAGCTCATCAATTTATATTTATTATACTGTATTACAGAATTTTGTCAATACATATTTTAAAAATTAACCATGCCATTTTTATAAGCAAAGGCAATCAGCTGGGTGCGGCTTTCTAAATGCAGCTTATCAAGAATGTTGCGCAAATGATTCTTTACGGTACTCTCACTAATATACAATTGCTCACCGATATTTTTATTGCCTAAACCTTCGCTTACTAATTGCAAAACCTCTTTTTCTCTGCCAGATAAGTTATGTTCAACCTCATCTACACGCTTTACTGAAAACTCCTGTAGGATCTTGGCTGCTAAGTCGCGGGAAATTGGCGCTTCTCCCTTGGCAACACTTGTAATATAATCCAACCAATATTCAGTTTCCATATTTTTTAAAAGGTAACCCTGCGCACCTCTTTTTATCGCCTCAAAAAAGTCTTGGACATCATCCGAAACGCTGAGAATGATGATCTTCACGTATGGGTTTTCTGCCTTGATTAGACTGGTAGCATCAAGTCCGTTAAGACTTGGCATTTTAATATCCATCAAAATCAAATCCGGTTTTAATTCTCTTGTCTTTTCTACTGCCTCCTCCCCATTGACGGCTTCGCCAACAATTACAAAATCTGCATGTGCTGCCAGGATACTTGCAATTCCTTTTCTTGATAACTGGTGATCATCAACGATGAGTACCTTATTTTTCATGATCACATTCCTCCTGCCTTACAATCAAACTCACAATTACGGTTGTACCCGTCCCCGGCGCACTGGAAACCTTTAATTTGGCGTCAATCGCCTTGGCATCTTCCTCAATATTTTTTAAGCCAAAGGATAACCGTTTGGAATTTAAATCATTAAGCATAAAGCCTATCCCATGATCGCAAATAACCATTGAAAATTTTTTATCCAATGCTTCCAGCTTAATATAAACATCTTCTGTCCCAGCATGTTTTTGCACATTTGCCAGCAGCTCCTGAAAAATTCTAAATAAGCGTTTTTTCACATTTTGCGCCAGAGCTTGTTCTACATCACCTACGATTTCTAAATTTACTTTTATATGATTCTTTGCTTCATATTTTATAAGATAGCCCTGAATCGCATCTACCAGCATGATATCCCGCACATCGTTTTGTAATATAAAGATATATTTTCTTAGATCCTCGTCAGTCATCTTTATCGCGTCTTTAATTTCGCCGATAGCATCCAAATACACGCCTTGCTCTTGAACTTTTTTCTCAACTTCGTTAATTTTGACATTCAAAAAAAATAGTGTTTGAGCTACATTATCATGCAAGTCCCGGGCAATACGATAACGTTCCTGTAAAACCGCTGTTTCTTCTTTTTCCTGCTGCAGTTTGCCATACAGATTTTCCAGCAAAGCAAAAATACCATGAAAGTAGATAAGGACTAAGACGCCGGTTGCTGCAGCTACTATTAAATTTCCCCAGTCCATAGAAATTACATGCAGGAACTGATGGCGAACAAATTCAATAATTCCAATAATTATAGCTGCTAACAATGAAGAAAACCATTTAATTGTTTTGCTGTTCATCAAGTTGCCCCCAATCCTTGCCAGCCGTAATTTTTTTAATATTCCGGACTGTCCTCTTTCCAACTGATAATCCTATGTTCTAGACGAGTAAACAAATAATTTAAGGTAAGCCCTAATGCAGAAATGACAACCGTTGTCGCAAAAAGCAATAATTGCCCGTTTATCCAGCCAAACCGCGGCGCAATTTCCCATAAACAGAAACAATGCCAATAGTCCTGGTACATCAATAAATCGTCCTGCTAACTTATCCAGATAGTCCTTCATCAAAACCTTCCCCCGCTTTATTTAGCAAGGGTGTACCCGTCAGTTTGTTTACCGCAAACCTCAGGCCATTTTCCACACTATCGCAAAATTCTATCGTTTTTATGCCCTTTTCGGCTAATTTGTCCTTAGCATGCTGACCGATACGCATCGTCAGCACAGCGTTGCAATCAGCTAACGCGTCAATAATTCCGGCTCGTTTGACTTCGTCTTCGCCGCATTCTGCCATACCTGCGCAGAATTTATCTACTGCCCGCGTTTCGAGTAAGGTAAACCTTTCACCACTCCCCTGATAAATCGCAAATTCGGTAGCATGCCCAAAATGTAAATCGACCAATTTGCCATATTTAGAAGTTACTGCAATTTTATATTGCTTGCGTGAATCGTACGGCACTTTAATTTTTGCCGACGGACAATTGCACATACGAAATTCCTGGGAGCGATCCTCCTTTAACCGGCCGATGGCGTCAGCCCGGCACTGCTGACAATGACGCATCTGCTGAATATCCAGCTCGCAAAGATTTCTGAGTTCGTTCACTTCTTTCATACTTGTTTGCGGGAAATCCACAAAAGCACTGCCGGCCGCCGGAATGAGCGGCATAATATTGGTAACAAATACCCCTAAACTCTTTACCTTTTTTACCACCTCCGGAATATGCAAATCATTAATGCCTTTAATCAT
>JAJFUN010000194.1 GCA_021372375.1 Pelosinus sp. | reverse complement strand
AATTTTTTAGCAAAACTTGCGTCTTTTATTAAAGAGTGGTAACATATATATTGAACTTCATATTGCTGCCTTTGAGGCAAGGTGCAAAAGAGTAATCTTTTAATTCCTGACCGGCGGTAGAAGCCCGCAAGCCATTTGGCTGATCTGGTGATATTCCAGAGCCGACAGTATAGTCTGGAGGGGAAAAGGCAATCAAAAGACTTGTTTTTCAAGGCTTTGTTAAGCTATTTCCCTAAAGAACATAAATTGTTCTTTAGGGTTTTTTATTACAAAGAGCCAGAAGAGGTGCTTACTAGTGGATGAATTTTTTATGAGCAAAGCATTAGCACTGGCGGCGCGTGCTAAAGGCCGGACAAGTCCTAACCCGATGGTTGGGGCGGTGGTTGTGCGGGATGGAAAAATTGTCGGAGAAGGCTGGCATCATAAAGCTGGTACACCGCACGCGGAAGTTCATGCGCTCAAGGAGGCGGGTGAGCTCGCGAGTGGTGCGACAATCTATGTAACACTAGAGCCGTGTTCGCATTATGGCCGGACAGGCCCTTGCAGTGAAGCAATTATTAAAGCAGGTCTCAAGAAGGTAGTTGTCGCTATGACAGATCCCAACCCCCTAGTTGCCGGCAACGGACTTAGGCGGCTGCGTGATGCGGGGATTGAAGTGGTCGAAGGGGTACTCTCTAAAGAAGCTGCTAAACTAAATGAAGCTTTTATAAAATGGATTACAGTGAAAATGCCGTTTGGCGTCTTGAAAACGGCTATGACTTTAGATGGCAAAATTGCGTCATACACCGGACACTCCAAATGGATTACCGCTCCGCCGGCAAGGGAGTATGTCCATACTTTACGTAATACCTATGATGCTATTTTGACAGGTATTGGCACAGTGCTGGCCGATGATCCGGCACTTACCACGCGTCTGCCGGCAGGCGGTCGAAATCCAATACGAATTATTGTGGACAGCAAAGCAAGAATTTCGCTGACAGCTCAGGTAATTCAAGATAAGCTGGCCCCTACGATTATTGCTGTAACGAAGGAAGCACCTGCTGAAAAGCTTGGTGCGTTAGAGGCTTTAGGGATAGAAGTATTAATGGTGCCTGAGATTAGGGGCAGAGTAGATTTACAGGCATTATTTAAGCGTTTGGCTGAGAAAAATATAACTAGTATTTTAATTGAGGCGGGCGCTAAGATTAATGCCGCCTGTTTGGCCGCCAATATTATTGATAAGGTATACTGGTTTATTGCGCCTAAAATAATTGGTGGTAAGTCCGCTCCTTCGCCTGTCGGCGGAGAGGGGATAGAGGAAATGTCTCAGGCTTTGCTGCTCGAGGACTTTGAGCAGCATACTGTAGGTAAAGATATACTGATCTGTGGATATGTAGAGAGGCGGGAGGGACGCGATGTTTACAGGACTTGTGGAAGAATTGGGTAAAGTAACAGCTGTTCAGAAAGGTAAAGAATCGCTGCGTCTGACCGTTGCGGCTAAAAAGGTATTAGCGGATATAAAATTAGGTGACAGCATCGCCGTCAATGGGGCTTGCTTAACAGTCGTTGAGTATAATGACGCCCAGTTTACCGCCGATGTCATGCCGGAAACAGTGGATAAAACTGCCTTTCGGCTCTTGAAGAAAGGCGAGAGTGTTAATTTAGAACGTACGCTGCAAGTGGGCAGCCGGCTTGGCGGACATATCGTCAGCGGCCATGTTGACGGCCTGGGCACTATTTTAGCCAAAGAAAGCGATGATAATGCTGTTTTGGTGCGCATTCAGACAACTTCAGCAATTATGCGCTATATTGTAAAAAAAGGCTCTATTGCCATTGATGGTATCAGCCTTACAATTGCTGACCTTGGCACAGACTGGTTTATGGTTTCGATTATCCCGCATACAGCGAAAGAAACTACGTTAGGGCTAAAACCGCCTGGCGTCGAGGTAAACTTAGAAACAGATATTATTGGCAAGTATGTAGAAAAGTTGCTGGGCGGCGGGGTAAAGGATAACCGAGAAAGTTCTCTGACGATGGATATGCTGCAAAAGTATGGTTTTAGTAAATAAAGGAGGAATTTTTATGAATTTCAATTCGGTTGAAGAAGCGCTGGAAGATATAAAGCTAGGCAAAATGGTTATTGTTGTGGATGATGAAGACCGTGAGAATGAAGGGGATTTGTTAATGGCAGCGGAAAAGGCTACGCCAGAGGCCATCAATTTTATGGCTACCTACGGACGCGGTCTAATTTGTATGCCAGTTAGTGGATCTAGACTGGATGAACTTGGCATCGGGGATATGGTGACGAAAAATACCGATAATCATGAAACGGCGTTTACTGTATCAATTGACGCCCAAGCGACGACAACCGGTATTTCTGCTTATGAGCGCGCCATGACAGTTCAGGCCGTGCTTGATCCTGCCACAAAACCGGAAGACCTCAGGCGTCCCGGACACATTTTTCCGCTGCGCGCACGGGAAGGCGGCGTGCTGCGGCGTAGCGGACATACTGAAGCCGCTGTTGATTTAGCCAAAATGGCCGGCTTGTTTCCGGCCGGAGTAATTTGCGAAATTATGAGCGATGATGGTACCATGGCCAGAGTGCCTGAACTCAAGGTATTTGCTGCTAAGCATAATCTAAAAATTATTACGGTCGCTGACTTAATTAAATATCGTAAAGCTACGGAAAACTTTATTACCCGTGCGGCCGAGGCTGCTATGCCTAGCAAGTATGGTTCTTTTAAAGTTATTGCCTATGAAAGCAGCCTTGATAAACAGTGCCATTTGGCCATTGTTAAAGGCCAGGTTGCAGGCAAGAAGGATGTTTTGGTGCGCGTGCATTCTGAGTGCCTGACAGGCGATGTACTTGGGTCAATGCGCTGTGACTGCGGCGATCAGCTGGCGACAGCGCTAAAACGAATTGAGGCAGCAGGCGAAGGCGTAGTACTATATATGCGTCAGGAAGGCCGCGGTATTGGGCTGGCTAATAAGATAAAAGCGTATGCCCTTCAGGAGCAGGGGAAGGATACTGTTGAAGCCAACTTGCTGCTTGGTTTTGCACCTGATTTGCGTGATTATGGCATTGGTGCGCAGATTTTGGCGGATTTAGGCTTAAGTAGTATTCGCTTATTAACCAATAATCCGCAAAAACGGGTAGGTTTAGAAGGATATGGCCTTACAATCAAGGAATGTGTGCCGATTGAAATTAAGGCAAATCCTTTTAATAATCGGTATTTACGTGTTAAAAAAAATAAAATGGGACATATTCTTAAACAATATGAGGAGGCTTAATTATGGCAAA
>JAJFUN010000172.1 GCA_021372375.1 Pelosinus sp. | reverse complement strand
ATTGCCAAATATATCCGGCTAGTGTCGTCAGAACGATTGCTGCCAGCAAATAGAACCATATCTCTTTTATGGGGTGATAGATCATAATTCTCAGCGACGATTCATCCATCAGTAAAGCCTTTCTCCATATAGGATGTTACTTATTAAAATCTTATTTAGTTGTTCGACAGTTACCGACTATTTCCTTCTGCTCTTTTTCTGACTCCTGCAAATTGGGACCAATGAGGGTGCTTGCGGCTTATAATACCCTCCTCGGCAGGTAACGAATCTTCAACAATTAACATAATATATAAAGAAGTATGAGGGTAATTTAGGAGGGCTCTTAATGGGATTATATATTAAAGTTGAGCCAGACGTAAAAATCTACGTAGAGGACCTTAACCCAGGGAGCTATAAGACAATCTTATTTCTCCATGGATGGCCTGCAAGTCATAAACTGTTTGAATATCAGTTTGATGAGCTTCCTAAACTGGGGTATCGCTGTATAGGAATTGACCAAAGAGGCTTTGGAAATTCTGATAAGCCCTGGACAGGCTACGACTACAATACATTAGCGGACGACATTCGCTGTGTGGTTGAAACCCTCAATTTACAAAATTTTGTACTCGCCGGTCATTCTACAGGAGGCGCAATTGCCATTCGCTACATGGCCCGTCATAAAGGCTATGGCGTTAACAAACTTGCCCTTTTTGCCGCAGCCGCGCCTAGTCTTATTCAGCGTTCCTATTTTCCTGATGGTCAACCGAGAGAAGTGGTAACTAAGATTATTCAAGACACCTATAATGACCGACCAGAAATGTTACGAGGCTTTGGCAATATGTTTTTCTTTCAGCATGTGACGGAGCCCTTTTCTGATTGGTTTTTCCAGCTAGGGCTACAGGCAGCAGGTTGGTCCACTGCTGCAATTGCAAGGTCCTGGTTAAACGAGGAAAGCTTATTTGACGATCTCGAAAAAATACACGTGCCTACTTTAATTCTGCATGGTATCCACGACAAAGTTTGTTTGTTTCCATTGGCTATTGCCCAAAATGAAGGAATCAGAAACTCCAAACTTGTACCGTTTAAATATAGCGGTCACGGATTATTCTACGACGAACGCAATAAATTCAACGAAGAATTGACCCAATTTATAGAAGAATAATTTTTAAAATAAATGCCTTTATTAAACCCAACATTCGATTTATTATCTCCAATATAATACAAACTGACGTAGAAATACTATCTACGTCAGTTTGTTAATGGGAAATTACTATAGAGCTTTCGTCTTGCCAAATAAAATAAAGCTGTGTCCCTTTATTTAAAAGGATTTTCTGTTTTGTAAAGCATACCTTGGGGTTGATTAAATCCTACTTCTTTCACGCCTAAATAACTAAATAAATTGTAAATGGCTTTGCCATAATGACCAAAGGCAACTGCGCCATGGTGCGGATATCGATTTTGGATTAATACATGGCGATAAAATCTTCCCATTTCCGGTATGGCGAATATACCAATTCCGCCAAATGAACGGGTTGCCACCGGCAGAATTTCACCTTGTGCCACATATGCTGTTAACTTTGCTTCGGCATTACCCTGCAAGCGGAAGAAAGTAATATCCCCTGGTACAATATCGCCTTCTAGTGTTCCTCTCGTTATATTGGGCTCTTGATTTGGTTCTAAGGCTCTGGCCATAATCATTTGATTTTTCATGGTAGCACAGGTTAATTTAGCAGCTGCCGTATTGCCGCAGTGAAATGCCATAAAGGTATCTTGCAAAGTGTAATCATACTTAGCTTTTATTTCTGCTTCATACATATCAGCTGGTACTGTATTATTTATATCCAGTAATGTTACCACATCTTGGCTTATACAAGTTCCAATATATTCACTTAATGCGCCATAAATATCAACTTCACAGGATACCGGAATTCCCCGAGCGGCAAGCCTACTATTTACATAACAAGGTACAAACCCAAATTGTGTCTGAAATGAGGGCCAGCATTTATTAGCAAAAACAACAAATTCTCTCGCCCCTTTATGCTCTTCCAGCCAGTCTAATAAGGTAATTTCATATTGTGCAAGTTTCGGTAAAATACCAGGCATTTTATTTCCTGCACCTAGTTCTTTCTCCATGCTTGCTACTACCGCAGAAATTCTGGGATCACCGACATGGGCGTTAAAAGCTGCAAATAAATCAAGTTCTGAATTTTCCTCTATTTCAACGTCTAAGTTATATAATGGTTTAATTGGTGCATTGCACGCCAAAAAGTCTTGCGGGCGCGGCCCAAAAGAAATTATTTTTAAATTCTTTAATCCGAGTAAAGCTGTAGCAACCGGCACAAATTCTGCAATCATAGCTGCCACTTCAGACGCTGTGCCAACCGGATACTCAGGTATATATGCCTTTACGTTACGCAGTGCTAAATTATAGCTTGCATTCAGCATACCGCAATAAGCATCGCCGCGTCCGCCTACTAAGTTATCACCTGTTTCTTCAGACGCCGCCGCAAACATCACAGGCCCACCAAAGCTTTTCGCTAATAGCACCTCCGAAGTTTCAGGTCCAAAATTACCAAGGTATACTACTAATGCATTTACACCTGCGGCCTTAACTTCTGCTAACGCTTTTGCCATATGTTTTTCATTTTCAACCGTTGTTAAACACTCATAAATATCGCCATTAGCTTTTTTATATTCTTCTACGACTGCCTTTCTTCTATCCTCGGATAACTTCATGGGAAAACAATCTCTGCTCACTGCCACTATTCCTAATTTTACTTTTGGTGTGTTATTCAAATCTAACTCCTCCTCTTTATTACCACTGTTCCTTAACTTAGGTCAGTTGAGCCCGACCCCAGATAGTTTGTTCGATGGATAAACTATGTTTTTGTTATAATTCTTGATTTCTTTTCAAATTCCTCTAATTCTTACATAAGATTTTCGAAAAACAGTACCCTAAAAAATACAATCCATACTTAATTGTAACAGGGGGACAAAAGAGCCTGTCCCCCCCCTATTGCTTTAAAATTTGGTAACAAAGCCAAATGATACTCCTTGCGCGTTATAGGAAGGATTATGGGTTCTTAAACCATTAGAAACATGCATAAGCATAAACCCAATATTGACAGAAGAGTTTTCGCTGGCTTTGTAAATAAGCTGCGGCCCAATCCGCCACATAAAATTATAATATTGGCCTCCGGCCGGAAATTTTTTGTCATATAGGATAAGTCCGCCGCTCATATCTACTGCTGCTGTTAACTTGCCCGAGTGGTATTTTTCATTGCGAACCATGTAAACAGGCCCGACACCGACGGCAGAACTGTCTTTAGTCTCTTTATCATCATTTATAATATGCCCATACGGCCGCGTGATTGTAATACCTCTATATACAGACCTATTATCTTTTTTCGAAATGTTCTCAAGTATATGTAGTTGAGCCGTATCAATATAGCGGTCTTTGAAGTGTGCAGGAGTCAAGTATTCAAAGTCCAGCTCTACTTTGGAATCAGCCGCAAAGCAATCTGGTTTTCCCGGCAGGCAAATCAGCAAAAAATTAATAACAAATACTAAACAAATTAGTCTACGCACAACACGACACTCCTCATATAAATTTTATATTCTAAAGACCCAGTTTATAAATCCGGTTGGCATTGCCAAAAAACACTTTGTCATGATGCTTTGCTGGAATAACATGCGCAATAAACTCAATATAATTTGATATATTAGCCAGCGGCCAATCTGTCCCATACATCAGACGGTCATAGTCACCGAGGTATTCCAGCCATACTTTTAAGAGATTAATATAACCGTGCTTCTTTTCAAAAAAAACCGGCATGCTAGCAATCCGGCCTTCCAAAATCCCCGAAAGGTCTGCTGCTACATTTTTATTTTTTTCAAGGACAGCGATTGCGTCTACAAGCCATGGATTGCCAATATGACACATAACAAACTGCACATGAGGATAGCGTACCGCAGCCTCATCCAAGGTCATAGGATGACTATATTTCAAGAGGGCATTGCTGGTGGCTGTCAAGCCGGTATGAACAGCCACTGGCTTTTTATACTGCATTGCCAACTGATAAAACGGATCAACTACCGAATCATACACATAAAAGTGATTATAACCCGGATATAGCTTAATGCCCACACAATTGTTTCTTTGCAAATGTTTTTCTACCAAATAAGCTTGCTGCACCACCTCTTCCACTTTAAAACAGGTGCTATCAAGTCCGATGCAATAGCTAAGCTTGTCGGGGTAATCGTGCTTGCAAAGCTGCAGCCCCCCGTTACTCATAACCACACCATGAACAATGTTATATGCCGCATATTGCTTTATTAAATGCGCACTGGTATTTTTATGTCCGGCCGCTTCTGCTATCTGGTCAAAGTAAGGCTCCTGATAGAAGTGGAGGTGGGCATCAATAATCTTCATTAGGCATTAGTCCTTCCCCGAATGTCCTTTTTCTTGCATTTCTTATCCGCTATTGTCTACTGCCTTTTTTTCAAGAATAACGCATATCTCTATCTTTAGCATACCATCAGTACTATCATGCGGCAACAGGCGAAAGTAATACTGGTAATGGAAACTTAAGGTAATGCCGCAATATCCTTTACCAGCATTTCAACATTTTCCCGTTTCGTAGCCCAACTGGTGCAAAATCTCACTGCACTATGCGCCGCATCGGTTTTTTCCCAAAAAGAATAAGCATACTTGGCGCTTAATTTCTCAAGTATACTGTCCGGCAAAATGGGAAACTGCTGATTGGTCGCCGAATCATACCGCAAAGGATATCCCTTTTTAGTAAAAGCCTCCCTAATCCTCATTGCCATGTCTACGGCATGCTGCGAAATTTCATAGTACAAGCCGTCTTCAAATAAGGTTTCAAACTGGATCCCGAGTAGTCTCCCCTTGGCCAGCATTCCGCCATGCTGCTTGATACTATACCGGAAATCCTTTTTCAAGGCATCATTGGTTATTACCACCGCTTCCCCAAAGAGTGCGCCAACTTTCGTGCCCCCTATATAAAATACATCACATAGCCTGGCTATATCTGACAAAGATAAATCACTGCCACTAGCCGCCAGGCCATAGCCTAATCGAGCGCCATCCATTACTAGCGGCAAACCGCATGCCCGGCAAACCTTACTTAATGCCTCTAATTCGCCTCTACTATAGGTGGTTCCATTCTCAGTAGGATGAGAAATGTAAACTAGGCCGGGCTGTACCATATGCTCATGATTGACATCATTCCAGTGAGCATCATATATTTTTTTTACCTGATCTGCCTGAATTTTCCCATCATCACTAGGCACAGTAAGTACTTTATGGCCAATTGCTTCAATGGCTCCTGTTTCATGTACAGCGATATGTCCAGTAATTGCAGCAACTGCACCTTGATGCGGCCGCAAAATTGAAGCAATAATAGTAGTATTCGTCTGGGTTCCCCCAACTAAAAAGTGTATATCCGCTTTCTCGGCGCCACACGCTTTTCTAATATAATCTCTGGCTTTGTCACAGTGTTCATCCATTCCATAACCGGGTGTCTGTTCTTCATTAGTTTCGAGCAGTCGCTGCATAATTCGCGCATGAGCGCCTTCTGTATAATCACATTCAAATCGTATCATCTTATCTTCTCCAATCTACCCAATGCAAAATCGTAGGCTACAGTTTGAATTATACCATAACTGATAGTGATAAAAACATGCTGTTAAAAGCCTCCCCCTCTAAGCAATGTCAAATATCCACATAGACTAGACGAGCTGGCGCCCCCGACTCCTATTTTCTTTCGAATGGATATATTAATTCTAAAAGCCGGCTTTGCCTTTCGGTAACATGGTGCATGATTTTTTCAGTGCATACAACTACTAAACCCGAAAATGACTGACAGCTGTCTGGAGATCTTGAGCCAGCTTAGCAAGACTCTGGCTGGAAGATGCGATTTCCTCCATAGATGCCGATTGTTCTTCCGTTGCCGCTGATACTGTCTGCGCTTCTCCCACAGCAGTTTTACTTAAATTATCGATGGTTTGCACAGCTGCCACAATTAGTTGGCTGCCACCAGCCATTTGCTGCATAGCTGCCGAAATTTCTTTCACTTGCTCAGATACATTTGTTACCAGCGCCGCTATTTCTTCAAATGTTTTTCCTGCGGTAGTAACAACCTCTGTCCCAACTTTGACTTCACGCGTACCTTCGTCCATGGCCACAACGGCTTTATCTGTATCACATTGAATTTCACTAATCAGCGTAGCGATTTGTTTGGCCGCTTCTTGCGACTGTTCTGCCAGCTTACGAACTTCATCAGCTACAACAGCGAACCCTCTACCCTGTTCACCTGCTCTAGCAGCTTCAATCGCGGCATTAAGCGCTAAAAGGTTTGTCTGCCCGGCAATACCGGATATCGTATCGACAATTTGCCCAATTTCTTTCGATCTTTCACCTAAGTTAGCAACGATTTGCGCCGAATTATTAACAGTCTGCTCGATGTAAACCATCTGATTAACAGCTTTCTCTACTGACGCATTGCCTTCATTTGCTTTGCCGGCAGCCTTTGCTGAATGCTCGGCTACTTGGTTTGAACTGGCCGCTGCTTGCTGTATCCCAGCTGACATCTGCTGTACCACTGCAGATGTTTCGTCTACTGCTTTTAATTGCTGCTGTGCACCGTGCGCCACATCACTAATTGATCCGGCTACTTGCGTTACTGCCTGAGCTGACTGTTCGGCGCTGGCTGTCAGTTCCTCTGAAGATGCTGCTACTTGCTCGGCTGATTCATTGACCTGTTTAAAAGCTGTACGAAGACTACCGCGCATGTTTACCAATGCATCCGCTAATTGACCGATTTCATCTTTTCTATCTATCTGCCGAGGCTTATCCCGGAAATCACCGTCAGCTAGTTCTTTGCAAATGTTCACCATAACTTGCAATGGTTTGGTGATTTTTTTGGCAGCGTAATATCCACTGACAGATGCTACTATAACCGCAATAATAATTATAAAGAAGATAATCCAAAAAATGTGAATAAAGGCACTACTTACTTCTTTGGCTGGTAAATTGGCTAAAACACCCCACCCATGCCCTTTTGTTGGAGCATAAGAAACTAAAGAATCTACTCCCTGTGTTGATGTAACCTTCATGTGTCCAATTGAACCATTTAGAACAGTTTGCACAGCAGCATTCGCCTTTACATTATTCTTCTTTAATACACGCTCTTTATCTGGGTGGGCTATAAGTGTCCCCTTGTTATCTACAACATAGACGTACCCGGTTGACCCGATAGCCGTACTTTCTGCCATTTCCCAAACTGCTTTCAAGCTAATATCTGCGGCAATTACTCCTATTGTTTTTCCACTATTATCTTTAATTGGTGCAGCTATAGTTATTGTCGGTGCATTGGTAAAAGCCGATATATATACATCTGTAAGGAAGGTATTGCCAGCAATAGCGCCTTTAAAATAGTCCCTATCACCACGGTTGGCTAAAGTGCCAGATGTACGGGCAATTTGCATGCCGGAAGTATCCAGCACAGTAATCAACTCAAATTGCGGATTTTTTTGTTGGGCAGCAATAATCAATTCCCGAATTTTTCCTGCATCCATAGAGTAAGCGGTTGGCGACAACGCCAAAGTCTCTGTTAGTCCCTTTGCATCATCCAAAAATCGGTCAATCTCATTGGATATCTGTGATGCAATTTTTTCATTACTTTCAATAATTTTTTGTTCTGTAGACCGAACACTTAAATATACGCTTACACCGCCAACAATTAGTGCTGACAAAAATGAAAATATAATAAGTATTACTACCAACTTCGTCTGCAATGTATTCTTTCTCATTTGTACTAATTCCATTTGATAATCCTCCTATTATTGCGCTATGCCTTAGGTGTTAATAAATCTACTATTACCCCAATCTCGATGTTTCTAAAATTAAGTATCTACATTTATTTTATAAAAAAATAAATCCATTTGATCCCTTTTCGGTTAATATTTTACAGTTCAACTTTGAAACTTCCCCCTAGTCAATTCTATTGTGCCTGAGGCATTAAAAAAAGGCCAGTTAACCTGACCTCTAATCGTTATTTCGAACAGCGGCCTGGCAATCATAGCCGATTAACGGCTTTAGACCCATAGCTTTGCGTCCTAACCTTTTAGTTAGTTTGCCAACTATCAAATTGTTGAAAAGCATATTTATCCATTTTGCCTAGTTGAGGTTATTGCACCAAACCATTCTAAGTACTAATGCTCAAACTTGTTATATTATAACATACTTCATTATAATATAACAATATTTTTTTATTGTAACAGGGAAACAAAACAACCTGTCACCGCTAT
>JAJFUN010000059.1 GCA_021372375.1 Pelosinus sp. | reverse complement strand
TTTAATGAAGACATGTCGGAAGCTGAAATCACATTACTAAAGGCCTCATACCAGAAAGAACGTGAAGCAGCAAAAAAAAATTATATTCCCCACGAACCATTTGACCGAGAAAAAGCGTCTGAACAATTTCAAAAAGCATTTTTATATAAGCAAGAGCATACTAAAAGAATATTACCGGGGGATATTTTAAATAGAATAGCCGATATTCGGGTTTATGCATTGGATAATGCATCCCGTCAAGTAATAAAAGCTGTAACTAAATTCTGTGAGGCTAATGAACAGTCAGTAAACAGAACCACTAAAGAATATGAAAAATATTATAAAGAGGCATTGAAATCGTTGGACAGCAACGTAGTCAAAAATATAAATTTTCATGATTGTAAAATTATAGAAATAAAGCAAAGTGAATTGTCTTTATCAATATTATTCGATAATTTCGGTGGTTTTACGGATATAGATGAAATGCAGTTTGAAAATTATAAGATAATAAAACAAGATGGTTTTATGCAAAACTCCTGTTGGCTTTATGACGAAATATATAAATCAAACGGCAAATATGAATTACAAGTTTTGCTTCGAAATGAAAATGGCCTTTTAATTGAATTTATTGTTTCAGCCGAACGCATCTCTTTTAAGATAAACAACAAGGCATAAGGGGCCGGTTCTCCTGTGTCTTCTTTGAATGACATAGGAGAAGAACGAAATCGCTGCCGCGATGGCTTTGACTCAAAGTCCTCTCAGTTTGAAGGGCTGAATACTATTTTCTTTCTTTGCTTTTAGGCTAGCTCCTTCTTTGTAGCTCTGAACTGCTTAGTATAATCTACGTATCGCTATTTGAGTGGCTGGCCTTCCATTTGTCTTGTTACTCTTAAAGGAAAAGGAAACGGGGGATCATCCCCTGTTTCCTCCAACTTAATCTTGTATTAGGATATATCTCTATGGGTTTCACATAAGCATCTGCGCATTTAACTGATATTTGGTGGCCACCTTATTAAGATACTTGCGATTAGATTCTGTCGATTCTTTAGGGAAGAATAATTTTCCCAATTCAGCTCGGTCTCTGTGCTAAAGGGCCAATGGATATTAAGCTCTTAGCTCTTGCAATTACTTTGGCAATAGTATTGCTTCACAACTGAGTGCAATGCTGCGCTGGCTGATTCCCTGGCTATATAGCCTGAGGATCTCACGATATTTGGTCATTCGATGACCCCTTTAAAATGTATTTATACTTGAACAGTGCATGGATACATTCTAAAGGATGATAACAATGGCTTTCTGCTCCGGAATCTGGGCACTCATTCACCGGCTTGATGGCTCCATTATTCCGGACACGTGGCTCTCACTGACCGGACTGCTGGCTCAGTGCAGGTCGGAATACCCACTGCTGTCGCAACAGCTCAGCTTCTACGAAATTTTTTTACCATTAAATACCCAATTACAAATGCCAAACCAAATATCAAACCCCAAACAATAAACGACATAGTAATCCTCCTCTCAGCCTATTGAATTTACATTTCATTTTGACCAAATTTAATGCTCTTTACAGTCGCAGGCTAATGTAGCAAAAATTTTGGGCGCAGTTACGACTAAGGCTCAACTATCAGCTTTTATCCGATAGTTGAGCTTATTTTTGCGCCCAAAACTTCCGATTGTTCCCTTCAAGAACCGTCCCCTTATTACCCTGAAGTCCTACAAATTTGGTATACTTCATAATAGGTTAGCTCCCCCTTTGTAGCTCTGTACTGCTTAGTATAACCTACGTATCGCTATTGGAGTAGCTGGCCCTTCCATTTGTCTTGTTACTCTTAAAGGAAAAGGAAACGGGGGATCATCCCCTGTTTCCTCCAACTTAATCTTGTATCAGGATATATCTCCATGGGTTTCACATAAGAAATAAGGCTTCAGCACAATATTATAAACAACTATGATAAATGCAATATAAAATAGTATAGCAGCCGAAAAACAGAGATGGCAAAACTGTAAAGAATATCTAAATTGCAGTGCTTGCAAATACGATGCAAATATAGCAGATAGACTAGCGACAATCAATGCAATATATTTGAAAAATTCCCTTTTATTTATTAAATATATTAGTAAAATCATAAGTATACAGGCACTAAACCCCAAAAGGGCCATTTGGCTACCTGAAATTGGAATTATAGAACTATTACTATTCCCACATAAGGGACACAGGCTGTTGCTACTGCCAGAAGCTTTAACCCAAGCAGTATAGAGAAGCAAGGACGCGTTGCCAGCTAGGATTACTTTTATTGTGTTTGACCAGGTCATTGGATCACCCCCGAAAAAAATATTACTTTGGATAATTCAGCCAAGCACCCATTGATCGAATCCAGCCAGTATATCTTTTAGCAAAATATTTATTTACAGCCAAAGGGAAAAGGAGTATAGAAGCAAAAAATAAGTACCAAAGCATACCGGCCAATAGTCTTTCCCAAAATGGGAATGGCTCATCAGCAATTACCCTCCCCATATACAATGAACTTAATAATACCCAGGGCCAAAATGCCTGACGCCTGTTAATCAGCCACAGGTCATTTTGACTATGGTTTTCCGGATGCTTGGCCCGGTAGGATATAAGATACATTGATGGTACCACAGTAAAAAGGGCTATGATCACCAAGATTAGTAAATGAAATAGTAATTGATAAAACACAATCCTAGCTTCCTTTCGTAAACCTATCAATCATAGGTTTGCAATTGCGTTTATTGGTTTTCTTTAGTTACAATATCCCCAGCTGATGCAATTGGTGGCACAGTCAGCTGCTTCGCCGCCTATCCAGCACATAAGACCCCATATAACACCACATATTGGCCCGCATGTCTCAATCCATGGGCCAGCACATATTATCCCGCATTGGGCTAAACCAGTCCAACCACACCCCATCGCCAAAACGCCATTGCAAATGAATGTACACCAGCCACATGTACCCGACGGAGGGAATGATTTGGTTGAGAAATCGGGAGCCTGTGCGATTTGCTCTGTGAGTCCGGCTTTGCCTTTTGGAACAAATGGGCCGTTTTCCCAAGTGACCTTGACTGATGAGTCTTTACTCTCAACAGTCGAAGTAAAATAGACTTTATTTTGAGCGCAATCGTAAACATTAACCGT
>JAJFUN010000135.1 GCA_021372375.1 Pelosinus sp. | reverse complement strand
CCCCTCTCTAGAGGGGAATTGAGAACTACCTGACACGTTAAAGCAAAAACCGCCGTGCTAACACGGCGGTTTTTGATATTCTATTGACTGATTCTTTCCCGGAGCAGTTTATTAACCATTTCCGGATTGGCGCGGCCCTTGGTCTGTTTCATGGTTTGACCAACCAGGAAGCCAATGGCTTTTTCCTTGCCTGCTTTAAAGTCGGCTACCGACTGCGGATTGGCTGCAAGCACACCGTCAACAATGGCAATAATGGCGCCTTCATCGCTGATCTGAACCATACCCTTTTCTTTGACAATGGTCTCAGCGTCCTTGCCGCTTGTCCACATTTCCTCAAAAACGGTCTTGGCCATTTTACCGGAAATTGTACCTTTGTCAATCAGTATGAGCATACCGGCCAGTTTATCAGCAGAAACCGGAGAAGCCTCTATGCCAAGTCCTTCGTTATTTAGATGTTTAGCGACATCGCCCATCAGCCAGTTGGCTGCGGCTTTGGCATCTACTTTGTGACTGACCACTTCATCAAAATAATCAGCCATGGCTTTGGTGGCGATAATAATCGTAACATCGTATTCTGATAAGCCATAATCATTCATCAGTCTCTGTCTCCGAGCATCAGGCAGCTCAGGCAAACTCTTACGAATTTCTTCGATTCTTGCGGAATCTACGACAATCGGCACTAAATCCGGTTCAGGCAGATACCGATAGTCTTCAGCCTGCTCTTTATTTCTGAGCGATGCGGTAATCCCTTTGGCGTCATCCCAGGAGCGTGTTTCCTGAATTACGCGGCCGCCCTCTGACAAAATTTCTTCCTCGCGGGCAGTTTCATAGGCAAGGCTTCCTTCCAAAGCGCGAAAAGAGTTCAGATTTTTCATTTCAGCTTTGGTACCAAGCTTTTCCGTGCCGCGCGGACGCAGTGAAATATTAGCATCACAGCGTAGATTGCCTTCTTCCATTTTGCAGTTTGAGACATCAATATATTCGAGAATGGCCTTTAGTTTTTCCATATAAATTCTGGCTTCTTCTGCTGAGCGCAAATCTGGCTCCGAAACAATCTCAATGAGCGGTACCCCTGTACGATTGTAATCCACCAAGGTATAATCAGAATTTACAATTGTACCGGCATGTACTAACTTTCCGGCATCTTCTTCCATGTGAATACGGGTAATACCAATGCGTTTGGTTTCGCCATTTACTTCAATATCCAGATGACCATTAACCGCAATCGGCAAATCGTACTGGGAAGTCTGGAAATTCTTCGGCAGGTCAGGATAATAGTAGTTTTTACGATCAAACTTGCTAAACTGTAAAATCTCACAGTTTAGCGCTACCCCCGCGCGAATGGCATACTCCAAAACTTTTTCATTAATTACAGGCAGTACACCAGGCAGTCCCAGACATACCGGACAAACATGGGTATTTTGATCTGCGCCAAACTTGGTGCTGCAACCGCAAAATATTTTTGTATTTGTTTTGAGTTCAGAGTGAACTTCAAGGCCAATGACAACTTCGTAATCCATTATTTACCCTCCCCAAGTGGCGCAAAACGCTTGTGGTAATCGTTATTTTGCTCAAAAGCATACGCCGTGCGAATAACCGTGGCTTCATCCAAAGGTTTGCCGATAATCTGCATACCTACCGGGAGGCCTCCGGCAAAACCGCAGGGAATGGATATGCCCGGCACGCCAGCCAAGTTGATAGGCACAGTGTAAATATCCTGCAAATACATGGAAAGCGGATCACTGCTTTTCTCACCTAATTGAAAGGCCGTAGTCGGCGCAGTCGGCGTAATGAGTACATCGACCTGTTCAAAGGATTTATCAAAATCTTGTTTTACCAAGGTACGTACTTTCAAAGCTTTCAAATAGTAGGCATCATAGTAACCAGAGCTTAAGGCATATGTACCAAGCATAATCCGGCGTTTTACTTCAGCGCCGAAAGCCTCACTCCTGGTCTTTTTGTACATTTCCACAATGTCTCCGCCTTCGGTGCGAGCGCCGAAACTCACCCCGTCATAACGGGAAAGATTGGAGCTGGCTTCTGCTGTCGCAATCAAATAGTAAGCAGAGAGTGCATATTCGGTATTCGGCATTGACACTTCACAAAGTTCTGCCCCCATGGCAATCAATTGGTCAATTGCACTGCGCACGCTCTTTTCTACTGCCAGATCCATCCCTTTAACAAAATACTCTTTCGGTAAGCCAATCTTGAGCCCTTTCACATCACTCACCAAAGACTTGGTGTAATCCGGTACATCTGCATTAATCGAAGTAGAATCTTTGGCATCATGCCCGGCGATAGCATTCATCACTAAAGCCGCATCCGTAACATCACGGGTAATCGGCCCAATCTGGTCAAGGGAAGAAGCATAAGCTACAAGACCATAACGGGATACTCGTCCATAGGTAGGTTTGAGGCCAACCACGCCGCAAAAAGAAGCTGGCTGACGGATTGACCCGCCTGTATCAGAGCCCAGTGACCAAATAGCTTCACCTGCCGCTACCGCCGCTGCCGAGCCGCCGCTCGATCCGCCTGGCACGCAGTCGGTATTCCACGGATTAGCAGTCGTAAAGAACCCGGAGTTTTCTGTCGAACCACCCATGGCAAATTCGTCCATGTTGGCTTTACCGACCATAACTAAATCCTGCGCCTGCAGTTTTTCTAGTACTGTCGCCTCATAGGGAGGCACAAAACCAGCGAGAATTTGGGAAGCGCAAGTGGTTTTTACACCTTTAGTACACATATTATCTTTAATGGCGCCGGGAATACCGGCAAGCGGGGCGATTTTTTCGCCCCGGGCAATTTTCTCATCAACAAGCGCGGCCTCTTTTAGCGCCTGTTCACCTGTTTTAGTAATATAGGCTTTGACCTTGCCGTCTACAGCTTCCACCCTGTTTAGAACATTCTGCGTCAGTTCAACAGAAGACACTTCCTTGTCCACAAGCTTCTGATGCAGCTCATGTGCGGTATATCTAAATAATTCCATCTTTAAAATTCAACTCCAGTCAATAATAGCTTAGCCTTCTACCACTTTCGGCACTTTAAAATAACCATCCTCTTCTTCCGGAGCATTGGAAAGCGCCAGATCACGCGGCAGCGACTCTTTTACTTCATCTGCACGCAAAACGTTTTTAAGCGGCAGCACATGGGCTGTCGGCTGAATATTATCTGTATCAAGTTTCGTCAAAACATCGGCATACTCAAGGATTGCGTTAAGCTGACCGGAGTACATTTCCATTTCTTCTTCCGGTAATTCCAGACGCGATAACAATGCCACATTTTCTACATCTTTACGCGTAATTTTCATATCTTCACCATCCATTTTGAAAAATAGCAATAATACCCTATATTATACCACGACAATTCAATATTGAAACCCTAATCCACTGATTTATTTGTCTCCTACTAAAGCCATAAACTCTTGTTCATTGATTATATTCAGTGCTACGCCTTGCTTAATTAGTTCCTGCGCTTTGACTTCTTTGCTGCTCATGCCAGCGCTGCCGACCAGACTTTTATCCTGTATTCCAACCACCAGATAATTTATTTTTTTCGATACCCCGCTCTTGATGATTCCGCCCAAATTTACAACCCTTTGCATGGCCTCTTCACGCGAAATATGCGCCATTTCACCGGTAAAGACAAACGCCTTTTCGTAAACCGGATTATCTGTATCAATAACATCTACGGTTGCCGCTATTTCAGCAATAGAGATCTGATTAAATCTGCTGAAACTTTTATTTTGCTTTTTAAAAACTGTCATCTGTTTAAGCTCGGCTAAAGACCTATGCTTAACTTTCCTGGTTTCCGCTAAAAAGGCATGTAAAGACTGCTGATGATTGATTTCTAATGTTTTGATAACAAGCTCGGCGCATGCGACCGTATCAGCTAAGGCATTATGGGCATTTTTTAGGTCTATCCCAAGCAGCCCTGTCCTTTCGGCTAAAGATTTGCCAACCGATCCCGGAAAGGCATAATCAGACACATCAATACTGCAGACATATTGTACAGCCGGAATGGCCAGCTGATATTCTACTAAACAACATTTAAGGACTGACATGTCAAATTTAGCATTATGGGCTACCACCAGATTATTCTCTAGATATGGCGCGATTTCCGGCCAAACGCCGCTAAAGTCGGCGGCATCCGCTACATCTTCAGCAGTCAGACCATGTATTTTTGTATTAACTTTATCAAACTTACCAGTAGGCGGCTTGATCAAATAGTATTTTTTCTCAACGATTTCATTATTATTAACGGCGGCAAGGCCGATAGAACAAGCACTGCATAAATCATTATTGGCGGTTTCAAAATCAATGGCCACAAAATCAAAATCGCCCTGCGCAAGCTGGACCTTAGCTTTTTCAGTGACAGGTTTTACTTTCCTTGCTACATTAGCTTCCGGCGCTTTTACACTGCCTTTTTGCATTTCTTTTAGATATGCAGGCATTATTTTATGATGCTGCCCATCCACCAATATAACCACGGTATCAGGCGAATCCGGCTCATCATTATACGGAATATAACCAATAACCTCACACGGGCTTGGTGCTTCCATACCTGCTGCAGAGTATTCAAATTCCTTAATCATTTGTTTATTCTTGGCTGTTTCCGAGATTAAGCCCCATTCATATAATTTATTCAGTTTTTGCTCGTTATCGATAAACTCTATAACATGCTCTGTTTCTGTGGGCGGTATTGTAAACATAACTCTATTCCTTTCTCCCATTTCATAAACTGCTAGCGCAGTCTTTTGCCTTTATTCCCCTCTAGAGAGCAATGTCAAATACACATTATGGAATTAATTGTCATTATCAAAATGGTTTTGTATTTTAAATGTAGGGGCGGCCTCTGTGCCTGCCCGCAAAGTGGCATTCTAGCACGAAGAAACTAATCTATGGTACTAAGAAAAACAAACTTATGAGAAACGCTTTTCTTAATACCATAGAAAGTCTACTTGCATTAGCTTGTTTATACGCGGGCAACCACGGAGGGATTGCCCCTACAAAAACATAAATGCCATTTATTTGAAGCGTAGGTATTTGACATTGCTCTAGAGAGGGGTGCCCATTAGGGCGGAGTGTATTGCCTTTGTTGTTGCTCACCAGAACACACCCCGTCGCTTCGGGCCACCCCTCTCTAGAGGGGAATTTATAAATTA
>JAJFUN010000132.1 GCA_021372375.1 Pelosinus sp. | reverse complement strand
AGAAAAAAATAAAGCGGTTAGTGTAAGACAGTTAAAACAGCTGTTTGGTGAGCGGGTACCCTTATTACTTAGAGAACTTATTAACAGCAAACTGCTTGTTGAAGAAATACTTACTAAAAAGAGTGCCAGCACTAAATATGTGAAAGTAGTTGAGCTTAGTATTACACCAGATGAAGGCAGGGCGGTACTAGCAGCTTTAACCAAGAAGCCGGCTCAATATCGCCTCTTAACCTTGCTTTTAGAAAAACACACTCTTGGCGCCAGTGAGCTTAAAGAGTATAACATAAGCTTGGATACGGTAAAACGGCTGGCCAAGAGCGGTGTCCTTGTAGTTTCACAAAAAGAATGCTTACGCGATAGTTACGCGCATTTTGGAACTCTTCAAACTCCTCGTTTTCAGTTAACCATAGAGCAGCAGCAAGCATTAAAGCTATTATGGCCAGTAATTGAGCAAAAAAAGTATCAGTCTTTTCTCCTCCACGGTATTACAGGCAGCGGAAAAACTGAAGTGTATATTGAAGCAGTAGCGGCTTGCCGCAAAATGGGCCGGGAAGCCATTGTTTTAGTGCCGGAAATTGCACTCACCAGCCAGATTGTAACGCGCTTTAAAGCAAGGTTTGGTGATGATGTAGTAGTAATACATAGTAAATTGTCGGTTGCAGAGCGTTATGATGCGTTTTATCGGCTGCGTAAAGGTAAGGCTGGAATTGCTATTGGTGCTCGTTCGGCTGTGTTCGCTCCCGTGCCTAACCTTGGCATTATTGTAATTGACGAAGAACATGAATTTACCTATAAGCAGGAAGAAAGACCGCGTTATCACACGCGCGATGTTGCGATGGTTCGTGCTAAGCTTACAGGTGCAGCGGTGGTACTTGGTAGCGCTACGCCAGCAGTGGAAACCTATTACCAAGCTCTAGCGGGCAGATACGTTCTGTTGCCGCTTACTGCGCGGATTAGTAATGCAGTACTGCCGGAAGTTTCGGTTGTTGATATGCGCGCTGAACTTCATAAAGGGCGGCGCAGTGTTATTTCGCAGGCCATGCAGCAGCTTTTGCAGGAAACCTTAACCAAGCATGAACAGGCTGTCATATTACTCAATCGCCGCGGCTATGCGACGTTTGTGATGTGCCGGGAATGCGGCTATATTGTGCGCTGCCGGCATTGCGATTCATCTATGGTATATCATACTACCCGTAATTTGCTGCGCTGTCATTACTGTCAGCAAACAGAAAAGCCGCCTGATGTTTGTCCCAAGTGCCAGAGCCGCTACATCCGTTATTTTGGCACAGGCACGCAAATGCTCGAGGAGGAATTAGCTAAACTCTTTCCTGCAGCCCGGGTGGTGCGGATGGATCAGGATACGACCGGCGGAAAAATGGCGCATGACCGCATTATGAACGCTTTTTCCCAAGGTGAATATGATATTTTACTTGGTACGCAAATGGTAGCCAAAGGGCATGATATCAAAAATGTTACAGCTGTAGGCATTATTGCGGCAGACGCCCAGCTTAATCTGCCTGATTTTCGGGCCGCTGAGCGAACCTTTGCGCTTCTTACCCAGGCCGCAGGGCGGGCAGGGCGAGGTAGTAGGCCTGGCAAGGTGGTTGTCCAGACTTATAATCCGGAGCATTATGCCATAAAGTTTGGTGCGATGCATGATTATCTGGGCTTTTATGAAGCGGAGATGGCCTGTCGTACCGGTCTTAATTACCCGCCGCTTAGCAGACTTTTGAAAATTACTGTTTTTCAGGCAAATGAAAAACAGGTTTGGCAGCAGGCCGAGAAAATCAGCCGGGCGCTTACTACTAAATTTTCGCTGCCGCAGGCTGAAATTATCGGGCCTTTTGCGGCCGCGGTGTTTAAAGTAAAAGATACCTTTCGCCTGCATATTTTGATTAAGGCCAAAGCATTGACACCAATTAAGGAATATCTAGAGGCGGCAGGAATAACCAGGGAAAATGGCATAATTATTGATGTGGAGCCTATGAATGTAATGTAGACATAGATTTTCCCGTTTTTGTGTGTTAGAATTTTGACAGAGTTAGGAGTGGATTACATGGCGATTTTGGAAATAAGAAAAGCCGGCGATGAAGTTTTAAAACGGCAGGCAGAGCCGGTAACGAAGATTGATCGTTCCATAAAAAAGTTGTTGAACGATATGAGTGAAACTTTGTATCATGCGGATGGTGTGGGTTTGGCCGCTCCGCAGGTAGGGGTGTCGCTGAAGGTTGTGGTAATCGATGTAGGGGATGGGTTAATTGAACTTATTAACCCGGTAATTCTGGAAAAAGCAGAGCTTGTTACAGATACCGAAGGCTGTTTGAGTATACCAGGCGTATTTGGCGAGGTTGAACGTTATAATCATGTTACTGTGGAAGCATTAGACCGGAGTGGGAAAAAAATAAAAATCAGTGGTTCCGGCTTATTAGCTCGGGCATTTCAACACGAAATCGATCATTTAGATGGTATTTTGTTTATTGAAATTGCAAAAACTCTGTGCAAGGGGCAGTAATTATGACAAAGTGCAGAGTAATCTTTATGGGTACGCCGGATTTTGCTGTACCCTGTCTTAGTATGCTTGTAGAGGAAAATTATGAAGTGGCTGCGGTGGTAACTCAGCCTGATCGGCCAAAAGGCCGCGGCCAAAAGCTGGCTTTTTCACCTGTTAAGGAAGCAGCGCTTGCTTATAATATACCTGTCTTGCAGCCAGAAAAAATAAAAACACCGGAATTTGAACAAAAGCTAGCAAAGCTGGCGCCTGATCTTATTGTGGTCGTGGCTTTCGGACAGTTATTATCAAAGACCATTCTGGCTTTGCCGCCGCTTGGCTGCATTAATGTGCATGCGTCTCTTTTGCCTAAGTATCGCGGGGCAGCGCCCATTCACTGGGCAATCATTAATAACGAAATCGTGTCTGGCGTGACAACTATGTATATGGATATCGGCATGGATACAGGTGATATTATTTTAGCGGCCCAGACGTCAATTGGAGCTAATGAAACAACAGGTGAACTTCATGATAAACTAAGGGATATGGGGGCCGAGCTTTTAAAGAAAACGGTGGCTTTGCTGGTTTGTCATAAGGCACCCCGTACACCTCAGCAGCATGAAGCGGCTACCTATGCTGTTTTACTCAAAAAGGAGATTGAAAAGATCAATTGGTCTTTATCTGCTTTAGAAATCCATAATTTGGTGCGTGGGTTAAACCCATGGCCGGGTGCTTACGCTCAGCACCATAATCTTCTAAAAATCTGGCAGACCAAAGTACTTAGCCTCAAGGAAGTCTACAGTCAACCAGGACGCATTGCCGGGATTTCTAAGGAAGGCATTATTGTGGAAACAGGTCAGGGTAGGCTGGAACTTCTCTTAGTACAGCCGGCTAGTAAGCGCCGGATTAGTGCTCTTGAATATGCGCACGGTTATAACATTGCTGAAGGCGAAATCTTGAAGTAGGGATGGATTTATTATGATACATGCTGTTTCGCGGCCGAAAAAACGCTTGTTTGTAGCCTTGATCTTAGCTAGTTTAGTACTTGCGGCCTTGTCAACGTATGGCATATGGATGGTAAGCGTTCCTGGACTTGCTAATATCAGTAGATACTTGCCGATTATGCTGGGGTGTTTGTTTGCTGCCGTAATTTTGGGCATTTTTTGTGGCGTAGTCGGTATCATATTAGCGATTATGGGTATTCGTACCCTACCGATATTTCAGGGGCTGGCGTGGTCTGCGATAAACTTTTTGTTTCCCCTAGCCATTCAAGTGGGTAAATTGCTAGATTTTGAAAAGGAAAGGGTAGAACGTTCGTTTATTGAGGTCAGTAATCATTTAATCAAGCAAAAGAAGGTAAAAGTACCACCGGAAAAAGTGCTGATTTTATCACCGCATTGTATTCAATTAGATAGTTGTCCACATAAAATCACAAGAGACGTAAATAACTGTCATAGATGCGGCGGCTGCCCGGTAGGGGAGCTCCTCGATTTGTCAAAGGAACTTAAGGTTCAGCTCGTGATCGTAACAGGCGGTACCTTGGCGCGCAATGTAATTAAGGCGCTCCGGCCTAAGGCAATTCTCGCAATTGCCTGTGAACGCGATTTAACAAGCGGCATACAAGATGTATTTCCTCTGCCGGTTGTTGGCATATTAAATGAAAGGCCTAATGGACCCTGCTGCAATACCAAAGTGGATATTGTAGAGGTAAGGAAGGCTGTACTTGATTTTATAAAATAGAATGTGGTGAAAATATTGAAAAACACGTCGGTAAATGCTAGAGAAATTGCACTGAAAATAATTAATGATGTAGTAATTAATGAAGCGTATGCCAATATTGCCTTGGCACGAGAAATTGGTAAATACAATCTTTCCGATCAGGACAGGCGTTTTGTGACTGAGCTGGTGTATGGTACTGTTAAGGCTGGGGCGACCTTGGACTGGCTGCTCGGGCACTATGCCACGCGCACGCTTAAAAAGGTTCCACCAATCATTTTAAACATTTTGCGGATGGGCATTTACCAGATATTCTTCTTAACCAAAGTTCCTGCTTCAGCCGCTTGTAACCAAGCTGTCGAGCTCGCAAAAAAATATGGGCATGCTGGTACCGTTAAATTTGTTAATGCTATTTTGCGCAGCAGCGTGCGCAGTCCGGAGAAGGCGGTTTATCCTTCCGTAGAAGAAAATGTTTCACTATATTTGTCGCTTAAATATTTTCATCCTGAGTGGATTGTAAAACGCTGGCTTGAACGGTTTAGTGCGGAGGCGGTAGAAGCACTTTGTCAAATGAATAATACCACCCCGCCGTTATCACTTAGAACCAATACCTTAAAAATTAGCCGCCAAGATTTATTAGCGCGGCTGGAGACAGAAGCAGTAGATGGTGAGGCATCACGCTGGACACCCGAAGGCATACTTTGTAAAAGCTATCCGGCTTTAAGCACACTAAAGTCTTTGCAGCAAGGCTATTTTCAGGTGCAGGATGAAAGCTCGATGCTTGTGGCGCATGTGCTTGATCCCAAACCAGGTGATTTTGTAATAGATGCCTGTGCCGCTCCGGGGGGGAAAAGTACGCATATTGCTGCGTTGATGCAAAATAAGGGGAAAGTCCTGGCGACAGATATCCATGATCATAAGTTAGCCATTACGTTTGATAATGCCAGCCGTTTAGGTGTTACTATTATTGAAACCAGAAATCTTGATGCTACAGAGCTTGATAAATTTTATACGGATAAAGCTGACCGGGTACTTGTTGATGCACCCTGCTCCGGGCTTGGTGTGCTTAGGCGTAAGGCTGATGCCCGCTGGCGGAAAAGTGCTGCGCTCTTAACTAAGCTGCCGCTACTTCAAAAAAGCATTTTACATAGTGCGGCAAATTGCGTGAAACCAGGCGGTATATTAGTTTACAGTACCTGTACCACCGAGCCGGAAGAAAATCAGGCTGTGGTCAATGAGTTTTTAACTAAGCGGCCGGATTTCATCTTAGAGTGTGCCGGCGATTACCTTCCAGAAAAGCGCACCGAAAAAATGGTACAGCTGTGGCCGCATATCGACCATGTGGATGGCTTTTTTATTACCCGCATGCGGCGAGTAAAGAGGTGAAACCATGAAAAAGGATATGTGCGGGATGTTTCTCCCGGAAATTACGGCAGCTATTTTGCCGGTGGGCCTTGAAAAATACCGCGCCCGGCAAATTGCCGAGTGGCTGTATCAGCGCGGCGCTAGCGAATTTTCTGAGATGACCAATTTAGCCAAAAAGCAGCGTGAAATATTAGCAGAGCATTTTCTCATAAACAGCGTCAGGGTTCTAGATCGTCAGCATTCACAAGATACAAAGACCAGTAAATTTCTTTTGGAATTAGAAGATAAACATACAATTGAAACAGTTCTCATGCGTCAGCCCTATGGCAACAGCGTATGCGTTTCCACGCAGGTAGGCTGCGGTATGGGGTGTCTTTTTTGTGCCTCAAATCTGCATGGCCTGATGCGTAATTTAACAGCAGGCGAAATTCTCTCAGAGATCCTCTTTATCAATAACTATTTAAAAAACCAAGAGGAAAAGGTAAATACAATCGTTATTATGGGCTCTGGCGAACCGCTAGCCAATTATGAGCATGTTATAAAATTTATTAAGCTATGTCATGAGGAATATTCGCTTAATCTTAGTTACCGTAATATTACTTTATCCACTTGCGGGTTAGTACCTGGGATTGAACGTTTGATTCAGGAAAAGATGCCCATTAATTTGTCGATATCTTTGCATGCGCCCAATAATGAAATCCGGTCACGGCTTATGCCGGTTAACCGGACCTTTGCCATGGAAAAGGTCCTGGCAGCAGGTGATTATTATGGAAGAGAGACTGGCCGCCGGGTAACCTACGAATACACTTTAATCAAAGGCATCAATGATAGCCGGGAAAATGCGCTGGAGCTTGCCCGTAAAGTAGCCGGGCAGCTGGCTAGCGTAAATTTAATTCCTGTCAATCCGGTACCGGAACGAGGACTAATGCGTCCTGATCTTGCTGTGATTAATAATTTTGAACAAATACTAAAAAGTAAGCATATTAATGTGACGGTAAGACGGGAAATGGGTACTGACATTCAGGCGGCCTGCGGGCAGCTGCGCAATAAAAACTTGCCAGGCTAGGAGAATGGTAATTTTGACTATATTATAATTCTGACGTATAATATTTATAGAAAATTGACAGTGGAGTAGACGTTATGGGTGTAAAATTTGTTCGTAATTTGGAAAGTATCTTTGAAAAATATATCGAAGGATTTTTTAACAAAAAATTTTCCAGTGGATTGCAGCCGGTTGAAATCGCCAAGCAGCTGGTTAAAGAAATGGAACTGCAGAAAAACATTGGAGTTTCCAATATTTATGTACCCAATAGTTATGTTATCTGTCTTTGCCCCGAGGATTATGAGCGTATCGCACCATATGGAGAAGCTGTTAAAACAGAACTGATTGGCTATTTAGCGGAAGATGCGGAGGCTAAGGATTATACCATTTTGGGTATGCCGGTAATTGAGATGCGCTCAGATGTGAGTATTACCAAGAGCAATTTTAAGATAACCAGCTCATTTACTGAATCGATTCCTAAGGCACCTGCCGCCGAGGCGCTCTCTGATACACGCGTTTTTACCAAAGTCAATCCTAATGTCTTAAAATTTTCGGCGCTCAGTGCCAGACTTACGGTTATTGATGGCTTTGACAGTGGACTTAAAATTGAAATCGGTACCAAACGCGTTAATATTGGTCGGCGCGAGGGTAATGAGCTGCCACTTTCCGATGCGAGTACTTCGCGGCTGCATGCTTATGTGGCCTATGAAGACGGGGCACATGTACTGTATGATGCCAAAAGCTTAAACGGAACTTATGTGGATGACCGCCGCATTACGCGCAAAACTTTACAAAACAAGAATCGGATTAAAGTCGGCAGCACCATGATTCTTTATGAGGTGAATTAAAATGCCTGATAAAATGCTGGTGCTTAACATAGTTGGCGTAATATTGCAGTACTGTTTTGTTGCGCTGGTTTATTTGTTTTTATTAAAGATAATTAGAGTAATCTATAAAGATTTGAAATTACCGGAGGGTAAAGAGAACTCTTACTCCCGAAAAACTCATATCGCTCAGTTGACTTTGGTGGATGCAGGGGGGGTTAAGTTTACCGAGCAAGAGTTTAGTATAGCGGAATCGCTGTCCATTGGCCGGGCAAATACCAATGATATTGCTATAGACGCTACTTTCGTATCACATGAACATGTGTGCATTACCAAAAATCGAGGACAATATTTGATAACTGATTTAAACAGCACCAATGGTACTTTTCTTAATGGAAGGCGTTTGTTAGAGGAAAAAGTGCTGACAAGCGGCGATTTAATAAAAATTGGTCCAGCTGTATTTAAGTTTGAGAGGTGAGACATATTGCTGGCATATGTAAAAACAGATGTTGGTTTAGTTCGCGAAAATAATGAAGACAGCTATATTTTTTTACCACCCCGCGTGTTTATCGTCGCTGATGGCATGGGCGGTCATGTTGCCGGAGAGATTGCCAGTCAAATGGCATCAACCATGGTAAGTGAATATATCGAGGAACATAGAAAGGATGCTTCGCCGCAGCTGCTTTTAGAGCAGGCCATCAATAAGGCCAATTTATTAATTTATCAAATGTCGCAGCATAAACAGGAATGTCACGGAATGGGGACCACTATTACAGCTGCATATGTTGAAGGTAATACTGTTTACTTTGGTCATGTGGGCGACAGCCGCATGTACTTAATTCATGCAGAAAATATGCGTCAAATTACCGAGGATCACTCTTTGGTTTGGGAACTAGTAAAAAGCGGCAATATTACCAGGGAAGAGGCTAGTGTGCATCCCCAGCGCAATATGCTAACAAGAGCATTAGGTACAAGTCCTGCTGTAAAAATTGATACAGGCGCGTTTACCTGGGATGCTGGTGATAAGCTACTGTTATGCAGTGACGGTTTGACAAATATGATGAGTGAACAAGCTATATTTGAGCAGGTAAGAGCCTTACATGACAGTATGGTACTTGATAAATTAGTGGAGCAGGCTAAAGCTGCTGGCGGCCATGATAATATTACGGTTATCCTGGCACAAAACGGAGATAAATAAATATGGAGAACGCTGCGAGGTATGAACGGAATTTGCTTTTTGTTTCCTCATTCATAATTATTATCGGCACTGCAGCCGTCAGTTTAGCGCGAGGGGACCTAAATTATACCGTACTTGGCGCTGCAATCGGCTTAGCGGTGAGCTGGCTTTCAGTACATATATTTTTGCGTTATACCGGACATCACGGAGATCCCCTGCTGTTACCTTTAGCTACTTTGTTAATCAGTATTGGGCTGACCATGATTTTGCGGCTAAATCCCAAACTTTTTGTGCCGCAGGTCATTTCTATCGTTATTGGCTTAGTGGTATTTGCCGGGGCAGTCGTATTTTTTCGCCGCCTAGAGGGCTTTACTAGCTATAAATATATTTGCGGCTTTGTTGGTGTCATGCTGCTATTACTGGCCATTGTGTTTGGCGTGGATATTGGCGGACATAAAAGCTGGGTGATTATGGGTC
>JAJFUN010000113.1 GCA_021372375.1 Pelosinus sp. | reverse complement strand
CCGCCGGCGCATAACAAGCAAACCAAGAATGAGTTGTTCCTGTGCCCGTTTCGGCCGAGCCAGTTTTGCCAGCCACACTGATGCTGCAGCCGCTAAAAACGCTGACAGCTGTACCTTGAGTTGTTACACCCTTTAGGCCTTGCCGAATAGCATCCCAGTACTCAGGCCGCAAATAAATAGTTCGCAAAATCTCTGGCTGATAATCCTTTTTCACCAATCCATCCTGTCCTAGCACCTTGTCCACCAATAGGGGACGATAGACAATTCCCCCGTTGGCTACTGCCATGAGTGAAAGCGCCTGCTGCAATGGGGTCGCGAGGTAATACCCCTGCCCGATAGCGGCGATAATACTTTCCCCGCCATACCACTCTTCACCATATGTAGCCAGCTTCCATGCTTCAGTCGGCACTGTACCGGTTATTTCGCCGGGCAGCTTTATGCCTGTAGTTTTCCCATAACCAAACGTAAAGGCATAGCCAGCTAAGTTATCTACACCCATACGCCGCCCCAGCTCATAAAAAACCGGATCACTTGACCACGTCAGCGCCCCCATAATATCTAGTTTGCCAAGTCCCTTCGGCTCCCAGCCATAAAAATCCCACCCGCCAAAATTATAGACACCGCGGTCATCAAAAATTTCGGTCAGATTGGTATCGCCGCGGTCTAACGCTGCCGCCATTGTGACAATCTTAAACACCGAGCCGGGCGGATATGCATTTTGAATATTTTTATTTGTTAATGGATTGTTAGGATTATTAATTAATTTATCCCATTCACGACTGCTGATACCGCCAGCAAAGACATTAGGGTCAAACGACGGATTACTAGCCATGACAAGCAGTGCGCCTGTTTTAACATCTAAAACCAGTACACAGCCGCCTTTAGCAGGCTCACCAAGTTTTCTGGTTGCTGCTATTTGCTCAGCAAGCGCTGTTTCGGCCACCTTTTGTAAGTTGGCATCAAGCGTCAGTACTATTCCCTGTCCGGGCACAGCAGCTTTATTTCCTACTGTACCCACTTCTTCACCCATGGCATTGACCTCAATCTGGAGGCCCCCGTCAACACCGCGCAAAATTCCTTCCCATTCCCGCTCGATGCCATCCTTACCAATCAAATCACTGGGATTATACCCCTCCGCTTTACGTTTAGCATATTCTTCTTCGCTAATCCCCCCCACATAACCAAATACGTGCGCCGCCAATTCCTTGTATACATATTGCCGAACAGGCATAGCTTCAATAATTACCCCAGGCAGACTGCCTTTGCGTTCTTCGACCTTGGCCACCATTTGGTCATTAGCATCCCGTTTGACGCGAATGGGCGTAAGCGGAAAGTCCTTCGCTCCTTCCAGCATCTTTTGAATTTGCGCAGCCGGCACACCGGTTATATCGGCTAAGGCAGCTGTTACACTAGGATCACTAGTATATTCTGTTGGCACAATAGAAATAGCAAAACTAGGCCGATTGCCAACCAGGAGTGCGCCTGTACGATCATACAAAGATCCTCTTGGTGCAGCAATTAAAATTTGCCGTATCCGATTGGCTTCGGCAATTTTTTTGTACTGTGCTCCCTGCAATACCTGCATCCAGGCCAAACGAACAACCAAAAACAAAATAACACCCACAATAATGGCTGTCATAATCTTTATCCGCCGTGACTTTTCGGTATCCCACATGACTATGCCCCTTCTTTTACTGATCTATGCTTAGTATTGCTAAAACAATAAAAAAACTTTCCAAAATTAATTATATTTTTTTCAAAAAACAATTGCTTTTTCCAGCGCGATTTGCTACAATAGGTTTGTAAGAATTAATCCTAATAAATAATAATTATCTTTTGGAGGTTATGAATATGAAAAAGTATGTTTGTACGATCTGCGGTTATGTTCATGAAGGAGATGCGCCACCGGCCAGCTGCCCAACTTGCCACGCTCCTGCATCAAAATTTGTAGAAAAAACCGATGCAGCTTTAAGCTGGGCTGATGAACATCGCATTGGTGTTGCTGCCGGCGTCGACGCTGAAATTCTTTCTGGCCTTAAAGCAAACTTTGTAGGCGAATGTACAGAAGTTGGCATGTATCTGGCAATGAGCCGTCAAGCTGACCGAGAAGGCTTCCCGGAAGTAGCCGAAGCCTATAAACGCATTGCTTTTGAAGAAGCTGACCACGCCGCTCGTTTTGCTGAACTGTTAGGTGAAGTAGTTACCACCTCAACCAAGAAAAATCTTGAAATGCGTGTAGAAGCCGAATACGGCGCCTGCGAAGGCAAGCTCAAAATCGCCAAACGCGCTAAAGAACTTGGCCTTGACGCTATCCATGACACCGTACATGAAATGTGCAAGGACGAAGCCCGCCATGGCGCTGCTTTCAAAGGACTGCTCGACAGACACTTTGGTAAATAAATAATAAAGTAATAGAGGCTGACCAAAATGGTCAGCCTCTATTACTTTAAACCCCGATATTAATGGTCAGCTTACTCTTTCGTTTGCGCGCTTTTTCTTCCGCATACTCCTTCCACTCATCATTATGTCGGCGCTGTGCTACCTGCGCGGCTTCAGCGCTTAAATCCTGCGCCTCTTTTACGTCACTTGCAATACTGTCTGCAGCTTGATTCATTTCTCCGGAGGCACTGCCCTGCATCTGGCATTCATCCAGCCGGTTATTTGCCTCATTAAGTTTTCTCATACTTTCGCCACTTAGCAGTTTTTCCCGTTCGCGCCTAGCTTTATTACGAGCCCGAATTGACATAGCAACATACTCTTCATTTTTTAGCCGTTTATTTTCTAACCGAATAGTTTCTTCGTGATATGAGGTCTGTAATATATTTTTATCTAAAGAAGTCAGCTCAACAATTACCTCTTTAGTATCTTTATGCCCATTATCTTGGTTTGGCCGCTGCAGCTTTTCGAGCAGCTTTTCCCGTTGCTGCCGTAAAGCATCTGAACTACTCTTTTCCGTACTTGTGCTAAAAAGGCTAAGACTTACATCCGTCCCCATTCCCTCACCCCATTATTTTTGTTTCTATATACAATATCGATACTTTTCCATAAAAAGTTAAAAAAATTAACCATCCGCTATAAACGAATGGTTAATTTCCTTCTTGCTCTATATAGTTTCAAAACTATAGTTTTGGCCGTTATTATTATCCCAGTTATTGGCCCCATCCTTGAAACAAAACTGCAGCGAACCTTCAAAACGCACTGGAATAACAGTTGTAAAGCCATCCGCCTCTTTATCAAGGCGATAGTCCTTTTGATGCTGCCACATAGAGCCAAATCCAATATGGGCATAAACATCTTCCGCACCGTTTTGGGCAAGCAGCCCATTGTATATCACACGGACATTGGCATCGGCATGAGGAGCAGCAGGTCTTAAAAATACACCATTGGCAGAGTAGATATCCTTATTGCTATATTGCATAGATGAATCCTCCTTAGAACCAAGAATAGCTATATTATTTCCGCATAGCTCTCATACAATACTGATAAAATTTATTTTTGCGAAGCTAATAACCACCCTGCTAAAACAGCAGTAAACGGCGCGACTAATACTACACCAAAACTGCCAACCAAGGTATGCAAAAGCTCTGCAGCAACATAAGTAAGATTTAAGATATTAGGGACAGGCGTACCCTGGGCTAAAAAAACCATCATCAAAGCGGTAAACGAACCAGAATATGCCAGCAGCAAGGTTGTCGTCATGGTACCTACAACCGCCCGCCCAATGGCCATACCTGAAAGAGTAGCTTCTTTCCTACCAATTCCGGGATTTTTCTCTACCAGCTCGTTAACAGCTACCGCAATATCTACTGCCACATCCATCATAGCGCCAGATGACGCTAAAAATATGCCAGCTAAAAATACTTTAGTTAAATTTATATTGCTAAAGCCTACATGCAGCAGGGTTTCGGCATAAGGCACTACCGCCCCGTTAATTTTAAATAAAGCGCCAAAGAAAATGGCGAGTATGCAGGCAGCAGCCGCCCCGCTGACTGTTCCCAAAAAGGCCGCCATTCCTGTCCTGGTAATACCTGTTACGAGAAAAATCACACAGCCAATAATCGCACATACCACTAAAAAGGCAGTTATAATAGGATCCCAGCCTTTTAAAAACAGCGGCCATAGTCCTTTCCATAAAGCCAAAACAGTAAATATGAAAGACAACATGGCCTTAGCACCTGTCCAGCGTGCGTACCACAAAAGCACCAGCATAAATAAGGTAAATAAAACAAGCTCGATATCCAGACGATAATGATCAATAAGGTTGGCCGCTTCAATACGGCCATTACTGCCCTTTAGTACTACTAACGCCCGATCGCCGGCTTGAAAAATTTTATCCATTTCTAGTTTTCCAAGTAAAGGATTGGCTGCCTCAATTTTTTGTCCTTGAAAAGGTCCATCCGCTACCTCAAGCGTCACGCCCTGCACTCCGGTTTTTACGACGCCGCGCTGGTGCACTTCGGTATCATCAACTGCCAGCACTGTAGCCTTGCTGCGCACATACCCATCCTCTTGCTCTTGAAAGCTTGTCGGCAAAAAGTAAAGCATCATACAAAGCAGGGTAATAACAATTACAAATATTTTATTGGCTTTTTCTTGCTGCATGATAATAATCCCCTTTTTAAAAAGCAGGACGGAATTTATCCGCCCTGCTTTGTCAGCTTACAGACAATTACTGAAATTGTACGTCCATAATGCTCATAATCTTTTTGGCGACATCGGTATTATCATAAGAACCTATGAAGCTCTGGCCGCCCACGCCCTGTGCAAAAACAGGAATGCTTACCCCTGTATGGGCAAAGGTCGTCCAGCCGATACCAGCCTTTTGGTTAAGGATATGAGTAACGGTTACGCTAAACGGTTCATATGTACCATACAGCAAATACCCTTGTTCATCTTTCGTCCGTTCTTTGGGATCTATCATGCTGGCCGCGAGTGCATTACTCAAACGGGACTTATCATAATCCGTCAAGCCTGTCAGACCAAATTTCTCTTCAAGTACAGGCAGCCAATCATTTAAGCTAGCATTATCCTTACCGGTATTTTGACGATATGCCTTGATTTCCTTATCAAATTCTTCATAAGACAAGCTTTGTTTATTGATTTTATTATAAAAAGTAGCGTATTCTGTGCCGGCAAAGCCAATTGTCATACCGCCTGTCTCATGGTCACCGGTTACGACAATAAGGGTTTCATCAGGATGTTTAGCATAGAAAGCCAAGGCCTCATCAATAGCTTTCTCCATTGCCAGCACATCACGTACTGATGTGGCAGCGTCATTAGCATGACAGGCCCAGTCAATCTTACCGCCCTCAACCATCATAAAGAAGCCACTCGGATTATCAAGGAGTTCTATCCCCTTTTTGGTGTAATCCGCTAAATTTAAATCATCATTAGCACGGTCAATATCGTACGGCAAGGCTTCGTCAGCTGCCAGCACCTGATTGACGGCAATCACTTTGCCATCATTTTTCGTAAGGCCCGTAATATCTTCTTTGGTATTTACTACTTTGTAGCCATTTTGTTTGGCAATATCAAATATATTGGTCTGGTCTTTCTTTTTACCTGTTGGCTGCAGCAAACTGCCGCCAGCAAAATAATCAAAGCCGCTGTTTGCCATCTCTGCGCCAATTTCATAAAGATTTTTGCGTGATGATTCATGCGCATAGAAAGCGCCAGGGGTAGCATGGTCAAGCGATACGCTTGTCACAATGCCCACTTTCATGCCTTTTTCTTTGGCCATTTCGGCCATGCTCTTTAATTTAACCGTCTTAGAGGCATCCATGCCCAGTACATCATTATTGGTTTTATGACCTGTCGCCAGCGCTGTACCAGCTGCAGCCGACTCGGTAATAAAAGTATTACTAGAGTAAGTAGATTGAATGCCCTGATTCGGAAATGCTGTAAAATTAAGTTTAGGGCGATTCATCGGGTCATTCCCGCTCAAGGTTCCCTTAAATATCTCAGTAGAATTAATCTGAGGCATACCCATACCATCACCGATAAAATAAAATACATACTTTGCTTTTTTGCCATAATGAGCATTATCTGCACCAGCCAGTGCACTATGCTGCTGCGGCAGCGCAGTTGCCACCATAACAGCAATCATACCAGCGGCCGCTATACCGCCCAGCCATTTCATTTTTTTCATTTGGTAAAGCCTCCTTATAATACTTGACTCACAGCCTTAATTATAAAGAACCGCTTTTGGTGTTATGTTACAGCCTTGTTAATTTCACGTAAAATATTAGAAATAAGATAGGCATCCCTTTTTGTGCCAGCACAATCAATTGCTATCACCTGTATTCTTCAATCACCATTTATAATAATAGTCGCTTTATTTTTCATAAGTAAAAAAATGCAGTCCAAATCGGACTGCACAGTTAGCACCAATTACACTATCTTTGTTGTCCACTCTTCCACATTCCAAATGTCTGTAACCCAGTCTTCATAAAAATCCGGTTCATGGGATACCAACAGGACTGTCCCTTTATATTCCTTAATTGCTCTCTTTAGTTCTTCCTTGGCATCCACGTCAAGATGATTGGTCGGTTCGTCAAGTACCAGCCAATTAATTTCCTTTTGCATCAGTTTACATAGCCGTACTTTGGCATTTTCGCCGCCTGAGAGGACCATCATTTGACTGGTGATATGCTCATTAGTTAGACCACAGCGCGCTAGCGCTGCGCGTACCTCATAATTGGTCATACCTGGATACTCGTTCCATAACTCTTCCATGGCTGTATTGGAATTATCGCGGCTTGATTCCTGCTCGAAATAGCCTGGCTCAAGATAATCCCCCAGTTCCACCGAGCCGGCAAACGAAGGTAAAATACCAAGGAGAGTTTTAAGCAGCGTAGATTTTCCTAATCCGTTCACGCCGCGGATAGCTACCTTTTGGCCTCGTTCCAGCGTAATATCAACAGGTCTCGTCAGCGCCTCATCATACCCCAAAACAAGCCCTTTGGCTTCTACGACAAAGCGGCTAGGCGTGCGCGCTTCACGAAAGCCAAAAGTAGGTTTGGGCTTTTCGCGGGTCTTTTCTATTATCTCCATCTTATCAAGGCGCTTTTGCCTGCTGTTGGCCATCCCTCTTGTTGCCACGCGAGCCTTGTTGCGCGCTATAAAGTCTTCCATCTTTTCGATTTCCTGCTGCTGACGATCATAGGCTCTGGCTTCCTGCTCTTTTTTTATGTTATACATTTCCTGAAACTTTTCATAATCGGCTGTATAGCGCGTCAATTTAGTATTTTCCACATGATAAATTACATTAATAACTTCATTCAAAAACGGAATATCATGCGATACCAAAATAAAGCTGTTTTCATAATTTTTAAGAAAACGAGTCAGCCACTCAATATGCTCAACATCTAAATAGTTTGTCGGTTCGTCCAAAATCAAAATAGTAGGGTTCTGCAGTAAGAGCTTGGTCAATAAGACTTTGCTGCGCTGGCCGCCTGAAAGTTCGGTTACATCGCGGTCTAATCCGATATCGCCAAGCCCCAGGCCATTAGCCACTTCTTCAATTTTGGAATCAATGGTATAAAAACTGCTATTTTCTAAGATATCCTGAATCTCGCCCACCTGCTCCATCATCTTATCTAGTTCGTCCGGCGCCGCTTCACCCATCTTATCATACATCGCCAGCATCTCTTTTTCCATATCAAACATGCCCTGGAAAGCTTCTCGCAGCGCATCACGGATTGTCTTGCCTTTAGTTAACGTAGCATGCTGATCCAAATACCCCACGGAAACCCGGCTTGACCATTCAACTTTGCCTTCATCAGGCATAAGTTGCCCAGTAATAATATTTAAAAAGGTAGATTTTCCTTCGCCATTAGCGCCAATAAGTCCGACATGTTCTCCTTTTAATAAGCGGAATGACGCGTCCTCTAGTATCTTTCTGGCGCCAAAGCCATGGGTGACATTTTCTACATTTAATACGCTCATCTATACTCTCCTATCTCGAATAGTTATATGAAAAAACAATGCTTTTTCATTCTAACGTAGAACCATTCAGCTGGCAATAATTTAATTTTAAAAAGCACTTACGCATAAGAAAATTAGGTCAATATTAATTAGAACAATAGATAAAATTAATTATCAAGGAGGAATTTACCGGCTTTTGTCGAATGATTATATATTTGGGGTTACAATTTATAAGGGGGGATTATTTCTGTTAGAAATTTTCGACTGCACTTATACATCGCTTGAGGAATTTTGTCTAGCCAGAGACACCATTCGGGAGAACCTCCAAAAAATTTGTCCCAAACACTCCATACAATTATTTGTCGCTGTAAATGAAGCCGTAAACAATGCTTTTCTCCATGGTATTAACGATAATAAAGGCACGCAGGTAACCATTAATATGCTTAAAGATAATGACGAACTGCGCATTGCCGTAAGTCATAATGGCGAAGGCTTTATACCACAATACACTGACTGCAGTACTTTAGACCAGGTTTACAGTGAAAGCGGACGCGGCATTGACATCATTAAGCACTATGTGGATTCTTTAGAGTATAGCGTTTGCGGCCGTGAGGTTATTATGCGAAAAAAATTAAATTAGGCATTTCATCTGCTATGTGAGGAGCTATTTTATGAAAGTAAACTTTACGCTTATAGATAATAAAGTTGTTATTAAATTAGAAGGCAGCCTGTTTGTGGAAGATGCGCTGCTGCTCAGAACAAAAGCCTTAGCGTACTTTGCTGAGGGACACAAGAACTTTCTAATTGATTTATCTAAGGTAGATTATATTGACAGTTCAGGCTTAGGGGTTTTAGTCTCACTGCAAAAGCGCGCGCTCGAGCACCAGGGCGCCTTGCAGCTCCATGGTCTGACAGGGGTTGTACTGGAGTTATTTGAACTTACCCGTTTAAATAAAATCTTTGAAATCGTATAGCAGACAACCAGTACGCCCCAAAATGGTTAAATACGATGGGAGATTTTAAAAATGAATGACGCGTCTATGAAACAAATCGGCGTGGATATTACCGACTTTCTTTCTGATTGCAACGATTGTCATGGTTTCATAATTTTTGACATGCTAAACGATCCCTTACTGCTCTTAGACGATCAGGGCATGGTCTTATTCATGAATGATAAAGCCCGCAAATTTTATGGGCATTCAGCGACAGAAGCTAAAAAACTGCATATTGCCGATTTGGATTTAAACATAACGGCCTCATCCAAACACCTGCATACCATACGCCATGCCGGTGATAACGGCCACATTTTTCTATCCACCCATCAAAAGAAAGATAGCGAGCTGACCCCGGTACAAATCCATGCCCGCTATATCAATTTGCATGGCAAAAGCCTGTTTGCGTTAGTAATAAAGGATATTTCCCCGGAGCTTAAGCTCAAACAGGAATTTAAGCTGGCCAGCCGCGCTCAAAAAAATATGCTGCCAGCCGATTATAAAGGACCGCTTGTGGAAATCCGTTCCATATACCAGCCCAATAATTATGTTAGCGGTGACTTTTTTAATTTTACCTGGGTAAATAATCATGTCGTAGCAGGTTATCTCTTAGATATTATGGGACATGGGATGTCTACAGCGCTAACTATTTCGGCGCTTAGGGTATTACTGTCACAAACGTTTAAACAAAAACTGCCGCTCACTAAACAGCTCGCCTGGTTTAACCGCGAAGCTATACCATTTTTCGTCGAAGACTCATTCACCGCCATGATTTGCTTTTCGTTTGATTTTGAAAAGCATCTCTTAACATATAGTATGGCTGGAATTAATTACTTTTTGGCAATTACTGAAGGGCAACCGCGCGTTATTAAACAGCCCGGTTCCTTTGTGGGCTTAGATAAAAGAACCGAATACGAACAGCATACCCTCGGCTTTGACTCTGGTGATGTTTTTTACTTTATGTCCGATGGATTGTTTGAACTTCTAGAGGCGCCGGAGCAGCTCTGCCCAAATAACTCTGCGGAAAGTTTTCGCTGGCTTTGTGAGGCTGCCCAAAGCCGTAGCCGCCGGGATGACATATCTGCCTTATGCCTACATATTAAATAAGTGATTTAAAGGGATGATATTTATGAAGCTTACTTTACGAATGAAACTTTTAGTCGGATTTTTTTCCTTAATTGCCCTTACTATGCTAGGGCAAATATATATGCTTGCTACAGCTGTTAAAAACTCGGCTTCACTTGGACAATTGCTTAGCGACAACATTATTTTACTGATTATTGAAATAGCCGCAGCTTTCATTATTTCCTTTCTGCTTGATCGATCAGTGATCAAGTCTATTAATTCGCTGCGCCAGATCATGGAGAGTGCAGGGGCCGGAGACCTCACCGTGCATAGTAAAATTGAAACCCATGACGAGTTTGGCGATCTTGCCAAATCCTTTAATACTATGATTGAAAGCCAAGACAAAATTGTCCGCGAGGTATCTTCCGCCAGTGAACAACTAGCGGCAAGCGCCCAAGAAATGTCGGCTTCTACAGAGGAAGTAACGGCATCCTTTGAAGAAGTTTCTGCCAGCATGCAAGGCCTTGCCAGTGAAACGGAAAAGGGCAATAAGGCAGTTTTAGAAGCATCTCAGGCCTTAGTGCAGTTATCTTCGCTAATTCAAATGGCAAAGCTCAAATCTGGTACGACTGCCAATGATTCACTAGAAACCAAGGCTGCCGCCGAATCCGGCCTGACTAATGTTCATAAAACCATCGAAACTATGACAACTATAAAAAATCAAACCCAGATTACTTCAGATATGATTACAGATTTGGACAATTACTCGCAGCAGATTCGTCAAATTATCGATACCATCACTTCCATCGCTAGCCAAACAAATCTGCTGGCCCTAAACGCCGCCATCGAAGCTGCCCGTGCCGGAGAACATGGTAAGGGCTTCTCCGTGGTAGCCGAAGAAGTCCGTAAACTGGCGGAACAATCCAATCAGGGCGCCCAGGAAATAACTCATTTAATTGAAAATGTATCGCAAAAAACAACGCAGGTAGTTTCGGCCATGGCTGAAAATAGTTCGCAAGTAGAAGCCGGCGTCGCTGCTGTAAATGAAACAGGCAGCACCCTCGATAAAATCCTGCAGGCCATAGATCATACGGTTGGGGAAATCAGTACCATAACTGGAATCGCCGCTGAAGAAGTGGCTAATTCTGACCAAATCGTTAAACTCATTGATCGATTAGCCAGCATTATTGAAGCGGTAGAACACCATGCCGAAGAGATAGCCTCAGCAACCGAGCAGCAAACTGCCGCCATGCAGAATATTGCTGGCTGCTCGGAAGAAACAGCCGCCATGTCCGGCAGTCTAAATAATACAATTGGCCATTTCAAATTATAACTTATAAAAGACGGGCGTCTCAAAGTTTGAGACGCCCGTCTTTTTATTTATCCTGCCACACTTCCTAAAACATGCTGCACAATGTGTGCCACCCCATCCAGTTCGTTGGTAAAAGACACATATTTACAGACCTTCTTCACATCTTCCTCAGCATTGCCGACTGCCACGCTGATGCCAGCTTTACGAAGCATAGAAATATCGTTATAGTTATCGCCGATAGCCATGGCATCCTGTAAGGAAATCCCCAAATGACTTGTCAGCTGCTCAAGCGCATTTCCCTTAGAGGCTTCGTTATGGATCATTTCAAAAATTTCATTGCCAGCAACCGTCATAGTCATACCAGGGTAGTTGCTAAAATACGCGCGACCTTGCTGCAGCTTATCCTGATCAAGCGTAATGACAGAAATGTTGCCAAACGCCGCTTCTTTATTTACTACTTCAGCAAAATCTTCCACTAGCATCGTAGCATCCATTGTCATAAACTTTTCCATCTCGCTGCATAAATCTTCTTCGGTAATATTTTTAATCCGCTGTTTGGCATTTTTATATTCCTGACAGATTATGTCTTTGCTTGCTTTAAGAATATACATGGCTTGATCGGTACAAAGCGTGTAAAAATATTTGCGGGCGCTAAGCCACTCCATAGCATGTAAAATATCCTGCTTATCAAGCATCCTCGCAGCAACCCTTGCCCCGTGCTTATCATACACAAATGACCCGTTATTGCAAATAATATGCGGTTTAAGGCCAGCCCGCGCGCAAACCGCTTTGGCATTGCCATAGTTGCGGCCTGTAGCCACCGCAATCTCAATGCCTTGCGCCTGCGCGGCCAGCAATGTTTTAGCATTCTTTGCACTAATTTCCCTTTCAGAATTAAGTAAGGTACCATCTAAATCCGATACAATGAGTTTCAAGAAACTCCCCCCTCCTATACAATTATAAACCTATATAGTAGTAGCCCCCCTCCCTTTACACATACAGCTATTCCTTGAATATATTAAAAAGAGGGAGGGATATTTATGTACCCAAATGAAAGCTTTACAATATGCACCAGAGAACTACAGGAAAAGGCCCAAAAGCTAGCCGCTTTTCCTACCACCGCCTTAAATTCCGGCAATGCCATGATTATGTACTCTATGCTGCTGCTTAATACAATTCTAACAGAGCAAGCTGCCGACCCGATTAATAACCTTGAGCATATTTTGGCCATCTCCGCTGCCCTGGCAACCTTAAACAACAGTATAAGAGCTATATAAAGTATATACCATACTTCAGGATAATGCCGAAAGGGTAAATACGGAGATCTCCGCAGGGCAGCCTAAACGAAACGGCAGCCAGCTTCCTGTACCAGTACTCACATATCCGACTAAATCCCCCTGTTGGTATAACCCGCGCATATATTTGTACTTTACCGGCAGCAGCGAATGCCCGAAGACATTTACTTGCCCCCCATGGGTATGACCAGAGAGCGTCAGGGGAAGTCCCGCCGCAAAAGCATTATCAATAAAGTCAGGATGATGGCTAAGCAAAACTTTAAAAGCATTGTCCGGTACCTTCTCTACGGCTTGCTGCAAAAAGTTTTGTTTAACAGAGCGCATCTCCTCGGCACTTTTCGCCCAAGGGTAATCTACACCAATTAAATAAAAGGGCCGCTCCCCCTGAATAATTTGACAGGAACTATTCTCAAGGACTGTAAGCGGACTTTCGGCTAAAGCACGGCGAATTTTATTTTGGTCTCGAAAATACTCATGATTGCCCCAGGTAAAATATAGGCCATAGGGCAGTGTTTTTTGAAAATCAGCCAGGGTTTTCATGGTCGAATCAAGCAGGCTCAAATCGTCAATTAAATCACCGGTGATTACTACCAAATCCGGCTGTTCACTAGCTGCTAAATTTAGCGCGCGCTCAAGTGATTTTGGCCCAAAAAACGGTCCAATATGTGTATCACTAATTTGTACGATTTTCACTTTTCCTAAATCTTTTGGGAAATTAGGCAAGCGAAAATTATGTCGCTGCACAGTAATCTCCCTGGCATCATAAACGCCTTTAGCACTAAGCCCAAGTGAAACTACCGGCAAAACTGCCGCACCTTTACAAATAAAATCCCGCCGTGATATACCGCCAGCCTTTTTGCTGGTTCTTTGCTCCACTATCGCCAGGCCCCGCCAGAATAACAGCAAAGGCAGCATAAAGAAAAGGCCCATCATCCACCAAACGCCAACCATGCTCAAAATCTGCGGCATCCCGGCCGCAGATAAAGTCCTGTTAAAGAAAGCAAGTACTACCACACCGACTGTCAAAAGTATATAGGCATAACCAAGCGCTTTTTGCTGAAAAATCGGCAGCATTTTTTTTAATAAATAATAGACGCCCCAGCAAATTGCGCCTACAATTAATGCAATAACATATAATGAAATGGACGGTCCGTGCACGATATCCTCCTATTTATGGCAAAATTCCTTTCACTTGTTAGTATACCCAATATACCCAATCAACTCAACCCTGCATGTAATATACTTAAGCTTCAAGAGGCTGTTTGTGGCAGCCTCTTTTTCATTGTCTGCGTGGTTTTGCCCGGTGCGTCGGCATTGCTGCCAAAGGATCATCAGGCCAGTAATGCTTAGGATAGCGGCCTGCCAGATCTTTCTTTACCGCAAAATAGGCATTTTCCCAAAAGCCCGCTAAATCCTGGGTTATTTGGACCGGACGCTGTGCCGGAGACAATAAATGTAAGGTTAACGCTATTTTTCCGCCTGCCAGCCGCGGGGTTTCACAAAGCCCAAACATTTCCTGCAAACGCACCGCCAGTACCGGTCTTTTAGGCTCAGCATAATCTACCAAAATACGCTGCCCGCTGGGAACTGTTATATGCGTTGGCGCATACTCTGCTAGCTTTTGCCGCTGCTCCCATGACAGCAAATTTAATAAAATATTACTTAGCGATAAATGCCCTAGCTCTGCTTTGCGTTTTATCCCCTGCACATAAGGCCCCAGCCACTCGGCAAGACTTCTAAGTAAGCTTTCATCGCTTACATCAGGCCAAGCTTCATCAAATGAATGCAAAAAACAGATGCGCTGCTGCAGCTGCCGGTCTTTGGGCTGCCAGGGTAATATCTGTAAGCCTTCTGCTTTAATCCCCTCTATAAGGGCTACCTGCGCTTTACTATCAGGTATTTGGGCCAGCGGCACTTCCTTGAGAATAATTTCATCTAAGCATTCACGATAAAGCGCCCGCACCATTTGACCTTCGCCGTCCCACCATACCACCGTCTCCGTACGTATCTCCCCTGGAAATTGCCCTCTAAGCTGGACTTCGCTGATTGGCGCCGCTAAAAATATTCGGGCTTCTTTTCCCTTATCCTCTAAATCAGGCGCCACCAGATAAGCTTCATTTGCCATTAACTCATGTTTTGAGACGTATACTCCCTTGCCGCTGCGTAAAATAAAGCGGCCTTGGCCCTTCCCCGCCGCAATGCGGTCAGGATAAGCAAACGACAATACCAAACCTAGACTCCCTATTTCATACCGATCCTGTGTTAAGCCGAGCTGTTGCTGATATTTTTTGCTACTGAAAAGGATCCGCCGCATTGCCGTTATATCAAAATCAGGGGCCGCCGCTTGATTAACCCTAAAATCCCACAGTGCTTCCAGCCTTAAAGCAATATCTGCCGATACTCCTCTTGGCATAAAGTCCCTCTCTTCAAGCAGCGCCGCCACATCACAAGCCAAATGGCCCAATCGAAGTTCCATTGCGGACAGCATCATATGTGAAAGCCGTGGCTGTATCCCCATAGCGGCCATCTTTTGCCCATGCGGCGTAATATGGCCGGTATCATCAAGTGCGCCAAGCTGCTTTAGCATGCCCTTGGCCTCTTTAAAAGCTTCTTCATGCGGAGGGTCCAGCCAAATTAGTTCAGACGGCTGCTGTACCCCCCACGCAGCCAGCTCTAGTACTAAGGAAAGCAAATCTGCTGCCAGTATTTCCGGCGTGTTTTGCGTTTTTAACCTCAGCTCTTCCCGTTTGGTCCATAGCCGATAACAAACACCGGGTGCAAGGCGGCCAGCCCTGCCGCGCCGCTGATCAGCCGAAGCCTTGGTTACCCTGACTGTTTCAAGCCGAGTCAGGCCGGTGCGAGGAGAAAAACTAGGAACGCGCATTAAACCTCCGTCAATTACTACCCGTACACCTTCCACTGTCAAGCTTGTCTCAGCAATCGAAGTGGCGAGTACAACTTTTCGCTGGTTTGCCGCCGCGGGCAGCAGCGCAAATTCCTGCTGGGATGCCGAAAGTGCGCTATACAGCGGCGCAATTACTACATTTTGCGGCGTGCTATTCCTTAGTACATTTGCCGCGCGCCGTATTTCCGGCGCTCCGGGCAAAAACGCTAAAATATCGCCGCTTTGTTCATTAAGCGCCTTTACTATCGTACCTGTCAATACCTCCAGCCAGTCCCCTGTCAGCTCTCTTTCTAAATAAACCGTTTCAACAGCATACGACTGGCCGCTGCCCTCAAGCACCTGTGTGCCAAGCAGTTTGGCTATTTTATCTGTTTCCATGGTAGCTGACATGACCATTATCCGTAAATCCGGGCGCAAAAGTTCCTGAGCCTGTAGGCATAACGCCAGCCCTAGGTCAGCATGAATGCTCCGCTCGTGAAATTCATCAAAAATAACTATGCCCACATCCTCAAGCGCCGGATCAGCCTGCAGCTTTCTGGTCAGTATGCCTTCGGTCATGATTTCAATTCTGGTTTTTGCACTTACTTTTGTTTCCTGACGCATTAGGTAGCCAATCGTGCCGCCCGGTTTTTCGCCCAGCAAACCTGCCATAAAACCAGCCGCACTTCGCGTGGCCAAACGCCGCGGCTCTAAGATGACAATACGCCGCCCCTTTAGCCACGGCTCCTCTAATAAGGCTAGCGGAATCCTTGTCGTCTTGCCAGACCCCGGCGCTGCCGTCAAAATCAACCGATTTTCTTCTTTTAATACAGCCGATACTTTTGAGAGTATGCTTTCAATGGGGAGTACCATCCTATTCAGCCTTCTTCACACCTTACTTAAAATATTTCTCACCAATTTCCCGGCGCACCTCATGAATACGGCTGGATACCTGCGGTATGCCATAACCCACAAACACCGGCGAGGTTACAAACCGCGGCATAATTTTAACAAAAGTTTGTTCTTCCAGATAATAGAAGAAAATATTATAGCTATTACACCATTTATGAAAGTTATTTAATAGATAATGCGCCATAATCTGCAGATAATCAGCCATACGCTCAAGCTCCGCCATATCCTTAATTTTTATATTAAATTCAAACAGACCAATCTGCGGCTGCTCGGCAATATTTAATTCCACACCGGAAACTTTATCTATTACACAGCCATTAAAGCTGTCTATTCTTATATTCTCCGTATAATCAACCTGTTTTAAACCAACAATCTGCATATGCGGATGACGGATAGTCCCCCCCGAATACGGCCCGTGATTTTTATAAAATAATACAGACTTAAACTCTTTCATGTCCATCATCTCATGCCATTTGGTCATCCCAAACCGCAGCAATTTATATAAATGATCTTTAGGATACAGCGACAGTTCCCCGTTGCAGTCATCAGTCTCGATAATTACCGTTTGCATAGTATCTTTTAAAACCGGATACTTATTAGCCAGGTAAATAATCGGATAATCTTCAGCCAATATTCCCGAGAGCTGCTGTCTGTTGCAAAAGGGACAGCCCTCATTATGTAAAATTGTTATCGGTTTAGTCTGACCGATATTGGTATCAAACACCAGCTGATCCTTAAGCGGCATAGCTATCTCCCCCTATATAAAAGTATAAACCAAACTACCTCTACCGTATAAAAAAGCAAGAAGTGAGGAACCTACCATATATATCATTATACTGCAAAGGAGCGGCGGCAGTGAAAAAAAATAATGCAAAAAATTTTTGTAAATTATCAAAAGTCCAGCCTACCGCTACGCACAGCGCTGCTAAACAGCAGTTGACGAAGTTAACTGAGCTGATTGCACAAAGTTCTCATGTAGGCAAAGAAATTGAGCAGGTTGTTGCAAGCTTTCGCCAAGTAGCCGCTCCTGATAATGAGCCTTTTGCCCTTTCGTCAGTATTATCCGAAAATATACCGCTAATCCGCACAGCCTTTGAGGATTGCGATGATGTTAAGTTCCGCTTTTTTACCGGCAAGGGTCGAGAGGCTCTGTTAGTATATCTTGATGGGATGACTGATATTACCCTCCTTGAAAAAAATGTGCTGGAAATTCTCATGGGTTCTAAAAATACAGCTAATACTCAGCAGAGTATCCCTATTGACCCAAGCAGTCTCGAAAAAGACCTTATTACTTCTGCTTCCATGACCACCATGACCAATGCCAGTGAAACGCTTGACGCCGTGCTGACAGGTAATGCTTTATTAATCATTGATGGTATTAACAAAGGCTTTAGCATAGGGTCTAAAAGTCATGTCAAACGAGCCATCGAGGAAGCCAAAACCGAAGCTGTGGCCCAAGGTGCTCATGACGGCTTTAATGAAACGCTGTCAGATAACATTGTGCTTATTCGCCGCCGAGCACGGGATACCAATATGAAGATTCGAATCTTGCAGCTTGGCGAGCGCAGTAAAACAAGTATTGCCCTGGTGTATATAGCCAATTTGGTTAAACCTGGTCTTTTAGAAGAAATAGAACGCCGTATCGAACTGATAAGCACTGATATAATCATCGTATCCCAAACCGTTCAAGAGTTTCTCTGCGAGCACCCTTGGACACCTTTCCCCCTGCTGCAGCGCACCGAACGCCCTGATGTAGTAACAGCAGCAATATATGAAGGACGGGTCGGCATTCTTGTAGACACAACGCCAATGGCGCTCATTGCACCCTGCACCTATAATTCTACCATGCAAAGCATTGACGACTACTCAGCAGCACCTGTTACCGCCAGCTTTATTCGCCTGCTCAGACATTTTGCCGCATTTATTTCCATATTCATGCCAGGCATTTATATAGCTGTTGTCTCCTATCACCCGGGCATGCTGCCGACGTCACTGGCCATTTCAATTGCTGAACTAAGAGCCCGCACGCCGTTTCCCGCTTTTTTAGAAGTACTCCTGATGCTTGTGGTTTTAGAAATTTTCCAGGAAGCAATTATCCGTACCCCCAGTAAAATTGTAACGGCCGCCAGTGTTGTCGGCGGCTTTGTAATTGGCACAACTATTGTGCAGGCAGGCATCAGCAACCCGCTCCTTGTCGTGGTAATGGCTGTCACAGCTATAACCTCATTTAGTATGAATTATAGCTTAGGACTAGCCTTTAGGACACTTCGGCTACCAATTATACTATTGTCCTCAATATTAGGGCTATATGGCGTGATGCTTGGTGCTTTAGCTATCCTTATACATATGTGCTCACTTATGAGCTTTGGCGAGTCCTATATTGGCGGACTCTTTGACATTACCCTCTTAGAAGACTGGAAAGATGCACTTGTACGCCTGCCAATTAAATTTTCCAAAGCCAGGCCAAAACAATATGGATCGCAAGACCATATGCGCCAAGGTGATAAGAATGGCTAATCTTGAACAAAAAGCTAAAATGTCACCGCTCCAGCTAAGCATTGTACTTGTTACGCTCTGCTTTGGTGTCTCAATGATTACATCCACTTCCGAAATAATTGCCCCCGCAAAACAGTCAGCATGGGTAAGCATAATTTGGGGAGGAGTAATTTTTTGCGGCGCAGCATTATTGATGGTTAAGCTTGGAAATTTATTCCCAAACGATACATTTGTCGAATATATGCCGAAACTTTGGGGACAGTTTTTCGGCACATTGATTGTCTGGTGGTTAAATGTCATTATGGTTCTAATGTTTAGTATTGCTCTCGCGAACTTTAGCCGCACAATTACCTTTTTTCTCTTTGACCGCACACCAACTGAAGTAATTGCCTTAGGCTTGATGTCAGTATGTATTTACGGAGCTCTCCAGGATTTTGGCACTATTTTGCGCATGATGCAAATCGTTTTTTTTATAATAGGACCGTCCATTAATACCGTTTGGCTGTCCAGTCTGATTAATTTTCAGCCAGAGAATCTGTCGCCGCTGTGGCCAGAAGATTGGGGAAACACAATTACTGTCAGCTTTCAAGCCTGGCCAGCTTTTGGCGGCTACGAATATATCCTGCTGCTGCTGCCTTTAGTCCACCCCAAGAAGAAAAGTCTCACTTTCTCTATCAGCGCAGCCTTTGGCTTTATAATAATAAACTATACATCGTTCGTTTTAATAACAATTGCCGTATTATCTCCGCAAGGAATACAATCCTCGCCTTATCCTATCCTTGAAGTCATTAGAGGCGTCCAAATACCAGGAACATTTGTGGAACGCTTAGAAGGGTACTTTATGCTGTTTTGGATCCCTATCGCCCTTTCCTCTCACCTCATTGTACTGTGGGGACTAGCACAGACCAGGATGAGACAAAACCAATATATGGATCACCGTCCACTAGTGCTAATTCTAGCACCTCTCCTTTATACCCTCAGCATTTTACTTGACAGCTTGGAAGCAATTAACGCACTTAACAAACTGGATACCTGGCTTGCATTAATCTTTTCTTTTATGATTATACCAATAAGTCTAATCCTCGCCTGGCGAAAAAAGCGGAGTGTGCCCCAAAATTCTGGAGCAACGTAAAAAATGATTAAGATGAATGTTTTCCTAGTGTACCGCTGATTGTATCTGCCAATGCAACGATTCGATGGCTTGGTAACCACAAGTAAACTCCGCCGGAAGGATAATGTAAAATGGCCAACTTAGAATCCAAAAATAAAATGTCTGTGATACAGCTTGCAATTGTAACAGCTTCCACATGTATTGGCTCACAGCTTATCATCGGCATCAACAAATTGGTTACAGAAGGCGGTCACCTGACTTGGCTCAGCATAATACTTGGCGGACTGCTCTATTATTTGGTAACTCTGCTGATGATAAAGCTTGGTAATGAATACCCTGACCAGACACTTGTATCATATATGCCCGAACTTTGGGGCAGCTTCTTGGGCAATATAGTAATTTGGTGGTTTGCTCTGTTATTTCTCCTGCAGATCGCAACCATTTTGACAGGGGTCCGCAAGGCAATCGTTTTCTTTATGTTCACGCGTACACCTCCGGAAGTCCTTGCTTTAGGCCTCTTAACAGTATGTGTATACTGCGCACTACAAGACTGGGGAACACTTTTAAGAATTCAGCAATTTATTTTTTTCGTAGCAACACCGGTTTTCGCCTTGCTCTTGCTTGTCTCATTATTTAATTTCAATCCAGAAAATTTACTGCCGTTTTTACCAAAAAAGGACATACCCAAGCTGCTACCCACTATGTTAGAAGGCTGGAATATGTTCAGCGGCTATGAAATTATTTTATTTTTATTCCCCCTTACCTATCACTGCCAGGTTAGTATAGCTAAAGCTTTAGGCGGAGCCTTTGGCTGTATGACTGTGGCTTTCCTGGCATGCATCGTTATTGCTATCGGGGTATTAACCGTCAACGGCGTAACAAGCACACTATATCCTATCATGACAGCGATGAGCAGCGTGGAACTGCCTGGTACCTTCCTGGAGCGTTTGGAAACTTATTTAGTAGTATTCTGGATACCAGTGGTATTTGATACACTAGCCATCTTCTTATGGATACCGGCACAAGTACTCATGCAAAAAAAACAGTATACTGATCATCGTCCCTGGGTACTCTTGTTTGCACCGCTAATCTATTTCGCCGGCAATATCCTTGACAGTCTAAAAGCATTAGATACCGCCGACAAAGTAGTTACCTGGCTAGGACTTGGATTTTCGCTTGGCGTCATCCCCTTGAGTCTCCTCCTGTTATTATGGAAAAATCGAGGTGACAAGACATGTCAAAAATAAACCTACTGCTTAGTTGCTCTCTTTTTAGTCTTTGCCTCTTAATTTCCGGTTGCTGGGATAGGATAGAGATGGAAGAACGTCACTTTGTACTGGCAGCCGGCATTGACTTGGCAGATGAGGGGCTAAAACCAAATCAGGGACCTGATGTCACCCGCACCGAAACTTTTGTCCAGCCGCATGGCGGCAAACGCTATCGCCTTAGTCTGCAAATACTTAACCTAAAGCCAGACGGAGGTGGAGATGATGGTGATTCAAAAAAAGATGGTGATAAAAAATCTTACGTAATATCTAACACGGGGCAATCTTTTCTCGAAATGACGCGCGATCTCTTGGGCCAGGATAATAAAGACCTCTGGTGGGAGCATTTGCAGACAATTATCATTAGCGAGGCTGTTTTAAAAGAAACAGGCCTTAAACCAATTTTTGACTGGTTCCTGCGTGACCACGAAATGCGCTGGCGGGTTAGAGTTTTTGTTACTCCCGGAGAAGCAAGACCACTGCTTGAATATCAGCCGCCAAGCGGTGATCCCGGCGGCATATTCTTTGCCGGCATTATGCAAAACCACCGTAAGGACATGCATTTAGCCGGAATGCGCACCGACCTGGGCTGGGCCAGCCAGGCGCTTGACAATGACGCAGATATTTTTCTGCCGCGCCTCGAATTAAAAGATAAGGTTGTGAAGGTTAATGGCACCGCCGCCTTTAACAAAGATAAATTTGTCGGCTATCTTGATGATTATGCCATAAAAGGCACTAAGTTTATTAACGCTACGGAAAAATCTGCTGTTGTTACTATAGACTCTCCAGATTATCCGGGAGGTATTTGTGCTTTTGAATTATTTAGGCATGATACCAGACTTAGGCCGCATATCAAAGACGGGCAGGTTTACTTTACCTTGGATATCTCCCTGATCGGCAATATGGGTGAGATGCAGGAACCCGTAAATTCTGATAAAACCTCAGACCCCAAGTATATCCGCAAACTTGAAGTGCTGTTCGCCGAAGAAGTCAAAGATTCAGCACTATATGCCTGGCGTACCATGCAGGCAATGCATGTTGATCCATTTCACCTAAATGCAAAGCTGGAAGCATATGAAACAGAAGCCTGGGAAAAACTAAAAGATAAATGGGATGAAATTTATCCTACAGTTCCTTTAGTTGTATCGGTTAATGTAACCATTCGCGGTTCCGGCGAACATAAGTAAGCCCATGACAAATCGGGAGGGTGAGCCTCTATGCAAAAAAATAAACGGCAGCTAAGGCTAGCTGCCTCCTGTTTATTATTTATATTTTGTCTGGCACTCTATGGCTGCTGGGATCGGCATGAACTGCAGGATCGCAATTTCGTGCTGGCGGTAGGTATTGACACAGCTGATGCTGGCTTAAAACCAGGACAAGCTGCTGATGCTTCCCAAGTTGAGACTTTTACCCAGCCGCACGGAAACAAACGCTACCGCGTCAGCGTGCAAGTATTAAAAATAACAGGCAGCAAAGATCCCCCCCAAAAGAAGGCCAGCAAAACCTTTGTTATATCAGATACCGGTCAATCCCTCTTCGAAATAATCAGAGATTTGCCCGGTCAAACCAGTAAATCATTATGGTGGGAACATGTTCAGACCATAGTTATCAGTGAGGCCGCGGTAAAACAGGATAACCTGCAAACCCTGCTTGACTTTTTCCTGCGTGACAGCGAAATGCGCTCCCGTATTAAGGTATTCATTACACCAGGTGAAGCAAGACCTATTTTAGAATACCAGCCAAAAGGCGGCGATGCCGGCGGCATATATTTGTCTGAAATGAGCCAAAACCACGCTAACGATATGCATATTGTCTATCATTCTGATTTGGGTTTTACGCAGGAAACGCTTGCTAATAATGCGGATGCACTCATCCCGCGTCTTGAACTAACAGACAAAGTTCTAAAGCTAGGCGGCTCTGCTGCCTTTCGACAAGGTCAATTTATTGGTTATCTTGATGACTATGCCACAATGGGCATAAAGCTCCTTCGCGGCAGCGAAAAAAACGCGACACTTACCATTACTTCCCCTGATCAGCCACAAAATTTACTGGTCTTTCAGGCCTTTCGTCATGATACCAGCCTTACTCCTCGTATTGAGGGAGAACATGTACACTTTGTACTGGACATTCATATGGTCGGCTATGTCGATGAACTGCAGGGGGATACTGTCACTAAAGAAATTGACACCTTAAACCCGGCAGATTTGCGCAAACTAGAACTGTTATTTGCCCAGGAAATCCAAAATTCAGCCCTATATGCCTGGCAGCAACTTCAAGACATAAAATTAGCTAACCTTTTTACTCTGCATTTTGATGCCAAACTAAAAAGCAAAGACTTGGTCGTCTGGCGTAAACTAAAAGATCACTGGTATGATGAATTCCCCAACATACCCCTGACCGTATCGGCAAATATAACAATTAGAGGTATCGGCAAACATAAGTAGATTAACCAAAAATAAAGCTAAACAGCCACAGCGCTCCGCCAACTACGGTATAGGCTGCTGCTGTCTTACGTGCTAGTTTGGCTTCCCGCGCCCGGTTATTGTGCTTTGTAAGCACAACTGACAAATACCATGATGCTAAAGCCGTACCAAAAAAGGCCGCAAGCAGCCAAATTGAGGTATAATGAACAATAATAAAGGCAAACTTTTGCCACAACACAGATAAATCCAAGTTCATACAAGCACCCCCATTTTTCCTATTATACCCAGATATTTCATGGTAATACTTGCATTCTAAGCCAAGCGCACTATAATAAACATATATCATTTTATAGATTTATATCAATGGAGGTACTTTTATGCAACCAAAATTAGTGAAAGATTCCCAGTCAACAATGTCAACCTTGATGCTGCCGCTGCACGCAAACCATACCGGCAATGTTCATGGCGGCGAAATCATGAAGTTAATGGACAATGCCGCCGGCGTTGTGGCCTATCGGCATGCACGTTCCACAACAGTAACCGCAAGGGTTGATGAGCTCACCTTTCATGAGCCAATCCATATCGGCAATGTGGTAACATGCTACGGACAATTGACCTTTGTGGGCAAAAGCTCAATGGAAATTCTGGTAACTGTAACGGTGGAAGATTTATATACGGAAGAACCGCCCAAAACAGCACTCACCGCCTTTTTTACTTTTGTCGCCCTTGATGAGCATGGGAGGCCCCACCAGGTGGCTCCTTTAAAAATCAGCACCCCTGAAGAACAGCGCCTGTTTGAACAAGGCCAAGCGCGCTATCAACTATATAAATCCCGCAGAAAAGCGCCTCTCCCTTTGCCGGAACATGCTAAATAACAAAAAAGAGCCAATCGGCTCTTTTTTTTACTATTTTGTAATACTCCACTCATCAATTAACTCGCCGCTTTGGTGAAAGGCCTTTACCGTCAGTAAATTCCCTTTGATTTCAGCGGTAAGATAATTGGGCTCATTCAGCGGATTATAGAAAAAGTTGTTCCATTCTCGTTCAATAGAATTAGAATATATTTTGCTGCCGCTGCGGCCTGTAGCTACATAAACAGTACCATTGGCCGGACTATTCACAGCCTCGCCGCCATAAAGCGGATAAGTGTGCGCATATACATGGTCATGAGCGGTAAAGACTACATCAGCATGATACTTTTCAAGTATAGGCGCAAACGCCTTCCGAATGCCAAGATTGCCCTCAGACTTATTGTTGTAAGGCGCCCGATGCATAAAGACCATTTTCCACTTTTTCTTAGAATTTACTAAATCCTCTTCTAACCACATCTTCTCTTTTTCCAGCATATCGGGAATAAAACGGCCCTCTTCCGCAATTTGCGTATCAAGCATAATAAAATGAACATCCCCATAATCAAATGAATATACCTGTCCTTGAAGTCCCTCCGGTCCGTTCAGCGGCAATTTAAACTGGTCGGTAAATAAAGCCGGCCGCGCAAATTTAGCACCTGGTGCATACACTTCATGATTGCCGATTATCGGCATACAAGGAATATTCTCAAGTACTCCATGGGCAGCATTAAACCAAGCATACCACTGTCCATACTCCTCTCCTACATCAACCAGATCGCCCATATTGATAAAAAATGCGGCGCCGGGATTGGCCTGATAGGCCTCATGAAGCGTAGTATGCCATGTATCATAATTTATGCTTTGCGAATCACCAAATACCAGGAATTTATACGAATACGCCTTAGCCGCTGCGGTGGTAAAATGATATACTTCACTTAAACTGTCCTCACTGCCAACTCGGTATAAATAGCGCGTACCAGGTCTCAGCCCAGTGAGGGTTACGGTATGAATATTAAACTGACCCCAATTACTGTTAACCGTTTCTACCTCAGCATCAACGGCCATATACTGTTTTCCCCAAGACTTACCGGGCAATTCTGTCATATACTGTACTTGCCCTTCCTCCATTTGAGGTTCGGTCTTCCAGGTAATGGTCTGTGTTGTCGCTGTATCGCCTGTCCAGGTTAAAGTAATATGGCTTGGCGCTGCCTCTGCCGCCATCCGCCCCGGAGAAAAAGTGGTCATCGATGAAGCAGCCAACAGGCTTAGTACCAGCAAAAAAATCAAAGAAAGCTGCATCATCAGTTTCTTTTGCTTGTCTAACATATTGCCCCCCATAGAAAACAATCCGCACCCATTCCTATCTAAAAATTTGTGCGCAATTCCTATACTTTAAAAATTACTTGGCTTCGTGTTTATGCAGCACCTCAATGGCAAATTCCAGCACTTTTTCCCCGTTACAGAGGCCATATTCGACTGATGGAATAACTGCCACCGGAATGCCATATATTTTCCCCTTTTCCTGCATCTGGGGTAATTGGAAGCGGACTTGCGGACCAAGCAAAACAATATCGGCATTGGCCATATTGCTATCCATTACATCTGTTGATACCGCCCAAATTTTGGTCTCTAAGCCTTGCTGTCTAGCAGACTTCTCCATTTTAGCAACAAGCACGCTAGTAGATAAGCCTGCCGAACAAACCAACAAAATCTTCTTCATATATAAACCACCTCATGATTATTTATAGCTATGTCAACTTTCAAATGTACATCAAATTCTGGGCTGCTATTATATTATTTCTCTTTTTCCTAACTAAATCCTCTTTTAGCATGTACATTACCTTCTATCGGCCGCGATTTATTGGAGACGACGCGCTGCCCGAATAAATTTTGCACTATGTGAAATACTAGCTAACGTAAGTCAAAAATATTTAAACATAGGAGGCGCTTTATTTTATGGGATGGCTTACTACTATCATTATTGGCATTATTGCCGGCTGGCTAGCTGGGCAAATCTCCAAAAATCATGGTTTTGGTATCTGGGGCGATTTAATTGTTGGTATTATAGGTTCGTTTATTGGCAATATGCTGCTTGGCATAATGGGCTTTGCCGCATATGGCATAATCGGCAATATTATTGCTGCCACGGTTGGGGCACTGGTGCTTCTCTGGGTCATCCGCTTATTTCGTCCGGCTGAACCCGCTTACAAAAAGTAAGACTTACATGTATCTAGGAGACAAGGGCTTGCCACTGGCAAGCCTTTGTTTTTTTGTAATTATGAACTTGACATATTAGGGTATAATTATTAAATACTACTAATTCGACAAAATATTGAGTTTCTCACTACACATTTTGTTCATGAGGTTACCGAAATGGATATAAAAATTAAATTGCTCTATATCGGGCTTGATCTCATCCTGCCATTACTATTAGGTTATGCTTGCCGCCAAAAAAAATGGCTGAATGAAGATTGTTGCAACAAAATGATTCTTGTCAATATTTTATTATTCAGCACAGTATTATCTGTTTTAAGTTTTTGGGTGTTGCCGTTAAAACTAGATTTAATCTGGCTGCCGCTGTTTGGTATACTGCTGAGTGTCATTCCAGGCATCGCCGCCTATTTAATTATAGGCCGAAAATACCAAAGCGGACTGGAAAAAGGCAGTTATCTGGCTTCAGCCATGCTGTCAAATGTAGGTACGCTAGGTGGTCTGTGCGCTTTTATTATGTTTGACGAACCAGGCTTTGCCTATAGCCAGATTGTAGCCCTCTTTCAAAACATGGTATTATTTTTGTATTGTTTTCCGATGGCGCAGTACTATCGGCAGACAAGCCTTGCTGATCAAAACAAGCGGCAGAAAATCAGCTTCGCCAGCTTGTTTTTTAACCGTAATCAATTGCCTGTATTAGGGCTCATCAGCGGTATGTTTTTGTATGTAGGCGGCGTCCAGCGTCCAGCTTTTTTTAGTGAGATTTTCACCCCATTAATTCATATTTCGGCTTGGATGGCTTTAATCCCGGTGGGATATTCTATTGAATTTGCTGAGATGAAACATTACTATACCAATATTCTTGACCTGCTGCCGATAAAATTTATTATTACACCACTCTTTGCTTATCTAATAGCGTGTATGTTATTTAACGATCACATTATCCTAAACAGCATTTTACTGCTGGCCAGTACCCCGACAGGAATCAACGCTGTTGTTACAGCACGCCTTTATAATTTGAATCTACCGCTCGCCGGTGCTGCCTTCTTGCTGACTACCGTAATATTCCTTATCATAATTTATCCGTTACTATGCTTTTGGTTCGCGCTAGCCCATTAGCATCATTTTTTAAACCAGCTTCTTGGTAATTACCAAACCCATAATCGCCAGAACCTGCCGTACAGTTACTTCGAGCTGTCCGGCATTTTTCACCACATAATCAGCAATCTGCCAATTATTAAACTCCCCGTTTTTTTCGGCATATTCCAAACGCTGCTTAATATTGGCATTTTCCTCCCCCTGTATTAAATAACGATTAATAATTACCTCTTTGTCTACCAATGTATAAATAGAATTTAGCCGCTCTCCTAAAAGTTTCTTTAATTGTTCAAAGCCGAATAAATCAATATCAACTACCGAAACAGGATATAGCTTGATTTTATTCAGTACTTCCACTTTCGTCAGCCCATATAAATGATCCGCATAGCTGGCCTTTTCTACAAAACTCATCGCCGCAAAAGCCTCTTTGTTTACAAAATAGTACTCCACACCATTTTTTTCGCCCGATTTAGGCGGGCGTGTAGTATGACTGATCAGCGTCGGTACACCAAACTCAGCCAAGGCCTTAACAATCGAAGTTTTCCCCGAGGCTGGCGGGCCAATTATGGCATATACTTTGTTCATAATATACCTCCTAACGCTCTATTTGTCCTTACCTAAAAACTCGCAAAAAAAAGGCTTGTATATTATAAGTATAATACAAGCCTGCCGATTTTTATAGAGAAAGTTAACGGACCTTATAAAGAGCGTTAGCTTTCTTATTTTATTTCATTTGATTTAGGCATGCTGTCTGTTGTGACCTTCCCCGGCTCATGCTGAGGCTTAGTGGCCGGAGAAGTTGCTGCTACTGTCACACAAAAAATAATGGCCGTAGCCGCACATAAAACGCCCGCCCACATTTTCCAAGGCGTCTTGACCATGCTTTTGGTCATAGCCTGCAGCCAGGCAAAATGCCACAGCACATGAAGACTGACTAAAGTAGCAAGAGCATACCCTGCCCATATATGCAAATTCTTGACCATGCCAAAAAAGCCCAAAAAGGCCTGCAGCCTAAAATCGATAATTAGTCCTGTCATTATACAAACAAAACCGATTATACCTAACAAAATATCTAAAAAATAGTTTTTCTCCACTTTTGCAATCATCGCGCTGCCTCTTTTCTATCTTAATATGTACACTATAACAAACGCTTATGACAACTTTGTGACATTTTCGCAAAAATACGCCATGTTCTCACCATCAACCCGCTTACTGAATATCATACGGTACATCAAAATAGCGTGGAGGTGGAAAATATGAAATGCCACACTTGGTTAAAGCTTTTAGGAGTACTGTTAGTTCCCCTTTTTTTAGGTGCCTGTATCTCTAGCCCTGTCACGAAAACTGCAGAAACAGGAGTACTATGGGCACCTGACCTTACACCTATGCCGCAGCCCACAGTAGTAAAGGTTGGTATGAAGCGGGTAGTTTCCGATGCGGGCATCCTAATTGGCATGGCCAAAGGATATTACAAGGATTTAGGTATCACCATTGACCCGATACAATTTAGTACCGGTCAGGAAATGATTAATCAATTGGCCGCAGGCCAGCTGGATGTCGGCGCCACCGTAACCTCTGCCGGCCTGTTTAACGCCATGTCGCGTGATATCCCGATAAAAATTGTGGCAGATAAAGGCGTAAATGTACCCGGTCAGGGCTATTATCGACTAATTATCCGCAAAGATTTGGCAGGAAAGATTAATGACTACAGCGATTTACGCGGTAAAAAAATCGCCATTGCCGGCACAGCCTCACTTGATGAAATTGCCTTGGACCGAGTATTAAATAAAGCAGGACTATCTACCAAGGATATTGACCTGCAGGTTATCCGGGCCTTTCCTGATATGCTGGTATCGCTGGCCAACAAAAGCATTGATGCCGCTATGGTAATTGAACCTTTTGTGACACAAGCCATTGAAAAAGGGCTGGCTGATCCCTGGAAAGACCCGTTTGACTATGACCCTGACGCCCAGACGGCCTTGCTGGTATTCGGCACAAGCCTAACCAATAGTCCAGATTTAGCGAATCGTTTTATGACCGCCTACATACAAGCAGTGCGTGATTATAACGACGCCTTTTTCAAAAACAAAAACAAGGCCGAAATCATTACTATTCTCCGTGAATATTCCGTCATAAAAGATACTGCACTGTATGAAAAAATGTATCCTACCGGCCTAAATCCTGATGGTTATGTCCGCAGCAATGGCATACAGCTGGATTTGGCCTGGTACAAGGACAATAACTTATTAAAAAGCGATATTAAATACGAAGATACCGTAAGTAACGAGTACGTCAATTTTGCTATTGGAATTTTAGGCAACTACCAATAGCCTTAAGGAGAGTACACTATGACAAAGCAGGTAAACCATACCATGGTCATCCGTACCTTATCGGTATTATCGCCTTTGACTCTACTACTATTATGGGAAGTACTAGCACGCCTGCACGCCATTGATGTGCGGCTCTTATCCTGTCCGAGTATGATTATAAAAACACTAATCCCCCTCATTTTATCAGGCGACTTATTATATAACACCTACGTAAGCGTGCAGCGTGTACTATGGGGCTTTCTCGCAGGCGCGCTGCCTGGAATCCTGCTTGGCATCAGCATGGGTTTATCCCCCTTTATCCGTTCAGCGATAGAACCTATGATTACGGCAACATATCCTATCCCCAAGCTTGCGTTAATGCCCCTCATTCTCCTCATCTTTGGCTTAGGCGAGACCTCTAAAATTTTCACCATTGCTATCGGCGTTTTTTACCTTGTTGTCATTAATACCATGGCAGGTGTACTTGATATCGATAAAATTTATTTGGATGTAGCCAAAAACTTTGGCGCCAGCCGTAAAAGCTTTTATCTCACAGTAGCCTTGCCGGGAGCCCTCCCGATGATCTTCGCCGGTCTCAAACTTGGTATGGGCATGGCGCTCATTTTGATTGTCGCCGCTGAGCTTTCCGCCGCCAAGGCAGGGGTTGGTTTTATGATTTGGCGCGCTTACGACATGTTTGATATTGAACAGATGTTTGTCGCCCTTATCACCTTATCAGTTTTGGGCTATATATTTTCGCTGGTCTTAGACTTTATTGAACGCATGGTTCTGCCCTGGAAACAGGAACGATAGGAGGGATAGAGTATGAGTATTAACGTAAAAAATATCAGTAAAATTTTTGCAATGAATGACAAAGAGTTAACCGTATTACATGATATCTCCCTTTCTATCCGTCAAGGTGAATTCTTCTGTATCGTTGGCCCCAGCGGTTGTGGCAAAACTACGCTGCTGCGCATCATGTCCGGTTTAGAAACAGCAACCAGTGGTGAATTTATCATTGAACAAAAGCAAAAAGACCGTCCTGTTAATTCGATGGTCTTTCAGGAACAATCAGTTTTCCCCTGGATGAATGTGCTTGATAACGTCGCCTATGGTCTTAGAATGCGCGGCATAGGAAAACTCGAGCGAAATGCCCGGGCTGCTCACTATATCGATATGATTGGTCTAACTAAATTTACCTATGCGTACCCAAGCCAGCTTTCGGGTGGCATGAAGCAGCGCGTCAGTGTAGCCAGAGCTCTCTGTAATGACCCAGAGATTCTCCTGATGGATGAACCATTTGGTGCTCTTGACGAGCAAACCCGCCTTATTTTACAGCAAGAGCTCTTAAAAATATGGGAAGACCTTCATAAAACAACCGTCTTCATTACCCATAGCATTGACGAGTGCCTATGCCTTGGTGACCGCGTCATGATTATGACAGCACACCCCGGCACCATCAAAACCATCATTGACATTGACCTTCCCCGCCCACGCGATGTGGCTGCCATTCGCACTACTATGCGCTATAATGAACTGTATCAGCAGGTTTGGCTAAGCCTCCGGGAAGAAGTGCAGGGAAGTAAATAGAAGAAGCTATTTCTAAGAGCAAGGGGCTGTCAAAGCAGCCCCTTGCATCAAAACTATATTCGAATACATAATAAGATGCATCAATCAAAAGAACCCAAAAGTAGTTAGCTTTTGGGTTCTTTTAAAGACTACCATAAAAATTAACCACAATATTCCCACTATTTGCAAAATATTAAAGGATTATTCGACAATTTTGTAGAATATATCCTATGTAATATATTAAGCGGCAAATATCGGGCCAAGCCCAGAGGAGGAAAGCAGATGAGTAACAGTCCTGTGCAAATCAAGTTTAAGGGCTACGACGGATTTAATCATATAAAAGGCTGTATTACTAGTTATATTCGCTTACATCTACCCGAGGACGACTTTGACTTTATGGAAATTGCCGTTCATGAAGCCATTAATAATGCCATTCGCCATGGCAATCAATCAGAAAAGGCATGGGTAACCCTTAAGTTTCGTCTAATCCAAGGTCAAAAACGCGACCGTCTCATTATCCGCATTAAGGATGAAGGGCCAGGTTTTGCAGTCAATGATCAATTTGATAAGATTTCCCATTACCTCGACTTCCAAAATACCCAGCAGCTTGAATGCGGACGCGGTCTCCTGATTATGATGGCTGCCGCTGATTATATTGTGTATAACAGAGTTGGCAATGAAGTAATGCTGGTAAAATTTCTTGTCAAGAATAGTCAAGATAAAGCTTCTCCGGGAGGAATAAACCATGCCGATTCTTGCGAATAATACCGCTGCTAATCACCAAAAGGTTATCCTGATTGTTGACGACAGCATACTGAGCCGCAAAATGCTGCGTAATATCCTAGAACCAGATGGTTATACCATTGTGGAAGGAGCCAATGGCGTAGAAGCCGTAGATTTATTCAGCAAGCATCAGCCTGATGCCGTACTGCTTGATATTGTAATGCCGATTATGGACGGACTTGAAGCCTGCGCCCAAATTAAAAAGCTACCTGAAGGCAAACGTACGCCCATCTTTATGATTACCAGTGTGGCCACCAAAGAAGCGATTAGTAACGCCTTTGAAGCAGGTGCCATTGATTATTTTTCCAAGCCGCCTAACGAGATGGTAATTATCCAGCGTCTGCGCCGGGTTATTGAGGCGCGTTCTTGGGAAGACGCCTTGATTTCCTCGCAGCAGCGCCTGCATACTATCACTGCAACCATGGGGGAAGGCCTGTATGTCTTGAATGCGGATGGCAATGTTACGTTCTTAAATCCGGAAGCTGAATATATCCTAGGCTGGAATCCCGAGGAAGTCCTCGGAAAAAGTCCTACCGCAACTTTTTATCCAGAGCCGCACTCGACTTATCCCGATGCGCAAAATAGTAACCTAGAGCCTGCCGCAGCGCAGGAACCATATGATCCCTTGTTTTCCGCTAGTTACGACGAACATGAATATAGGCACAGTAATGGCGAAAAGTTCCCAGTATCCAGCGTAGCCCGGGATTTCCCCGATGGTAAAGGCTGTGTAGTCGTCTTCCGTGACATAACGGCCAAAAAGCGGGCCGAAGAACAGCTTCGGCAGGATATTCTTCTAGCCAGCCGTATTCAAAAAGAATTCTTACCTGGTGACTTAGACAATCTGAAACTGCGCCTTGATACTATCTACCATCCTTCTTCTCATGTCAGCGGTGATTTATTTGATTATGCCTGGAGTCCTGATGGAAATCGACTGTTTGGCTATATAGCCGATGTAATGGGACATGGCATTGCCACCGCCCTCCAGGCTTCTACCCTGCGGGCAATATTCAATGTGGCAACCGATAAAACTTCCCCGCCTAACGTACGGCTGGCTACTGCCAACAACCAGATCTTTTCATGCTTCGCGGCAGGCTCATTTGCCGGAGCCCTCTGTTTTGAGCTCGACTTTACCACAAACACATTATCTTATAGCGCAGCAGGCATTAATGAATTTCTAGCGGTATTGAATAGTACGCCGCAAAAATTAGAAGTTCCCGGACATTTTCTCGGCATAATTAAAGATAAAGACTATGCCTTGCATACCATTAATTTTGCTCCAGGCGACAGTTTCTTTTTTATGACAGACGGCATTGCGGAATATTTACCGGAGAACTGGATGTCTTATGCGTATCCTAAATTAAAGAAATTGTTAGCGTTATTTGCCGTACAAAGTGCAGATGACGCCACAGCACTTTGCCTAAATATCAAGTAATAATAAGGAGGATAGAGTTATGGATCAACAGATTACTGTCATAGAGAAGGATGTTTCAGTTACTTTGCATGGACGAATCGAACAGCAGCAGGCAACTGAGCTCAAAGATAAATTACTAGGTCTAACAGGCAGCGGCTGCCTTAACTTCACGGTTGACTTCGAGAATGTAGAATATATCGATAGTTCCGGGCTTGGCATGCTGGTCGCCGTCCGCAATCAGGTCCTTAGTAATGGCGGCTTTGTTCACGTAGTTAATCTAAGCGGGAAAATGAAGCGCTTGTTTGAGCTGACCTGCCTGATAGAAATTTTTACCGAATAAAAGACAGGGGACGTTTCTTCCACTCCAAAAGTTTATTGAGTGGAAGAAACGTCCCCTGTCTCATTCCTATTTTATACTTTTTTCTTTTTTGCCGGTACCGGCACTAATATGACCTGTTTATCCCGGCAGCTAACCTTTATATCATAATCTACAATTCCGTCTTTATATAACTCAACCTTTAATTCCAGTAATGCTTTGCCAACTTTCTCCTGAAGCTCAGCGGTAAGAAACGAGCTGTTCAAACTCTGCTTGTCCTTTAGCGCCGCAGCCCTCTTTTGCACCGGCTCTTCTTTTAAAACAGTAGTCTCAAAGGTCGTCTCTTCCTGCCAATTGACCAGCATATCTGCGTCACTAAGATTTTTTTTAATTTTAGTCATAATGCAACCTCATAACCAAGAAATAATTTTATATACAATCCCACTGACAATTGCACTGAGCGGGATGGTGAGTACCCATGCATACAGCATTTGCTGCGCCACATTCCAGTGCACGGCCCGCACCCGTTTTGCTGAACCTACGCCCATAATCGAACCAGATACAACATGCGTGGTACTAACTGGCAAATGCAAAAGCGTAGCGGCAAAGATGACCAATGACGAGTTCAAATCAGCAGCAAAACCATTGATAGGTTCCATCTTAAATATCTTGGTCCCCATGGTTTTAATAATCCGCATACCGCCAGCCGCAGTCCCCAATGCCATAGCTGTAGCACAAGCAAATTTTATCACCAAAGGTACTTCTAAACTGGGAATCTGACCTGCACTCAAGAGTGCAAGGGTAATAATTCCCATTGCCTTCTGCGCGTCATTTGAGCCATGAGAAAATGACATCATACTAGCTGATAACAGCTGCATCCTTTTAAAGCCGTTATTTAAAGCATATGGTGCATATCGGCCAAAAATCCATAACAGCACAATCATAACAATATACCCGGTCACCAGCGCTACCAGCGGCGAAAGCACTAAAGACAAAATAATTTTGCCTATACCGGATAAATTGAGTGCATCCCAGCCCTTGCTGACAACCACGGCCCCCATAACACCGCCAATCAGAGCATGCGATGAACTGCTGGGAATACCATACCACCACGTCAAAATATTCCAGACAATAGCGCCAAATAAGGCCGCGATTATCACTTCAGAATTAACAAGTGAGGCTGCTTTCACAATATCGCCGCCAATTGTCTTGGCAACCCCAGTACTTGCTAAAGCGCCGGAAAAATTTAAAAACGCCGCTAATAAGATGGCATGGCGCGGCTTAAGAGCCCGCGTCGACACCGAAGTAGCAATAGCATTTGCTGTATCATGAAAACCATTGATATAATCAAACGCTAGAGCCAGCAGCACAACAACGCCTAATAATATTGGGAAATCATGCATACTTCAGCACTACTCTCTTTAATGAATCAGCGACATCCTGGGAAAGATCCAGCACTTCTTCTAATTGAGTCAGAATTTCCTTCCACTTTATAAGTTCAATCGGATCGGTACATTCTCTGAATAGTTTACTCATTTCCAAACGATACACACTATCACCAGCTGCTTCAATTTCCACAATGCGTGAACAGCGAGCCTCCAGTTTGAGATGCGACTTTTTCATGTCGTCAAGATACGAAACTGCTTTTTCAATCTGTCTGGCGGCTTTTACCACCAAATCAGCCAGCTCTATCGCGCCTTCTGAGACTGAAGTAATATTGTATAAATGCATTCTTTCCACTACGCCTTTATTACAATCCACCACACTGTCCATTTGTTGAATCAAAGAAAAGATATCTTCCCTGTCAAAAGGGGTAATAAACGTTTTGTGTAATTTTTCGGTTACTTTGCCTACAATATCGTCAGCCTGTTTTTCAACTGTATCGATTTTGCTGATTAACTCTTCCAGCCTGTCCTGTTCATGGACACTGGCATATAAAACATCCGCAGATATTTTAAGTAAGGCTGAATGCTCCCCTAGGAGCTGGAAAAATTTCTCATCCTTGGGTTTTATCCTAAATCCCACTTTTACTCCTCCTATTTGTTCAGCGACCCGTAATATTAATTATAACATATTAAAACGATGCGTTGAAAGGTGATTTTGTAAAAACAACAACTATCTATTACCTAATTGTAAACATTTGGAGGTTTCGCTGTGTTTTTCTCCGTTATCCTGCCAAAGACGGTGTACCTCTAGATAGTTTAACCAAAAATGCAGCCAATTTAATTATATGCTGAAAATATACGATAATACAGTATCATTTATTACAATATAAAAATTCTTGCCGTCTGTAGGTGTATTAAAGGAGCTGCTTATGGAACCAAAATTTACATTAGATACACCCTGCCCAAAGTGTCAGGGAACAGGCAAACTCTCGAATAAAGAATGTAACGCTTGCCAGGGAAAAGGTACTATACTTACCCCTGAAGGCAGGAAATTGATAGCCTTCCTAAAAGACAGCATACGGCTTTCCGAACAATAAGCAAACCCTCTCCCACAGCTTTAAAAGCAGCCTCAGGGCCTTCAAAAACAATACATTCCGTACATAAAAAGCCGTGCTTACTGCGCGGCTTTTTTCTTATCGGTATGCTGAATTTCGTCATGTACTTTTTGACAAATGACTGAATTACCGCAAATAATGGAAACCTTGCGGTCATCGCGGAAATGTATAATGCTGCCGCCCGCCTCGGTCACCAAGAGCATGCCAGCAGCTACATCCCACGGCGACAAATTCATTTCCCAAAAGCCATCAAACCGTCCTGCTGCCACTAAGGCTAAATCATACGCAGCAGATCCCATGCGCCGTACGGCACGAGTCTTTAGAACCAATTCATTAAAATACGCAATATTATTATGAGGCGTTTCAGTGATATCATAAGGAAAGCCTGTTGCTAAAACACAATCCAGCAGCTCCTGTTTGGTTGAAACACCAATTCTTATGCCGTTTAAATAAGCCCCCTGCCCTTTAATTGCCGTAAACATTTGATCGGTGACAGACGAGTATACTACACCCAACACTGTCTCTCCCTGATACTCTAGTGCAATAGAAATAGAAAATATCGGCAGCCCCTGCGCATAATTGGTCGTCCCGTCAAGCGGATCGACAATCCATAAATATTCGGAGTCCTGTTCAAAACGACCAGACTCTTCTGCCAGAATGGCATGATCCGGGTAAATTTCTCGGATAAACCCCAAAATCATTTTTTCTGATTGTTGGTCAATTTCTGTCACCAAATCAATGCCGCTAGATTTACTCTGAATTTTAAGGTCCTTACGCCCTAAGTTTTCCTCCTGCATAGTGCCTACTTTAATTGCGAGCTTTTCTATCTGCGGCAGAACCTCGGATAAATTAATCATTTATGTCAGACCCTTCTTATTTTCTTTCTCTATCTTTTACTTTATGCAAAAAGGCATCCACTTTGCCAGTAACACCTTCTACCTCGAAATCATTAAGCCACTGCCGGCCTTTTTGCATGCTGCTATCAACAAGCACTACTTTCACGCAACATTCATCGGCCACAAGTTCTACTTTTTCTACCGGCAAAAAGGTACGAAAGGCAACATTAGTTTTCATTTCCCCCAGCATCTTTATTCTCCTCACGTAATGAAATGCTATTTATATAGTATCACAAATACCGCAAACGCCATAGTAAATAAAACGACCGCGCTTTTAAAACAACAAGAAAGCAATTAACATTTCGGCAGAATTAAGAAAAACATACTATAGAGTACTAGCCCGAAATGTTATGCCTTCTTAGCTTGTAAAGAATAACCTGCCCGTCATTTTGCCATACTATAAAAGGAAAATTCACTTGAGGATTATCTCAAAGGAGGAAGAAATAATGTCAGCTGAAAACTCAACTTTTACTATTGGTGGTATAAAAGGCCCGCACTGTCGTGATCGTATTAAAAATACCATTTCCCAGCTAAATGGTGTAGAGTCTGTAGATGTAGATATGCAGTCCAGTCAAATTAGTGTCAGCTATCAGGGGGATGCCATTAGTGATGACTACATTTCTGATACGCTGCAGGCACTAGGCTATACTGTGCAGAAATAGCATTTCATTACAAGTGGGGGTCTCTTTATGGATGGAGTAGTCTGTACCAATTGTCATACCTGGTTGCCGCTCAGTGAGAATGCCTGTCCCACCTGTAGTACGCCAATCATACTTAAAGGCAATGATAAAAACGTCATTGACTCTATTCAGGCCAACTGTCTAATTCACCGCTATGACGGGTCTGACCTTTTAGAGCCGGCTGTTGTCTTAAAAGAAGGCAAAGTCAATCTCAAAGTCGCCGCCAAGCTAAAAGATTATGCTGCACCTGTCAGCGTACGCAAAGACAGAGTATATGCTTTTAACCAGGATGTTCTCAGTTCTATTCAGGCTTTGCGCAATGAACGTACAGCAACAATCTACCGCTACGATGAGCTCATAAAAAAGCATTGGCAAAACCTTAAGCCCTACAAACCCTGATACTACCGCCTTCTCCTGTAATTGCAAGCAAACTACCCGCAGCGATAGCTGCGGGTACTAAAGGAGGAGGTTGTAATGTATATATTAAATAGAAGGTCTCTGGCAAAAACCATCTATTTGTTGTTTGAACTCAGTATAGCCTAATATTATGACAAAAATATGACATAAATAAAACGTTATGCGTTTTCCTATTTTATATTTACAAAAAGCCGCCCTCAGGCGGCTTTTTCATTCCCGTACCTCATAATATTGCAGCAGCTGGCTTACTGTAACCAGCGTATACCCCTGCTCTCTAAGCCTATCAATAATAATGCCGACTGCCTCCGGAGTAGGCAGCGGATATTGTCCGTCATGCATAAGCACAATGCTGCCTGGCTCAACCTCTTTTAGCACTGTATTTACTACCTGACTAACACTGGGCCTGCGCCAGTCACCAGGATCAATTGACCATAAGATGACATCATACCCTCTGCTGCGGGCCGCAGTCAGCACTCCTTCATTATAAGCACCGCCTGGCGGACGAAACAGCGTGGGCTTTGGCGCTACCGTACGAATTACTTTTTCAGCCTTGTCAAGTTCGGCGCTATATTCCTCTTTACTCAGCCTGTTTAAGAGTCTGTGGGAATAAGCATGTGTGGCAATTTCATGACCGTCCTGGGCGGCCTGAGCCAGTATTTCAGGATGGCTCTCGGCATTTTCACCTAAGATAAACAAGGTGCACTTTACTTGCTTCTCACGCAGCACTGCTAATAGCTGCGGCGTGGTTTTATAGTGAGGACCATCGTCAAAAGTCAGGGCTACTACCTTGTGGGTAGTAGGAATTTTTTTGATTACCTCTTTACCGGTATTAAGCTTATCATAAACCAGCCCTACCGAAGCAGCCATAAAAAGCACAGCCACTCCCCAAATCTGCAAGCGGTGCCGAACCATAGCTAAGCCCCCTTTTCCCAAGCCGCTTATTAATAGTACGCGCAAAGAAAAAATTTATGCCAGATTCTAGCATGATTCGAAAATCCTCCCCATATACTTTATTAAGTCTCATAATATTCAGGAATGCACCTGTCGGGAGGGTACCATGATCATCAAATATAGGTACTGGTTTACTCTGTTTTTCCTGCTGTTATTCCCCTTGTATACGTCAGCAGCTGCCAAACCACCGGCCATCGACGCCCAAGCAGCCATCCTGCTGGATGCCAAGACAGGACAAATCCTCTACAACAAAAATATGAACGCCCGCCTGGCCCCGGCCAGTACCACCAAGATACTCACGGCCATTATTGCTATTGAAAGCGGGCGGCTGGATGATACCGTCAAAATAAGCGCCCGTTCCGCCGGCACAGGCGGTTCTTCCATGCACCTATACGCCGGCCAGCTGATAACCCTGCGCGAATTAGTCACAGGCCTGCTGCTCCGTTCCGGCAATGACGCAGCCGTCGCCATTGCCGAATATCTAGCCGGTTCAACCGACGAATTTGTCAATATTATGAACCAAAAAGCTCATCTAATCGGCGCCTATAACAGCCAGTTTAAGAACCCAAACGGTCTAAGCGCCGCAGGGCACTATTCCACTGCTTTTGATTTAGCCTGTCTGGCCAGATATGCACTATTAGATCCTACTTTTGCAGCAATTGTCAATACCAAAGAAACCACCATTGAATGGCTGGACAGACGCGGACACGGCACAGATAAAGCACTCAGAAATACCAATAAGCTGCTGTGGATGCTAGCTGATGCCGACGGGGTAAAAACAGGCACCACCGGTGAAGCAGGACCATGCCTGGTATCGAGTGCGACCCGTGGCAATCAAAAGCTCATTGCCGTAGTGCTGCACGACCATGCCCGCTG
>JAJFUN010000075.1 GCA_021372375.1 Pelosinus sp. | reverse complement strand
GAGCCGTCCGCGGCTCTTACTCCTTGATGAACCGTCAATGGGACTTGCGCCGCTTTTAGTTAAAGAGATATTCGCCATTATTCAGGAAATTAACGCTGGGGGCACTACTGTACTGTTAGTCGAACAAAATGCTCATATGGCGCTTTCCATTGCGCATAAAGCCTATGTTTTAGAAACAGGTCGGATTACGCTTTCCGGTTCGGCTAAAGAACTGGCGGCTAGTGAAGCAGTACGTAAGGCCTATCTAGGCGGTTAAGTGGTTTTTACGCGGGCAAGGCGAATTTGGTTTCGCGCTTTGCCCGCAGTCTACATAAAAGTATTTGTAAATCGGCACTAAAATTTAGTGAATGGAGGCAAAAACTATGTTTGTAGCTAATCGTATGACCTCAAATCCAATTACTATTGCACCGAGTACCACTTTGGCGGACGCCCTCTTAATTATGCGGGAAAAAAAGTTTCGCCGCTTGCCGGTTGTAGAGAAAGGCAAACTTGTCGGGATTGTTACCGACCGGGATTTACGCGAGGTCTCTCCCTCATCGGCGACATCTCTTTCTATTTTTGAACTTAATTATCTGCTGGCTAAAATGCAGATTAAAGACATTATGAAGAAAAAGGTAGTTACTATTGGCGTTGATGCGGTAGTGGAAGAAGCAGCGCTCCTCATGTACAATCATAAAATCGGCGGTTTAATTGTGGTCGATGAGCAAGGCGCAGTAGCAGGGGTTATTACCGAAACCGACATTTTTAAATGTTTTGTTGATGTTATGGGGCTGCCGACAGGCAAGACCAGATTAACAATTGCCTATAATGATAAAGTTGGTGTATTTCATGAAGTATCTGAGGTATTTGTTGAAATGGGCATTAATATCGGTAGTATGGTGGTAAACCAAAATGAAGCAGATAAAGGTGAACTGATAATTAGGGCCGATGTGGATAATGCGTCCGAACTTTCCAAGCGGCTGGCTGATAAGGGCTATCCGGTTACGCATGTGGTACAGATTGGTCAGTAGCATATTTACATGAAATATAAAATATGCTATGATATTTTTGTAAGATCAGGCTGTATGGGCAGCTGGGCAAGTAAGGCAGCAGGGTAAGCCTGTGGGATCATTTTTGATTCCGCAGGCTTTTTGTGTGTATTTTAGGAACTATTATAAGATTCAAGAATACTATATAGGGGCAGCCGGTAGGCTGGTATTGAGATTTGATAAGGGGGCATTTGTTTGCAACATAATAAGCTAAAACAACATACTGCAAGGTTATCGGTTGTTTCCAATTCATTATTGGTACTATTAAAACTAATCGTGGGATTTTATACTGGCGCTGTCAGTATTGTTTCTGAAGCGGCTCACTCGGCAGTAGATTTACTGGCCGCGCTTATTGCCTTTTATGCAGTGCGGCAATCTGACTTGCCCCCTGATGAAAATCATGCCTACGGGCATGGCAAAATAGAAAATGTGTCCGGGGCAGTTGAAGCCTTTTTGATTATTGCCGCAGCCATTTGGATTGTGTTTGAGGCCGGGCAAAAATTTTGTACAGCCGCTATGCCTGAAGCCATAGAATATGGTATTATCATTATGCTCTTTTCGGTTGTCGTAAACTATTTTGTCTCCAGGCAATTATTTAAAGTCGCGGCAATAACCGAGTCGCAAGCCTTGGAGGCCGATGCCCTTCATTTGCGGGCTGATATTTGGACTTCAGTAGGGGTACTGGTGGGACTGGCGATTATCAAGATAACCGGGCTGGCCTGGCTTGATCCCTTTATTGCCATTGTCGTCGCCGTTGTTGTATTTAAAGCAGGCTATGGCATGACCAAAAAAAGCTTATCCGAACTTACTGATATTAGTCTGCCGGAGGAAGAAGAACAATTGATTAGTGATATTGTTAATAGTCATAGTAAGGTAATATCTTTTCATCGCCTGCGTACCAGGCGCTCCGGCAGTCATCGGCTAATTGACATGCATCTCATTTTAGATAAAGATATGCATTTAGAGCAGGCCCATGCTGTGTGTGACCAGTTGGAGGGCGAAATTAAAGCAGAACTAGGCGGACTGTGTGATGTAGTAATTCATATTGAACCCTTTGAACCCAGTGAATAAATTAAGTAAAAGGGGCTGTCGCATTAGCATGTTTTTAAAAGCCTTCATCCTTGAGGGAGGTGGCGCAAAGCGCCGGAGGGAGTTCCTTCAGATTGGCTTACAGTTAATAGGGGCTGCTTGCATTAGCGATAATATTGCTAATGTAAGCAGCCTATTTTCGATTTACTCTTCCGGCGCCTGTCTGGAGGCAGGCGGAACTTGTTCTTCGGGTGGTTTGGTCGGCGTAGGCTTAGCCGAGTGAGCGCATTTAAAGGCAGAAGTGTTTTCCCGTGTTTTAGCTACCAAGCGGCGTAGCGCTTCAAGCTGCAGTATTTCTTCGGCAGTGCGAAAAGGGGTATCGGTGGCTTCTTCTGGATTAACCAGTAAACGAAAGATATCTACCGGGGCACAGGTGACAGTTAGAAATTCAGCGCTAAAGCTTATTTTGCAGCATAAGAGCTCCAGCATGATATCAATTAGTGTGCCGGCATTATCAAAGCGCTGGACAGCCCGCCAATAAATATCCTCCGGAATTACTTTCTGACGCTGTATTTCTTCGGTAGCCCCTACCAGTAAACGGTAGGAACTTACCAAGGTGGAGAAGTTTGGCATAATGGCATTAATATCAGCCATAATGGTATCAATAATAGCCAGTGGATCTGCCATCTATTGTACCCCCCTTTGCTAAATGCCCTATATAGTATGTAGAAAGTAGGGAAATGGTTATTAGGAATATGGGAAATATGGTATAATATAATAAGCGCAAGCTGTGCACATAACTATCGTGGAGGACATATGACAGAGCTACCTTTAAATATAGACGTTTGGCTGATAGCCAATCGCTTTTTACGTATTGCCGCCATTTTATTGGGAATGGCCTTTATTTTAAAAATAGTGCATCTTTTTATTAATCGGTTATTTATTCCGCAAGTCGGCAACAAAAATTTGTATTTTGAAGAACGGCGTATTCGTACCATGACCTCCTTACTCCAAAGCATTATTCGTTATGCCATTTATTTTATTGGCGGCGTGCTTATTTTGCAGGAATTTCGCATTGATACAACGTCCATTGTCGCGGGTGCAGGCATTATCGGTTTGGCGTTAGGCGTTGGCGCGCAAAGCTTAATTAAGGACGTTATTACTGGATTTTTTATTGTGTTAGAGGATCAGTTTGCTGTTGGTGATTATATATCGTGCGGGGACATGTCAGGGACAGTAGAGGATATTGGCTTTCGTGCCACCAAGCTCAGAGATTTCAGCGGCGTACTCCATTTTATTCCGCATGGGGCCATTACTAAAGTGAGCAATTATACCAGAGGACAAATGCAGGCGGTAGTGAACATACCTGTTTCCTATCAGGCAGATTTGGCCCAGGTGCTAAAACTTATGAATACAGCGGCCAAGGAAGTCGGCGAAGAGATGGTAGAGGTACTCGATGGACCGGAAGTGCTTGGGGTGGTAGAATTTCGTACGACTGAGCTGGTGGTAAGGATTATTGCCAAAACAGTGCCGCTTGAACAGTCTAAGGTAGAAATGGCCCTTAGATATAAAATCAAGCTGCTGTTTGAACAGGCAAATATCGAAGCGCCAAACGTACAAAGCGTCAAAAGTTGTTAGGAGGCAAACAAATGGAAATTATCCGCTATGAAGTTGGGGATATTGTAAAAATGAAAAAGCAGCATCCCTGCGGCGCCTTTGAGTGGGAAATTACGCGTACCGGTATTGACTTTGGCCTCAAATGTAAAGGCTGCGGGCGTTTCGTGATGCTGCCCCGTCCCAAATTTGAAAAAGCCGTCAAGTCGATAGTAAAAAGGGCAGGGGAATAAAAGCGGCTTTTGGCTATTAGCTCTTGGCTTTGGGGTTAGGGGAGCTTAGCTCTTGGCCCATAGCGCATAGCCAATAACCCATAGCCAAGAGCCAGGCACTCATAGCTTGTCTTTTCTCCCTGAATACCTTACAATAGGGATTGCTATGAATTTTGATTAAGGTGGAGTAATAAATGAGTACAAATTTAGAAGTAGGTATTGTGGGACTGCCGAATGTCGGCAAAAGTACATTGTTTAATGCCATAACCAAGGCGGGGGCGGAAGCCGCCAATTACCCGTTTTGTACAATTGAGCCCAATGTCGGGGTTGTAGAAGTACCTGATGAGCGGTTAGGAAAATTAGAACAGATGTATAAATCTAAAAAGGTGGTACCAGCAGCCATGCGGTTTGTTGATATTGCGGGTCTGGTAAAAGGAGCATCAAAAGGTGAGGGGCTTGGCAACAAATTTTTGGCGCACATTCGGGAAGTTGATGCTATTGCGCAGGTAGTACGCTGCTTTACTGATGAAAATATTACGCATGTGGAAGGCGGTATAGATCCGCTTCGCGATATTGAGATTATTAATACCGAACTATGTCTGGCAGATCTTGAAACCTTGGAAAAGCGTATGGAACGTGCGACAAAGCTGCTTAAGACCGGTGATAAAAAAGTGCAGGCTGAGGTGGCTATCCTCAATAAAATTAAAGAAGTGCTCGAGCAGGCACTGCCAGCCCGCCGGGTAGAGCTTAGCGCAGATGATGCTGAGCTGATAAAGGATCTCAATTTAATGACGCTTAAACCGGTGTTGTTTGTCGCTAATGTACGGGAAGATGAAGCGGCTGAGCCGGAAAAAAATCCTTACGTGCAAAAGGTACAGCAGTATGCTGCCGAAGAAGGCGCAGGCGTTATCGCAGTTTCGGCCAAGGTAGAAGCTGAGATTGCGGAACTGCCGGTTGAAGATGCTGCTGAATTTTTGGCTGAACTGGGGCTTGGGGAATCCGGACTTGACAAGCTTATTAGAGCTTCGCATAAACTCTTGGGTCTTATGACCTTCCTGACCGCTGGTGAGCAGGAAGTACGCGCCTGGACTATCACTAAGGGGACCAAAGCGCCGCAGGCCGGCGGTAAAATTCACAGTGATATTGAACGCGGTTTTATCCGGGCTGAGATCGTTTCCTATAATGATTTGATGGCCTGCGGCAGTCACGTAGCAGCGCGGGAAAAGGGGCTTGTACGTTTAGAAGGCAAGGAATATGTAATGCAGGACGGCGATGTGACATATTTTAGATTTAATGTATAAGCCATGAGATAAAAGGAGCATTAAGCATGCTTTTAAAAGCCTCCCCCTGTCGCTAAAAGCGACATCCCCCTCGAAGATGGAGACTCAAATTAAGAGCCTCCATCCCTGAGGAAGGTGGTGCGAAGCGCCGGAGGGAGTTCTTGCAGATTGGCATACTGTTAAAAGGTACTGCTCGCATTAGCAAATGCGAACAGTACCTTTTACTATTAAGAAAGTGTAATTTATTTAGTTTGCAGCTCTTCTGCCTGTAAGATGGTGGCGTCTTCTTCCTTCTCTTCAGCAGCGGCTGGGGTCTTAGCGGACGAAGAAGCTGCGGCATTATCAGCAAGGAGCAGGATGGCGTCTTGAATCAGGATAGTCGATATAATTTGCTGGGTGTTATTTAGAAATTGCTGGATGAGGGTAGCGGTAGTTTTATCAAACGAGCGCACAATAAATAAGCCACAGACAATGGCAAGCAGTGTAAGCTCTTCCCCAAGCAAGGAATGATCATCGGACATGCTCACCACCTACCTCTGCTCATGGTATATTCTATACTATGAGCAGTAGAAAAAAATGTGCAGGATTACTGTGTGCTTGCTACTTGCATTACAAAATATTAAGTGCTATACTGTATAAGTCTAGGACAGAACAGGGTTTCCAATATTTTTTGTAAACCTTCCCTGCTCCACAAAGGAGCCATTAGTCCAGAGGAGGAGGTGATTTCGTGAGAAAGTACGAAGTCATATACATTGTTAAGCCAGTTGAGGAAGAGGCAGTCAATGCGGTTGTGACCAAATTTGAGAACCTTATTACCAACAATGGCGGTACTGTGGAAAAGATTGATCGTTGGGGTAAAAAGCGTTTAGCGTATGAAATAAAAGACCATGCTGATGGTTTCTATTTCTTAGTTAACTTCGCCGGTGAGCCAGCCGTAATTGCTGAGCTTGACCGTGTAATGAAAATTACCGACGAGATCTTGAAGCATATGATCATTAAAAAAGATGAGAAATAGTCATTGAATAGGCATTTAAGGCCAGGGAGGTAGTTTTACCATGAATAAGGTTATTCTTATAGGTCGTTTGACTCAAGACCCTGAAGTTCGTTATACGCAGAACGGCAAGGCTGTAGCGTCATTTAGCATAGCGGTCAACCGTTTTGTATCGCAAGGGAAAGAGGCAACTGACTTTGTGCCCATTGTAGCATGGGAAAAACTGGCCG
>JAJFUN010000073.1 GCA_021372375.1 Pelosinus sp. | reverse complement strand
CAGAGGGATTGCCCCTACATTAAAACGATAAGATTATTTTATCCCCTCACCCTAGCAGTTTTTCCACCGCAGTATAAAACTCAGCGGTTGTCAAACGATTCGTCAAATCAAGAACGTATACCGCTTTGCCCCAACATAACGGCAAACCGCCTGCAAGAGCTTGAATGCTGCCAGGCATATCGCAGACAGTCAAAAATTCAAATTCTTCAGTAAGACGCTCCAGGATAGGCACTGTAAGGTCACTAGAGCTGCGATCAGCCACCACAATATCATATTTTTCTTTTTCCGAACAAGCAGCCATTTTATCTGTTAAATAACGTATTATATATTCGATGTCCTGCTCTCTGTTTTTCACGATAAGCAGTACTGTAATTTCAGGAATTTGCTGCCTATAAAATTGCTGCAGCCATTCCCAGGTATCATGAATTACACAAATAAAACCATAGATGCCAAGTGCCAACAGACATACGCTCATTGTATAAGAAAAAAGCATATACTATCCTACCCCCTTATATTGGGATAGGATAGTATATGCAGCAGAGTCCGCAAGGTAACTATGTTAAAATTACAATTTTGTTTTTTAACGCATACAACGCCGCCTGGGTACGATCGGAAACATCAATTTTTCGAAAAATATTGGTGAGATGATTTTTTACTGTTTTCTCACTCAAAAATAACTTTTGTGCAATTTCCTGATTGCTCATCCCCTGGCAAATAAGCTGCAGCACTTCTACCTCACGATAAGTAAGCCGTTCTTCTTTATTACCCTCGATAGCTTTGCCTATGTCCGTTTTTTTATCCTGCTTGTTTAGCTCGGTAAATAGCCTTTTAGCCAGCGTCGGATAAATAAAGGATTCTCCTAGGTACACCGTGCGAATGGCTTTGACCAGCATGCCTGGTTCCACGTCCTTGAGCAAATAGCCAGCCGCTCCAGCTTTAACAACTTCAAGGACATAACTTTCATCATCATGCATTGTCAAAATAATGACTTTGGCGGCGCACCTGGCGGCACACAATCGTCTGGTAACTTCCATACCGTTTAGCTTGGGCATATTAATATCGAGTAAAACTATATCGGGGGCCAATTGAAGCGTCTTTTTCACAGCCTCTTCACCATCTGCGACTTCACCAACTACGACTAAATCTTCTTCTAATTCCAAAACATTTTTGATACCTTGGCGAAGCAGCGCATGATCATCTGCGATTACTATTTTAATTGGCATTACTGTCCCCCCTATACTACGACTTATTTTACAATGTGGGCTGTGAGGAAAATAACTACTTCTTGCTCTTCTTTACTGTTATCCTGATTTTTAAACAAAGCTCCTAAAATTGGTATATCTCCCAACAGCGGCACTTTTTTAAAGTTTCTTTGTTCTGTTTTGCCAATCAATCCGCCAATAACCATAGTCTCGCCGTCTTTCAAACGCACTTGGGTTTCAGCGCTTTTTTGAGAAAATGTATATGCGCCAATAGTAGAGTTAAAACTTGCGACAGAATTCACTTCCGCTCGTATTTTGGCAGTAATATACCCGTCAGGATTAATACGCGGCGTATATTTCAATTTGATGCCGACATCCTTGTATTCCACACTGCTATCTGTGACGCCATTGCTGGTAGTAGTCGTTTTCTTTACAGGAATCTGATCGCCAATATTAATTTCGGCTTCCTTGCCATTAATCGTAGTAATTTTTGGCTTGGCCAGCACATTAGCTCTGTCATTTGTTATTAAGGCATTGAGCTTGGCTTTATAATACCATTCATATGGATGCCCCTGCAAATTGCCGAATTGCACAACCCCATTAACCGCAGTACCGCCTGAAGTAATCTGATCAGTATTGCGCGTAACTGTCCAGCCCTTGTCTTTATCCCAATCATATTTTGGCATTTGCGGACCTTCAGACCAGCTCCACTCAATTCCCAGATTCTTAGCATCTGTTTTATTCACAGATAGAACCTGACATTCTAACGAAACCTGTTCATAAGGCACATCAATCTGATCCAGAAGCTTTTGGATCTGAGCAACTTCAGAAGGCGAACCGTTGAATAGAATCGAATTAGTTGCCTCATCAACTTTCAGCCGGGATAACTTCACTTCTGCTTTCTGGGTTCCCTCTGAAGATCCTGCGGGCTTATCACCGGTTGCTTTAGTTACTGATTTTTTCTCCTCTTTGCCTTCCTTGACAACAACGCCAAGCGTATCAACAACTTCAGCTGCCTGAGCATATTTTATTTTAAATACAGTAACTGTGCCGAAATTCACACCCATTGATGTATTTGAACCAACAATAATAACATTGCCAACTTTTTGATAAGTCAAACCTTTAATCCTAGTAACTATATCTAGTGCACTGCTGAACGGTGTATCTGTTATCTGCACCGTAATTTTACCCATAACTGAGTCATCCGCTACTAAATTAACTTGTCCAATATCTGCGAGCGAAGTTAGTATATCCCGAACATTGGCATCTACTACATTAATATTGACCAAGGGCTCTTCCGCACCTATGCTTAGTGGTGTCAAGCACAGCACAAGCAGCAGCATAAAAATTCCTACATACCTTTTCATACAATTCACCCTCTCACCTTCCGACTGCCATCACCGTTCGTCCGGCTGGCCCTGATAATATGACTGACGAACTAGAAATGCTTGTTACCTGATAGGGACCTACGCGTTCATAGATTCCATATGAACGGCTATCCCCGCCATATTGAATAATAGCAAGCCTCTTACCTGCCCCTTCAACAATACCAACAAGGCCCGGTCGGCCGTCCTGTATTCTGGTATCCGGGGTTTTGCCAGTCCCTCGCAGCAGCGCATCCAGATTAGTATAGTCCTTTGTCCTATTCGGCGTAGTACTGCGCCATTGCTGACTAGGCACATTAGCAGGTCCATTGCCGGGCTGACTTAGTTTCTCATTCGCCGGCATCCCTTGAACGTCAAACTGCTGAAACTCAGCAGGAGGCAAAAACGGATTGCGCATTCCCTCTTGCGTCATTGCCAGCTGCGGCATATTGTTCATTACCTTTGCAGGCTGCGGTTTGGCCACAGTTGTACTTGCAGGCGGGTTTCCTGCCGAATTTGACGTATCATCTGGGATAGTAGTCAGCCAATAAGCACCTGCAACCGCGACGACTCCCGCTAGAGCCAACAGTAATATTCTCTCCCGCGGTGAAGAAGAATTGTACTTACTCATGAGTGATTTTAAATTAATGCTCATTATTCCTCCTCATTAATCCTCCTCATTTCTTAATTATCCGCCAGTTCACCCCTAACTATGTAATTTCCCCTACACTGCAAATTTAAGTGTTTATTCAGGTGAAAGTGCAAAAACTGCAAAAATTGCAAAAATGTTAGCTTTAATAACTATAATAGTTGCATTCTACATAAAAATAAAAAAATCCTGTCATGCGACAGGACTTTTTTATATAAATGTATAATTTTTCCGAATTATTTTTTTAATGTCTTTAAGCGAGGTCCCATAATTTTTTTATACGCTTCGACCCCTGGCTGATTAAAACCGTCTACATCGGCCAGTTCCCCTTCATACGCAATAGATAAGGCCAGCATATATAACAGTTCACCTAAATGATAAGCATTAAGTCTAGGCAGGACAAAAACAGCATTAAAGCGGCCATCACTAATTAATGCATCAGCATTGGACTGGCGCGCAACTTCCAGCGCCTGGCTAAGGTTAAGACCAGAAATTTCGACCAACTTAGCGGCAGAGGGGAACGCACTCGGAATAACAGGATCATTTGCCCAATTGCCTACTTTAACAAACTGTACCACTTTGTCTTTTTTACCATCCTGATGCTGCTGTGTCTGCGCATGCATATCAGTAGTACCAACAGCTACGATAGGAGTTCGTCCGTAAAGCACCTCATGGCCTTCACGATCAGTACGTTTGCCAAGCGATTCCGCCAAAAGCTGTACATACCATTCAGCAACCGATTTGAGATAATCGGCATACGGCATAAACACTTCAATATCACGCCCGTGTTTTTCGGCAGCCAGATACTTAAGCACTGCATTCAAGAGAGCCGGATTATTCCATAAATCGGCTGTACGGCAAGCTTCATCCATATTGCGCGCGCCAGCCAGAAATGCATCAATGTCAAGGCCGATACAAGCAGCGGTCACAAGACCTACCTCAGAGAAAATACTGAAACGTCCGCCTACCCCGTCAGGAACACTAAAGGTTGGCCAGCCCTCTTCATCAGCAAGACGCCTTAACAGTGTAGCCTTATCCCCAGTAGCCGGATCAGTAACTGCGACAACGTCCACTATAATGTTTGGTGCCTCGGCTTTAAGGGCTTCATAGGCCACCATAAAGGTTGACATAGTATCAAGCGTAGCACCTGATTTCGAGATTACGACCATTGTTATCTTATATGCTTCCTTGCTGCCCTGAGCTGCTTTAATGTTGGCCTCAGCTTTAAGCTGGGCAATGAGTTCTGTCGTTCGACGCGCATCAATATTGTTGCCGCTAAAAAAGAATTTAGGATACCCATCACGCTGGGCTGGGGATTTTAGATTCCAAAATTCACCGCAATGCATATCAAAAAACACCTTATTGCCGAGATAAGAACCGCCAATACCAAAAGATATCACCGCATCAACCTTATACCTGAGTGACTGTCCAAATTCCTTTAGCCGTTTAATGGAAGAGGGTGAGTTGAGATTGCCGTCAGTAACATAGGGAAGCTGAGAAAATAGTACTTTTTCCGGTGTACCGTCTTTTGAGAGATGACCCCGTACTATACCTGTTGACCGCATATGTTCTACAGCCTGATGTGCCAAACGGATTCGGTCTGCCAAACGCTTTATATCAGCCTCAGATACTTTGTCCGCACCGTATAGATTGGTATAATCAAACGTAAACCCTGAGCCAAGTGTCAAACATGTTTGGTTATCTGTCATAATAGAACACTCCTATCTTTAATTACTGTCTTTTATCGGCAGCTGCTAAAAGGGGGCCAATTGTTTTTACGAGATATTGGAGGAATTTATCGCGCATCTCCGGCCGTTTTAAAGCAAACTCTACCGTAGCTTCTAAATATCCTTGCTTATCCCCCACATCATAGCGCCGTCCCAAAAAGTTATAGGCATACATTGGTTTAATTACGGCAAGACGCCTAAGCGCATCCGTCAATTGGATTTCTCCGCCGCGTCCCGGCTCAGTATCTTCCAACAAGGAAAAAATCTCAGGTTCAATAATATAACGTCCCAGCACCGCAAGCTGTGATGGCGCCTCTTCTTGAGCAGGCTTCTCCACCAAATCAACGGCTTGCCACAAACCTGGCTTAATTTCAATAGGCGAAACTATCCCATAGCTTGAAACCCGTTCCTGTGGTACTTCCTGTACCCCAAGCACAGTACCCTGACGGTCTTCATATACGTCCATCAGCTGTTTCAGGCAGGGGACATTAGCATCAACAATATCATCGCCGAGTAACACCGCAAAGGGCTCATTACCGACAAACTGTTTAGCGCAAAGTACAGCATGCCCAAGCCCCTTGGCTTCTTTCTGTCTTACATAATGAATGGTAACATCAGCTATCTCTTCAACCATACCTAAAAGATCATATTTCCCCTGATCTTTAAGCTGCAGTTCAAGCTCCACATTTCGGTCAAAATGATCCTCAATCGCCCGTTTGTTGCGGCCGGTAATAATGAGAATTTCCTCAATACCGGAATCAATGGCTTCCTCAATGATGTACTGAATGGCTGGCTTATCAACAATCGGCAGCATTTCTTTCGGCTGCGCCTTGGTAGCCGGCAAAAAACGCGTGCCCAGCCCGGCTGCGGGAATAACAGCTTTTCTTACTTTACGTAGTTTTGTCATCTGTTATCACCTTTCATCAAATAAATTTTATAATTCGATGAAATTAATTCCATCTCCTTCTATTTTATGTAAAAAATAAAATAGGATCTTGGCTTAGGGTTCCCAGCTCTGGATTTTAGCTCTGAGCCCCGAGCCAAGAGCTCCGTGCCCGTTCTTTATGCTTTACCCTCAATGCACGCCAGAAGCTGCTCTGTTTTTTGCTCCATTAAAGCCTTATCGCCAAGGCTTTCCACATTTAGCCGCAAAACCGGCTCGGTATTTGACATTCTTACATTAAATCTCCAGGTAGGATATTCCACACTAAGTCCATCTGTACGGTCAATAACTGCCTCTACAGTTACATAGTTTTTTTCGATGTTCGCGAGCACCTGTTTGGCATCTGGTACAACCCGATTAATTTCACCACTGACCGGATATTTGGCCATACGTTCCTGTACCAATTCAGACATCCGCTTTCCGGCCAAACACATATTTTCAACAACTAGCAGCCAGGGAATCATCCCGCTGTCGCAATAGGCAAAGCGCTTAAAATAATGATGCGCCGACATTTCCCCGCCATATACCGCATCTTCATGGCGCATACGCTCCTTGATAAAAGCGTGCCCCGTCTTTGATAATACCGGAGTTCCTCCTGCTTTCCTAACTAAATCAATAGTATTCCAAGTAAGGCGCGGATCATGGATAATTTTCGCGCCGGGATTCTTGCGTAAAAAGGCCTCAGCTAAAAAGCCCACGATGTAATACCCTTCAATAAATCCGCCTTGTTCATCAAAGAAAAAGCAGCGGTCAAAATCGCCGTCCCAGGCAATGCCTAAATCCGCCCCATGCTTTTGTACTGCTTTTGCCGTATCTTCGCGTTTATCCGGCAGCAGCGGATTGGGAATGCCGTTAGGAAAAGTTCCATCCGGTATATGATGAACCTTGATAAATTCAAAGGGTAAATACTTCTCAAGCATATCAAGAATTGGACCTGCACAGCCGTTGCCACTATTGACGACAATTTTTAAGGGACGAAGGTTAGAAACATCAATATAAGTAAGTAAGTGGGCAATATAAGCTTCCATAATATCACAAGACTCGTGTTTACCTTTTTCCCCCATAAGCTGCTGTGAAAAATCACCGGCAACCACTTTTTCCTCAATATCACGCAGGCCTGTATCGCCACTGATCGGCCGCGAACCTTTTCGCACTAATTTTAGACCATTATAGTCCATGGGATTATGACTGGCTGTCACCATAATGCCGCCGTCTGTTTTAAGATGTGCGGCAGCAAAATAAATCATTTCAGTACCGCACAGGCCGATATCAAGCACATCTGCGCCCGCGTCGTTAAAACCGCGCACTAAAGCTTGCAGTAAATCTATACTGGAAAGACGGACATCGCGACCTACCACTACCTGCTTGGCCGCAAACAACTCCGCATAAGCCCGCCCAATTCGATAAGCTAGTTCCTCATTTAATTCATCAGGCACTCTGCCACGAATATCATACGCTTTAAAGGCGTTTCGTTTGATTATATTGTTTATCATGGATTCATCTCCTTAAATTGGCACTTGGCTATGAGCTCCTGGCTTTAAGCCCATAGCCCATAGCCCATAGCCCGTCCCCCTTCTATTTCACCTTATAAAATTGGTAGGTTACTTTCTGACTAA
>JAJFUN010000071.1 GCA_021372375.1 Pelosinus sp. | reverse complement strand
GGGCCATAGTAAATCTTTTTCTGAAGCCAGACTGTCAAGGATAGCTCCTACTGCCGCCCAAGAAGCATTTATTTCGCGTATATGTATATTTTTTATCATACAATTTCACCTATTCCACATTAATTGCACGAGATTTTTCAGACACTTCATCTGTCAAATTATTCAACTCGTGTTCAATAAACCCCTTGGCCGCTAGCAGCAATTGCTGTTTGGCCGTCTGTAGCGGCTGACTTACTTCTGGAGGTAAATGACTAAAAAAGCAGCCTTCCATGGCTTTATGAAACTTATATATTTGTTGAATTGGACAATCTGGGCATTCCTTATTCATTTCCTGCATCTCCAAAGGTGATTTTTAATACCCCATCTGTCAGCTTAGCGCCTTTGGCCTCGCAGCCGTAAAGTTTTCGCGGCAACATGATATTTCGTTTATAGCTACCGACCTGCAGGGAAAGTTCATTGCCTTTTTGCGATAAGTCAATCATATCCTTAGCCGCAAAATTTAGTTTGAGCTCGAGTACATAGCATCCATCAAGCGACATAAGCTTAACAGGCTGTCCGGCGTAAAATATCTTGTCAGGCGCTGCCATTTTAAAACACTCTTTTGCCATCTCATCTAATGCCTCTATACCTACTACTTCTTCTTTAAAAAGCCTAACCGGGAAAATGGGTATGGGATTAAACTGTTTAACAATATACTGGTAGTGCTTTTGCTGCAGTGCCCCCCACTGGTTAAAATAACCCCCCAAGTCATCTGCGGGCAGCATTCTGTTTACAATCACGGCATCGGTATTAAATCCATACAAGCTTAAATACATAAAACTGCGTTCCGCCTCTTTAATGACCATTTTTTCTGGATTTACAACAATCCTGACCGAGGTAACTTCATGATCTGTCAGCAGCTCATGCATGCTTTCAAGTTGCTGTACCAAAGCGGCCACACTATCGAGCATGTCGTCTTCCGGGAGCGGCAGCCCCAAAAGAGGCTTCGCGACAGGACGGACATATTTAATAAGCCTTTTTTCCAGCGGAAAAATTTTTTCAAGCCACCATTTAAGTACTTCAGGAAAACTAAGGAGACGCAGCGTTTCACCCGTAGGCGCACAATCCACAACTATCACATCATATTTTTCCTCTTCATAGTGTCTAAGAATTTCAAACATGCTAAACAGTTCTTCTAACCCAGGAAAAACAATAAACTCTTCGGCGGTAATATCTTTGACATTCTGTGAAAGAAGGAGCGTCGACAAATATTTTTGTACCTTGCCCCAATACTTATCAGCGCTTTCTACTACGCTGACTTCCTGAGCCCATAAGTTTTCCTTGATCTTCAAGGGCTCCTGACCGAGCTCCAGATTAAAGGAATCACCTAAACTGTGCGCTGCATCTGTGCTGACTACAATGGTTCGCTTTCCAGCACTCGCGGCAGCGGCAGCAGTAGCGGCCGCTGCGCTGGTTTTGCCGACCCCGCCCTTACCTGTATAAAGTATTATCCTCATAAAATCGCCTCCTGTTATTACGTCTTACATATATTACGCAATATGATTATTTCGTAACACAAAATATACTCTTAAAAAAATAACCCGCTTATTCTACGGTTATTTTTTTTCGCTGTGCCAAGGCTTGATCTGACATGTTTTTTTCCGTCTGTAAACCTGAAATTACCTTTTTGACAAGTCCTATGGCTTGCTGAAATTCCTCGTCGGAAAGCACCGCGCGAATCCGGTTAAGAAAACTATGGATATTTTTCTGCAAATCATGTACAAGCTCGCACCCAGTACCAGTAAGCGACACAGTAACAATCCGGCGGTCTTGTGGCAATCCGCCCCGTTTTAAAAGCCCTTTTTTTACTAATCTGTCGGCAATTCCTGTGGCCGTACTCATTGGCACAGCCATAGCCTGAGCCAGATTACTCATTGTCATGGGTTCATCCTGACGCGCAACCAGAGATAAAGCCAGCAGCTCCAGCCGGGAAATAGACAGTCCAATGGCGTTAAATTCCTCAGGAATCATAATCTTTTGAATGTTATCTAAAATAAAATCGTATAGTTCGGCATTACTAACCAAGAAAAACACCCCATAAAGTATTTCGTGCTACGAAATATAATTTCAACTACACTATCTCATAACAGAAAATTTTTGTCAAGTACATTTTAAGAGGAAACAGGGACAGGTGAGGTGTTTCCGTGGAAAAATTGGTTTGAAACACCTCACCTGTCCGTTTGTTTCTCTATATAGACAAAAGTGCTATAATTCATATATGGTAAAATAGGTGAATAGTCTCTCCGGTGTTTCTGCGACGGGGAGGTTCTTATAAATGCTAAAATAAGGTGGGAACTATAATTATGGGACTAGATTTACTATCTGGATTTATAGGAGCAGGTTTCGGGGCAATTTTTGCAGGGCTTATTATGCAAAGTAAGATAACGCACGCGGTTAAAGAAGTTCGCCTTAGCGGTGAGATAGAGCGAAGTACGCTTACGGCTCAATTAGCGGCGGCGCAAAGCAGGCTCTGTGAGCTTAAGGGTGATTATGAAAACAAAGATTTTCAATTAAATGACGCCTTGCAAACGATTATTCAATTAAAAGAAGAAAGAGTAAAACTTAAAGCAGCTTTAGACAATGAAAAAATGGCGGCAGCTGAAAAGGTACAGCTTCTTGATGCAGCGCAGCAAAAACTTTCTGATGCGTTTAAGGCCCTCTCGGCGGAGGCCTTAAATAATAATAATCAGTCTTTTTTGGATATTGCTAAACTTACCATGGAAAAGTATCAAGAAAATGCTAGGTCAGATTTAGCGCAGCGGCACCATGCAATTGATGAGCTGGTTAAGCCTGTTAGGGATTCGCTGGAGAAAGTTGATACCAAAATTAATGAACTGGAAAAGGCGAGAATTGGTGCTTATGAATCTATTACCGAGCAGGTGCGTCAGCTGCTCGAGACCCAAAATCAATTACGCTCTGAAACCGGGAATTTGGTAAAGGCCTTACGCACGCCTAATGTACGCGGGCGGTGGGGCGAAATCCAGCTCAGGCGGGTTGTGGAAATGGCGGGGATGCTTAATCATTGTGACTTTTTTGAACAGGAAAGCACTACTATTGATGAGGGACGTCTTAGACCGGATATGCTGGTACGCCTGCCTGGCGGCAAGAATATTGTGGTAGATGCCAAGGCGCCGCTGGCTGCTTTTTTAGAGGCTATTGATGCTTCCGATGAAACAGCTAAAATGGAAAAGCTCAAAGATCATGCCCGCCATATCCGGAGTCATATTTCATCGCTTGCAAAAAAATCGTATTGGGATCAATTTAAACCTACTCCTGAATTTGTGGTGCTATTTCTGCCGGGTGAGAATTTCTTTAGTGTGGCGCTTGAGCAAGATCCGTCGCTTATTGAGTGCGGAGTAGAACAAAGGGTTATTTTAGCAACCCCGACCACCTTGATTGCGCTCCTTAGGGCAGTAGCTTATGGCTGGAGGCAGGAATCGGTAGCAGCGAATGCTAAACAAATTAGTGAGCTGGGGCAGGAGCTCTATAAGAGGCTTGGGGATATGGGGCTACATTTTGCCAAACTGGGCAAAAGCCTAACAAGTTCTGTGGAATGCTATAATAAAGCGGTAGGAACGCTTGAGACGCGGGTGCTTGTTAGTGCCCGAAAATTTAAAGAGTTGGAAGCTGACAGTGCGCTAACTGAGCTTACTGAAGCAGTACCGCTTGATCATTTGCCGCGAGTACTGCAGGCACCGGAACTTACTAATTTTGAGTAGAACCAATACTAAATAAGGTAAAAAACTACCTAGACAAAAATAAAATTTATGCTATAATTGTATTAAATCGTAATATTTTTGAGTCAATGGCGACTCCTCCTTACTAATATAGTGGAGGAGTCTGTTCTTTTTATAGGAATTGTGCCGTTGATATTGGAGAAACTATAATACTACCAGTGGAATAGCTAAATTATGGTATTTTATTTAGGAATTTTTCCATAAGGCATCATATTTTAGCTGGTTTTTAATGCAGGCTTTATTTATAATAAAGCTGTAGCGTACAATTTGAAAGGGGTTTTGTAGATGACCAAGTTAAGTCAACTTTATGGTTCAAACGTATTTAATGATGCTGTGATGAGGGAGCTTCTTCCTAAAGCTACATATAAAGCTTTAAAGAAGACAATTGACCAAGGACTTCCGCTAGATTCAGCTGTAGCTGATGTCGTAGCAAATGCTATGAAAGACTGGGCTCTTGAGAAAGGTGCAACTCACTTTACCCATTGGTTCCAGCCCATGACAGGAATTACTGCTGAAAAGCATGATGCATTTATTTCGCCGACTGCTGATGGTAAAGCCATTATGGAGTTTTCCGGCAAAGAATTAATTAAAGGAGAGCCTGATGCTTCTTCCTTCCCCTCTGGCGGTCTTAGAGCTACCTTTGAAGCAAGAGGCTATACTGCATGGGATTGTACATCACCAGCTTTTGTAAAAGATGATTCCTTGTGCATACCTACTGCATTTTGTTCTTATACCGGCGTGGCACTAGATAAAAAGACTCCGCTGCTCCGTTCGATGGAAGCAATATCCAAGCAGGCACTCCGTGTTTTAAAATTGCTTGGTAATACTACAACAACTAAAGTTATTACAACTGTGGGACCTGAACAGGAGTATTTTATTGTTGATAAAAAACTCTATGATCAAAGAAAAGACTTGATTTTTACAGGCAGAACGCTGTTTGGGGCAAAACCGCCCAAAGGGCAGGAAATGGAAGACCATTACTTTGGTTCCATTAAAGAAAGAATTTCTGCTTATATGAAGGAAATAGATGAAGAGCTTTGGAAGCTTGGCATTGCCGCGAAAACCAAACATAATGAAGTGGCTCCTGCACAACATGAGTTAGCGCCGATTTTCAGTACTACAAATATTGCTACAGATCACAATCAGCTCACTATGGATATCATGAAAAAAGTGGCTTTACGGCATGGTCTTGTATGCTTATTACATGAAAAACCGTTTGCTGGAATCAATGGTTCTGGTAAGCATAATAACTGGTCAATGGGCACAGATGACGGTATGAATCTATTGGAGCCTGGCCGGACGCCGCATGACAACAAACAGTTCTTGGTATTTTTGTGTGCTGTCATTAAAGCTGTTGATGAATATGCAGATCTCTTAAGAGTTTCCGCAGCAAATCCAGGAAATGATCATAGATTAGGCGCCAACGAAGCACCTCCTGCTATCATTTCTATCTTCCTTGGGGAACAATTGCAAGATATCTTAGAACAAATTGAAAATGGTGCGGTAACCAGTTCTAAATCCGGCGGTAAGATGGAAATTGGCGTAACTACGCTGCCTGCACTGCCGAAAGATGCTACTGATAGAAATAGAACTTCACCATTTGCTTTTACCGGTAATAAATTTGAATTTAGAATGTGTCCGTCCTCTGGTTCCATCGCTGGTCCGAATTTCATATTAAATACCATTGTTGCTGAGGTATTGGACGAAGTTGCTGACCGCTTAGAAAAAGCTGCTGATGTTAATGCTGAAATTAAAACAATTCTGACTGAATTTGTTACTAAGCATAAAAGAGTAGTATTTAATGGTAATGGATATTCTGATGAATGGGTTGCTGAGGCTGAAAAGAGAGGCCTTAAGAATACTAAAACTACAGTAGAAGCTATTCAGGCTTTAATTGACGAAAAGAACATTGCAGTAATGGAAAAACATGGTGTTTTAAGCAGAGCCGAAATGGAATCTCGTTATGAAATTAGTCTTGAAAATTATAGCAAGACCATTAATATTGAAGCATTGACCATGATTGAAATGGCAAAACAGCAGATTCTTCCTGCTGCAATCAATTTTGCCACTGACTTGGCTGCATCTATTAACACAATTAAAGCTACCGGTGTGGCAGCAGATATGTCGGTACAAACCGAATTATTAACAGAAGTATCGGCGTTAGCTGCGCAGTTCAAGAAAAATATTGTAACGCTTGAAGCAGCTGTTGAAAAAGCCGAAAATACTCATGGTGACACTTTTGAGCAAGCTAAGTTGTTCCGCTTTGATGTATTTGAAAAAATGGGTGAGCTCCGTGGCGTGGCTGATAAGCTTGAAACTATGGTTGATAAAGATTTATGGCCGATGCCGACTTACAGCGAGTTATTGTTTAATATCTAAGAAGCGGGCTGTCTTAAAGAGAGTAACCTCTTTAAGATAGCCTTGTTACTTTCCACTTGAAACGATAGCAGCCAGCATTTAATAGATGCTGGCTTTTTAATTTATGCAGCATAATCTTTGGACAAACGAGCAAAAATAAAAGTGATTTTTTACTTTGACAAGGACTAATTTTTCTGCTATATTAAATACAAGAAAACCAATCATATTACTTGGGAATAGAGTGGGAGGAAACTCCAATGAAAATATCAACAAAAGGACGCTATGGTGTTTCAGCTATGTATGATCTAGCCTTGCACCAAGGTCAAGGGCCTATTGCCTTAAAAAGTGTGGCAGTCAGGCAAGGAATTCTGAACATTATTTAGAGCAGCTTATGGCAACACTACGGAAGGCTGGTTATGTGCAAAGCATTCGCGGCGCACAGGGGGGATACACTTTGACAAAGGATCCGACTGAAATATCGGTTGGCGATATTATCCGGATTATGGAGGGGCCAATTGCCCCTGTGGACTGTTTGCTTACAGGGATAGAAAATAACCAATTCTGTGCACGAGCTGGTAAATGTGTTACCCGCGATGTATGGGCCAAGGTTCGTGATAGTATTAATAATGTACTTGATTCTATTACCCTAGCTGATTTGTGCCAAGATGAAAAAAGTAAAAATGCAATTGAAATTGAACAATAAAAGAAGGAGATGTTTTTCTTGAAACGCATTTATTTTGACCATTCCGCTACTACGCCTACAGATCCTGAAGTAGCAAAACTGATGTTAGAGTATATGACAGATAAATTTGGCAATCCATCCAGTGTACATGCTTTTGGGCGTGAAGTAAGAAAAGCACTTGATACAGCACGCGAAAATGTCGCCGCTCTGATTGGTGCCAAGACGAACGAGATCTTTTTTACCAGCGGCGGTACCGAAGCAGACAATCTGGCGCTTAAGGGCATAGCTTTTGCTAATCGTAAGAAGGGTAATCATATTATTACTACTTCAATTGAGCATCATGCCATACTTCATAGCTGCGAGTACCTTGAAAAACAAGGCTTTGAAGTTACGTATCTGCCTGTTGATGAGAACGCCATGGTTAGTATCGAGGATATTAAAAAGGCCATTACTGATAAGACCATTTTGATAAGTGTAATGTTTGCCAATAATGAAGTTGGTACAATCCAGCCTATTAAGGAAATCGGTCAGCTGGCGCGGGAAAAAGGAATCTATTTTCATACAGATGCCGTACAGGCCGCAGGAAATTATCCCATTGATGTAAATGAATACAATGTTGATTTATTGACCTTATCCAGTCATAAATTTTATGGCCCGAAAGGCGTGGGCGTACTTTATGTGCGTAAAGGAGTACGTCTTGATTCTGTGCAGCACGGCGGTGGGCAGGAACGAAATGTTCGGCCTGGCACTGAGAACGTACCTGGTATTATCGGTCTTGGTAAAGCTGCCCAAATTGCTAAACAGGAAATGCCAAGCAGAATGGCGCATATGACAGCACTGCGTGATAAACTCATTAAGGGCATTCAGACTAAAATTCCTGACATCAAATTGAACGGCCATCCCACTAAACGTGCGCCAGGCAATGTTAATTTTAGCTTCCGTTATGTAGAGGGGGAAGCCTTACTCTTAAATTTAGATTTAAAGGGAATCGCGGCTTCTAGCGGTTCAGCCTGCACCTCAGGTTCGCTTGATCCTTCCCATGTACTTTTGGCCATGGGTCTGACACACGAAGTAGCACATGGTTCCCTTAGAATTTCTTTAGGACGCGGCAATACCGAAGAAGATATTGATTATTGCCTTGAGGTATTACCTGAGATTTTAGAGCGGCTGCGCGCCATGTCCCCGCTTAATGCCACGAGTCCAGCCAAAGAATGTACTTTATGCAGTCATTGCCATTAATTAATGAGAGGAGAACTAATTATGTATAATGATAAAGTTATGGATCATTTCGCAAACCCACGCAATGTCGGCGAAATTGCCGGCGCAAACGGCATTGGAGAAGTAGGAAATGCTAAATGCGGTGATATTATGAAAATTTACCTGCAGGTAGAAGATAATATCATTAAAGATATTAAATTTAAGACGTTTGGCTGTGGTGCCGCTATTGCGACAAGCAGTATGGTTACCGAAATGTGTAAGGGTAAAACCTTGGAAGAGGCACTAGAGATATCCAACCAAGCAGTTGCCGAAGCACTTGGCGGACTGCCACCGGTAAAGATGCACTGCTCGAATTTAGCAGCTGATGCGCTGCATGAAGCCATTAAAGATTATATGCAAAAAAACGGGAAATAAATAGGCCGCCCATAGGGCACACGGAAGGAATGGGATTCATTTATGTGCGCTAAACCTCGCGTTTTAGTGGCCATGAGCGGAGGGGTAGACAGTTCTCTAACTGCTGCCCTTCTTGTGCGTCAGGGCTATGATGTTATTGGAGCAACGATGCAAATTTGGAGCAAGGATATGCCCCAGGATGATGGTGACAGCCGCGGCTGCTGTTCGCTGTCAGCGGTGGATGATGCCAGAAGGGTAGCTGATAAAATCGGTATTCCCTATTATGTGCTTAATTTTCGCGATATGTTTGAGAAGACGGTTATCAACTATTTTATTCGGGAATATGCCGAGGGTAAGACGCCAAACCCTTGTGTAGCCTGTAATCGCTATGTAAAGTTTGAAGGCCTTTTGCAAAGGGCATTTGAACTGGATGCAGAGTTTGTGGCAACAGGCCATTATGGACGAATTGTGCAGGATGAAGAGACAGGACGATATCTACTCTGTAAGGGCAAGGATAATCTCAAAGATCAGTCTTATGCTCTTTATCATCTAAATCAGCATAGTTTAAAGCATTTTCTCATGCCGCTAGGTGATTATACAAAGGTAGAAACCCGGAAGATGGCGCATGAATTTGGCCTTGCGGTTGCTGATAAACCGGATAGTCAGGAAATCTGCTTTGTGCCTGATGATGATTATAAAGCTTATCTTGGTGAAAAAGTGCCGGAAGCTTTAAAATCAGGTAATATTGTTGATACCAAGGGCAATATTTTAGGTCATCATGGCGGGCTCCCTTTATATACTATTGGACAACGCAAGGGCCTTGGTATTGCGGCCGGACGTCCTTTATATGTTGTAGAAATTAATACCGAGCGCAACGAAGTGGTGGTCGGCGATAATAATGAAGTTTTTGGTAGTGAACTTGTCGCCGGGGATCTGAACTGGATTTCTATTGATAAGCTCGACAAGCCGCTTGAAGTCACAGCTAAAATCCGCTATAGCGCAACGCCAGCCCCCTGTACGGTCACGCCGCAAGCTGATGGTATGATACATGTACGGTTTATGAAGCCCCAGCGGGCTATTACGCCAGGCCAGTCGGTTGTTTTTTATGATGACGATGTGGTTATTGGCGGCGGGATAATTTTAAAGGCGGTAAGGTAGAAGTCTAAACCACGATTCTTTGGATTAACGGATTTACACGATTAAGAAATAAGTGGTTAGAGGCGGTTTTCAATCATGTTAATCTATAATTTTATACATCAAGGTTCAGACAAAAAGAAGGCAACCTATACGAGGCTGCCTTCTTTTTGTCTTTCTCTTATAATTTTGTGCTTACGCCAAAGCCAATACCATCATAGGTGGTGCCGCCGTCTGGTTTAATGGACTTATAGCCAAGATGCAGGGCGGTTTTGTTGTCTAGATTGTAGTTGATACCTGCTTGCCAGTCTGTTTCATCACTATTGGTAGTTACAGCTGCATAGCCGTCGACTTTTGAGGAGAGATTAACTGTAGCACCGATACCGTAGAATATTTTATTGGAATCAGTATTGCTGTTATCTCTGTTGCCTAGCGTTAAACGCACATTTGGATCAAGCTTATATTGTACATATACATCTGTGGAATGAGCGTCCCCACCATTTTGCGAATAACCGTTTCTTTCTACGCCGATATTAAATTTGCTGGAGAGTCCATGTTCAATATGAAAGGCATCATCTTTCAAATCATGGGAAAGATTATAATGATTGTAGCCAATCGAAGTCTGGCCTTCTTCTACATTAGTAAGCGGTGCGGCAAATGCTGTGCTGGAAGCAGCCAGCATAGTTCCAATTGCGAGAGCTAATAATTTTTTTTTCATAAATAAAAACCTCCTGAATGGGTGTATTTTTTAATACACTTAATTTGTAACCATGAACATAGTATAAGATGGAATTGTGACAAAGATATGACAGAAATAAAAAAATTCGTTTTGATAAATAAAAATTGTCCAATCTGTACATAATAAAAATACAATGTGCCTCAAGGAGGCTGGCTTATGAAAAAGTTGCGTGCATTAATAGGCCTGCCCGTATTAGAAACAGAGAGTGGACAGCAGCTTGGCGAGGTACAGGAAGTGCTTATCAATGTGGTAGATGCAGTAGTATCTGAGGTTGATATTAGCAGTGAACAAGTTATTTCCTTTGAAAAGGTACAATGCATCGGCCCAGCTGCTGTAATGGTTTCAAATCGGATGAGCCTGGCGGACAGGCCAGACAAACCGTCCAATGAGTGTCATTGTTTAACAGATTTATGCGGGAAAGCTGTTTTAACAGAATGCGGATTACAGTTAGGGATTATTTCCGATCTTGTTTATAACGAGTGTACCGGGGAAGTTACTGCGTATGAGCTCTCTGATGGTTTAATTTCGGATTTTATCAGCGGACTTAAAGTAATGCCGTTTCCGCAAATACAAGTTGTAGGCAAGGACAGACTGATTGTACCCGAGTGTATGGCCAAACTGGTTCATGTTTAGAGTAGAGGTGACAAAATGGTTACGAGTTGTCCAGTATGTGGAAGAAGAATGATTGGCAAGGTAGGCGCCGAGCAGTACTATTGCTGGGAATGCTGTGTGGAGTTTAGTGTCAGCGGCCAGGCGGTACAGGTATTTGCGGTAGAACTTGACGGTACTTTGACTATGTGTGATTCTCCTACAGTTGATGCAGTTAATTCATAAGAGGAGGGATAATGTGGGAGGAAGGTTTTGGCAGGGGTTATTATGGGGCAGCATTGTCGGAACTGTCCTGGGGGCCATGCTTAGCCCGATGAGTAAACAGTATCAAAAGCCTTTAATGGAACGAAGCGTTGATATGGTAAATGATACAGCCCAAGATTTTATTCGTGGCGCCCGCAGGGCTCGCAAACGCTTAATAAAAAAGATGGACTAAGTAAAAGGAGACCGGAAGGTCTCCTTTTACTTAAGTGGGGTGAGAGAAGTGTATGTAACAAAAAAGTCAATACGACTGGTTTTACTGGTTATTCTAATTTGTGCAGCAGGTTATTTTTTATGGTTGGTGCGCAAGGGACTTTATCCTTTTATCATTGGCTTTATTTTGGCCTACATTTTGAATCCTGCGGTATGCTTTTTTGAAGGTAAAGGTATAAAACGCGGGTGGTCTATTATGCTGGTATATTGTTTGCTAGCTGTTTTTCTGCTGTTTATCGCAAGTCAGGTAGTACCGCTGCTCTTAAGAGAATTAGAAGGTTTTGCCCGTGATCTGCCGCAAATTAGTAATAAAATGGAATTATCAATACAGAATTTTCAGCTGCAGTATGAAAATCTGGCACTGCCGGCAGTGCTGCGTGAAGCAGCAGACGGACACCTAATCGAGCTGCAGGAGTACATTGTTGCTGCGATTGGCGGGTTTATGCAAAATTTGATTGAGCTCTGCAGCTATGCGATAGGGCTTGCAATTAGTCCCATCCTGGCCTTTTATTTGCTGCAGGATTGGTATAGGCTTAAAGAACAAATTTTACTAATTTTACCGGGGAAATTTCGGACGGAAGTAGTGCTGTCCGGTAAGGATATTGACAAGGTACTCAGTGGGGTTATTCGCGGACAAGTAATTGTATCTTTACTTGTGGGAACGCTGGTTACAGCCGGACTATATTTTATGAAAGTAAAGTATGCGTTCTTGATTGGTATCATGGCCGGCATCCTCGATTTTATACCGTATTTTGGAGCTATTATCGGGGCGGCGCCAGCTGTGGGACTGGCGCTAGTTGATTCACCATGGCTGGCGGTTAAGGTACTCATACTGTTTTTCGTGGTGCACCAATTGGAGGGCAGTATTATTCATCCGCAAATTGTCGGAGAAAATGTAGGGCTGCATCCGCTTACTGTAATTTTTTTTGTATTTGTCGGCGGGGAAATTGCGGGTCTGCCCGGAATGCTTTTAGGTGTGCCTTTAGCTGGTATGGCAAAGGTAATTGGACAGCATATTCTGCGGCTGCTCATGTAAGACGGAAGCTAGGCATTTATTGACATCCTGTGTAAATTTATTGTATAATGCCAGAAGAATATAGGCCATTGTAGGTGGAGGTTGATAAACTTGAAGTATATGACCGGAAATGAATTACGTAAAAAATATTTAGATTTTTTCGCTAGCAAAAATCATTTGGTACTGCCGAGTTTTCCGCTAATTCCGGAAAATGATCCGACACTACTCTTGATTGGGGCAGGGATGGCTCCCTTTAAACCATTTTTTACTGGTAAAATGAAACCGCCGAAGACGAGAATTTCTACTTGTCAGAAGTGTGTACGGACAGGGGATATTGAAAATGTCGGGCGTACTGCGCGCCATCATACTTTTTTTGAAATGCTCGGGAATTTCTCTTTTGGTGATTATTTTAAAAAAGAAGCCATTACTTGGGCCTGGGAATTCGTGACAAAAGAGCTGGAATTACCGGCAGACAAGCTGTGGATTACTATTCATACTGAGGACGATGAAGCATTTAATATTTGGAAAAATGAAGTTGGCGTGCCGGAAGAACGCATTGTCCGCTTGGAAGATAACTTTTGGGAAATCGGCGCGGGTCCCTGTGGTCCGTGCTCTGAAATACATATCGATTTAGGTGAGGAACGCGGCTGCGGCAAAGATACTTGTGCCGTTGGCTGCGATTGTGACCGTTTTTTAGAAATTTGGAATTTGGTTTTCACCCAATATGATAATGATGGGGCAGGAAATTATACGCCGCTGGCTAAGAAAAATATTGATACCGGGGCGGGACTTGAGAGAATTGCTTCTGTTTTGCAAAATAAACCGTCCAATTTTGAAACAGACTTGGTGTATCCGATTATTGAACACGCATCACGTGTAGCAGGCGTTACGTATGGACAATCAGCCAAAACAAATGTTTCGCTTAAAGTTATAGCGGATCACGGCCGCAGCATGGTGGTCATGATTGGCGATGGTATTTTGCCATCCAATGAAGGACGCGGTTATGTGCTGAGAAGAATACTCCGCCGCGCCATTCGCCATGGCCGTCTTATGGGAATTGAAAAGCCATTTCTAGTAGATATCGTTGATGTTGTGGCAGAGCTTTATCACGAGGTGTATCCTGATCTTACTGAGAAAAAGGAATATATCAAAAAAGTAGTAAAACAAGAAGAAGACCGCTTCCAGGCGACGCTTGCGCAGGGTATGGAACTTTTAAACGGTCATATTTCTGAGCTTGAGAAAACGGGTGTTAAAGTGCTTGACGGCGAAGTAGCCTTTAAGCTTTACGATACCTTTGGTTTCCCTTGGGAGCTTACAGAGGAAATATTGCATGAGCAGGGCTTTAATCTTGATAAAGCGGCTTTTGATAAGGCCATGAATGAGCAGCGGGAACGGGCGCGCGCGGCTAGGCAGGAAAATGAAAATAAAGTGATTATTCCTGATTTATCAGGACTTACTATGGATAAACTAACGTTTGATGAAAATGCAGCAGAGGCTAAAATTGCTGTTCTCTTGCAAGATGGCAAAGTGGTCGAAAAAATTCATGATGGCGAAGAAGCAGCTATTATTCTTGATGTTACTTCCTTCTATGCGGAATGCGGCGGACAGATAGGTGATACAGGTATTATCAGTACTAAACTAGGAAAATTTGCAGTAAGCAGCGCCAAAAAACTTCTCGATGGTACAATCTATCATTTAGGTCAGGTGACAGAAGGCGCCTTGGAAACAGGTGATGTTGTACAAATTGCTTATAATCAAGAAAGACGTCATGATACGGCTCGTAATCATAGCGCTACTCATTTGCTGCAGGCAGCACTTCGTCAAGTTTTGGGTGATCATGTCAACCAGGCCGGTTCTTTGGTAACACCTGAACGTTTACGCTTTGACTTTTCACACTTTGCGCCTGTAACGAGTGAACAATTAGCCGAGGTTGAAGGTATTGTTAATCAGGAAATTTTAAATAATCATCAGGTTAAAATTGTTGAGACAAGTCAGACAGAGGCCAAAGAACTTGGGGCAACTGCACTCTTTGGTGAAAAGTATGGGGATATTGTGCGGGTTGTCTTAATTGATGAATTTAGCCGGGAATTCTGCGGTGGCTCGCATGTAGCGGCAACAGCCGAAATCGGCATGTTTAAGATTGTTGCTGAAACAGGTATTGGTTCAGGGGTAAGACGTATTGAAGCCGTCACCGGAAAGAGTACTTTAGCATATATAACAGCGCGGGAACAGATTTTAGCGGATGCGGCAGCGGCTCTTAAAACCCGTCCTGAGGAAGTGGCTATACGGATTGAAAGTCTTAATTCCCATGTAAAACAGCTCGAACAGGAACTAGCTGTCCAAAATGCCAAATTGGCCAAAGGTGAGGTTGAGGATTTACTTACAGGTCTAGAGGAAGTAAACGGTGTGCAGATTGCGGCAGGTCAGGTTGCCGCCAAAGATATGGATGCACTCCGGAGTGTAGCGGATTTGATTCGTGACAAGCTGACTGAAGGGGTAGCTATCCTGGGTGCGGTAAACCAAGATAAGGTAAACTTTGTTGTTATGGCTACTAAAGATGCCGTTAAAAAAGGCATTCATGCCGGAAATATTGTAAAAGAAGCGGCAAAAATTGCTGGCGGCGGCGGTGGCGGCCGTCCTGATATGGCGCAGGCTGGCGGCAGAGAACCCGCTAAAATTTTAGAGGCGCTTAAAGCAGCGGCTGAGCTGGCGAAAAAGCAGGTACAGTAAATTTGAGTAGAGGCGGAGTACTCCGCCTCTACTGTTATATCGAGAAAAGACCAGAATCTTTTCTGGGATGCCGGAATAGATTTTAGAGGAAATAAAACGCTAGGCTAGAATATATGGTGTATACAGGGAGATAATAGTAGGGAGGAGGATGTCCATATGGCCAATGTATCCCAAGAAACCATGATGTTTAAGGCGGAACCGGAAGAGGTCGTTGCTGAAGAAACAGACGCGGCACATGTCATAAGTACGGTATGTCAGGCACTCACAGATAAGGGGTATAACCCAATTAACCAAATTGTGGGATATCTATTGTCTGGAGATCCTGCATATATTACCAGTTATAATAATGCTCGCGGCTTAATGCGTAAATTGGAGCGGGACGAAATCTTAGAAGAATTTGTTCGCGCTTATATTGAGAAAAAATAATGCTTTAAAAACGCAAGCGTTTTATTTCAATACACGAAAGTATAACATTTCGAGCTGCTAATCTTTAGTTCGATTTCTATAATTATTCGAAACGTTACTTACTTTGTTCTTGTTTTAAAAACGCATAGCGTTTTATTTAGATTGTATGTAACGGAGGAAATATGCGCATACTAGCTTTGGATGTGGGCGATAAAACAATTGGTATCGCAGTCAGTGACTTATTAATGCTGACTGCACAGGGAGTAGAAGTTATTCGCAGGAAAACCTTAGAAAAAGACTTAGTGAGGCTCAGGGAGCTTATTGCTCAGTTTGAAGCAGATACTTTAGTTGTGGGGTTGCCTAAAAACATGAATGGCACAATTGGATCGCGCGGTGAATTGGTGCAGGAATTTGGGGCCAAACTTTCAGCTGAGTTTCCTCAAATGACAATTAAATACTGGGATGAGCGCTTATCAACAGTTGCGGCTGAAAAATCATTGATTGCAGCCGATGTATCTAGAGCCAAGCGCCGCCTGGTTATTGATAAAATGGCGGCAGTATTCATTTTACAGGGCTATCTTGATAGTTTACCGAAAGGTTAACTTTTCTTGACAGGATATATTTTCTAGTATAGAATTGCATTGTATTCTAAAAAAAGAGGTGACAACATGTCAGATTTTGAAAAAGAAGACCTCGAGGAAATGGATGAAGACCTTGTTGTGGTTATGACTGATGAAGAAGGTAATGAGTATTATTACCGCGAAGAAATGATTATTCCAGTCGGTGAGAAAAAGTATGCCATCTTGGTGGCTCTGGATACCGAAGACGACTGTGAATGTGGACATGAACATGAAGAATGTGGTTGTGGCTGTGACGAGGATGTAGACGTATATATTGCTCGCATTGACACGGATGAAAGCGGCGAAGAAGTTTATGTTGATCCGACAGATGAAGAATTCGAACAAGTACGGGCCGCTTACGAAGAATTAATGGAAGACGAAGAATAAGCTGCAAAAAATGAAGCCTGAGGGCTTCTTTTTTTTATATAATAGAAAATTTGGGTGCCTACGAAGTTAGGTATATCAAGGCTTAATAGGCTTTGAAGAGTTGTGATTTAAAAGTTCCCCTCTAGAGAGGGGTGGCGCGTGAGCGACGGGGTGTGTTTGGATTAACAAGGTCAATAGAAAATACTTACGGCAAAGAAACCAACACACCCCGCCCTTTGGGCACCCCTCTCTAGAGGGGAATTAAGGAAATATACTGGTCTTTCTGGTCTCAAGGCGAAAGGACAGCGCTAGAGTTTTTTAAAATTTAATGGAATTTGTGAATATATGGTAGAAAATATGACTAAATAACAAGAAATATGATATAATAAAACAGCCTATTTAGGGTTGTTTATTTTTTTTATCTAAGAAAGTAAACATTTCGGGTTTATTGTCGTTAGTTTGTTTTTGCGCCAGCCGATAAATTATTTACTTTCTGGTTATTTTAAAAATGTAGTGTTTTATTTATGTCATTTTTAGAGAAAGAATGATGGGTGATAGTATGTTAACATTATACTTTGCAAAGGATAAAAAGAAGATTTTTGTTTATGGCGGAGTCCTCGCGGTGGTGGTGCTTTTTATTTCAGCCTGCATCGGCTTTTTTTTAACCCAGCCAGTATCATCAGTGCCGGGAAAACCAGTGGTTATTACTGTTAAGACGGGTATGACCTCTGATCGAATTGCCGAGCTTCTCTATCAGCAAGGTGTAATTCGCAGCGTCAAGGTATTTCAGACAGTTGCCAGGATGCATGGCATGGAAAGCTCACTGCAGGCAGGGGATTATGCTTTTACCCAAGATATGCCGGTTGCTAAAATCGTGGATATGTTATCAACAGGGGAGACTTCTTATTTGCAGATAACAATCCCTGAAGGATATACTATCGACCAGATTGCCCAGCTGCTAAGTGAAAAAAGTTATGGCAACGCTGCTAAGTTCAAAGAGGCTGCCAGAAAGTATGCGCCTTATGATTATATGGCGCCACAGCAAAGTGAAGTGTATGTAGCTGAAGGGTATGCCTTTCCAGACACGTATTCGATAGGGATAGACTTTAATGAAGAAAAGCTGCTCAGTACAATGGTAGCTCATTTCAATGAAAAGGTTACGCCGGAAATCAGGCAGATGGCTGAGGCCAAGGGCTTATCTGTTCGGCAGCTTATAATTTTGGCGTCACTAGTCGAAAAAGAAGCAAAGTTTGCCAAGGATCGGCCGATTATTGCTGGGGTATTTTTAAACAGGCTCAAACAGGGTATGCCGCTGCAGTCTTGTGCGACAATCCAGTATATATTAGGCTATCCTAAAGCTGAGCTCAGTGTGAAAGATACTGAGCTGGAATCCCCCTATAATACCTATCAGCATGCGGGCCTGCCGCCGGGGCCAATCGCCAATCCGGGAATGGCGGCCATTCAGGCTGTAATCAATAGTACGCCTACAGAGTATTTATATTTTGTGGCTGATAAAAATGGGGAACATCATTTTAGCAAAACCTATGAAGAGCATTTAGCCTGGATTGACAAAGTTAGTAATTAATTTGTAAGGATGAGACGATGAGTACAGTAGAAGAAGTTTTAAAGGAAATGAGAGAATATGCTAGCGAGTATAAGGTGCCCATTATTTCGCCAGCCGGCGGCTCCCTTTTAGCGCAGCTGGTGGCTAGCCGTAAAGCTATTTCAATTTTGGAAATCGGCACAGCAATTGGGTATTCAACCCTGCTAATGGCACAAAGTATGTCGTCAGCCGGGCAGATTGTGACAATGGAACAAGATGAACAGCGGATTAGTTTAGCCAAGGATTTTTTGGCCAGGGCCGGGATGGCAGAGCGGGTGGAAATTATCGCCGGAGATGCTGGCCTTGAGCTAACACGGCTGTCAGGCAAGTTTGATTTTGTCTTTATTGATGCGGCTAAAGGACAATACTTGGATTATTTACACAAAGTCATGGATAAGCTATCAGCAAATGCTGTAATTATTGCCGATAACGTACTGTTTCGCGGCATGGTTTTATCTGAGGAAGAACCGCCGAAAAGATATCGGACTATTGTACGGCGGCTGAGAGAATATATTGATTTTATTAATCATGACTTAAGGTTTACCAGCATGATTATGAAACAGGGGGATGGCCTCGCGATTTCTTATTATCAAGGGAGCGAAGACTGATGGTGAAAAAGCCAGAATTACTAGCGCCGGCCGGTAGTTTTGAAAAAATGGAAATGGCACTTAGATATGGTGCTGATGCTGTCTATATGGGCGGCAAAAGTTTTGGTCTTAGGGCCTATAGCAATAATTTTGATGAAGAGGAAATGCGTAAGGCCATTAAGTTTGCGCATAGTCTTAATAAAAAAGTACATGTTACCGTAAATATTTTTCCGCATAATGAAGATTTAAAAGACTTGCCTGATTATTTGAGATTTCTGGCAGATTGTCAGGCAGATGCCATCCTTGTATCAGATTTTGGCGTCTTTCGCATAGCACGGCAAGTAGTGCCGGCACTCCCTATCCATGTCAGTACACAAGCCAGTAATACAAATTGGTCATCAGTACTTGGCTGGGAGGAAATGGGGGCCGCGCGGGTAGTCTTAGCACGCGAGCTTTCGCTTACTGAGATTTCTGAAATTCGGCAAAAGGTTAAGGTAGAATTAGAAGCATTTGTCCATGGTGCGATGTGTATATCTTATTCAGGACGCTGTCTGATGAGCAACTATTTTACCGGGCGGGATTCCAATCGCGGTGAATGTGCGCAGCCTTGCCGCTGGAAATATAATATAGTCGAGGAAAAGCGGCCCAATCAGTATTTCCCGGTAGAAGAAGATGAGCGGGGAACCTATATTTTTAACTCTAAGGATTTGTGTCTCTTAAGGCATATTCCGGCATTAGTTGAGGCAGGTCTTGATAGTTTAAAAATTGAAGGCCGGATGAAAAGTGTGCATTATGTGGCCAGCGTAGTTAAAGTATACCGTGAGGCAATTGATAGTTATACAGTAAGTCCTAAAGACTTCAAGGTGCTGCCTAAGTGGGAGGAAGAACTTGAAAAGGTTTCGCACCGCGAATATACGACAGGTTTCTATTTTAATAAAACAACAGCTGACGATCAGATATACGGCTCGTCTTCTTATACGCAGACCCATGACTTTGTGGGCCTGGTTCGTTCTTATGATGAAAAAACCGGTATTGCAGTAGTGGAGCAGCGCAACAATATGAAAGTAGGCCAGGAAATCGAAATTGCCCAGCCTGGCGAAGAAAATTTTGTGCAGATGATTACTGCAATGCGGGATGAAGCAGGCCAAAAAATTGATACTGCGCCGCATCCGCAGCAGATTATTACAATGCCGATGATAAAACCGGTACAGCCGTTTGCCATGCTAAGACGCAAGGGGAAGGCCTATGAATAATACAGCAATTTTTATCAAGGTGGCGCCGCGCGATATCAATTATGTCAATCGGATTATGGAAGGCTATGAATATTTAGGGGTTGTCAGTACGCTAGCACCAAAGGAAGGCAAACTTATTATTCGGACTACACCGGATACTTTTGCAGAGACTCAAGATATTTTACGCAATTTGCCGATAATGATTGAATTTATCGAGGAGTAGAAATGGGTTAAAAAAAGCTG
>JAJFUN010000061.1 GCA_021372375.1 Pelosinus sp. | reverse complement strand
GTAATGCAGCAAAACCAGTATGAGGTTATTGTTGATGAGGAGTTTGTCTGTTGCGGGTCGCCGTTAGTGGTAACAGGATATTTGGATGAAGCAAAAGAGCATGCGGTAAAAAATACAGCGCTTATCCGTAAATGGGTAGATAAAGGCTATCCGGTTATTACTTGTTGCACAAGCTGCTCGCTTATGCTGAAACAAGAATATGTGGAATTATTTGATGTACCGGATATAGAGGAAAATGCAAAACATGTTTATGATGCCTGTGAATTTCTACTGGAGTTATATGAACAAAAGCGCTTGAATCTGAACTTCAGTGCTCAAAATGGCAGATATATCTATCACGCACCGTGTCATCTGCGGGTACAAGGGATGGGCACGCCGGCGCTGGAACTCCTGTCTTTGGTGCCCAAGGCAGTTGTTGAAAATGCGGATGCCGGCTGTTGCGGCATTTCGGGGAACTATGGTTTTAAGGAAGATAAATATGAAATATCCATGCAGGTGGGCCAAGAGCTTTTTGATCGTATTAAGCAATCTTCAGCAGATGAGGTGATTTCTGATTGTGGTACTTGCCGTATGCAGATAAAACACGCGACAGGGTTTAAGGCGGTTCATCCAATAGAGGTGCTGTGCGCTGCATATTGTGCGAAGCCGTAAATATCTTATTTTTCTGCCGCGATGACTATATTTATTTTGATTTTAACAATGGAAGCATGGTATAATTTAACATAAGATTATTTAAAATTTTATCTTAGTTTTTTCTTTTGTAGTCATGGCGAAGGAGAATTTGGCATGAAAAAAAGATATGTATTGGCTTTGGATGCGGGGACAGTCCGGAATAGGGCAGTTATTTTTGATAGTGACTCCAATATTGTGTCGGTAGCGCAAAAGGATATTTTATCTTTTCAACCCAAGCCAGGGTGGGTTGAACAAGATGCAGAGGAAATTTGGAGCGCTCAGTTTATTGCCGCTAAGGAAGCAATTGCCAAATCTGGGTTAAAACAAGAAGCAATTGAGGCTATTGGTGTAACCAATCAGCGGGAAACAACGGTGGTATGGGATAAAACTACAGGCAGGCCGATTTATAATGCTATTAGTTGGCAGTCGCGACAGACGGAAGAGATTTGCCGCAATTTGCGCCAGAGGGGCCTTGAAGAGGAATATCGACAGAAGACCTCGCTGATTATCAACCCCTATTTTTCGGGAAGCAAAATACGCTGGATTTTGGATAATGTTGCTGGTGCGCAGGAAAAAGCGGAAGCTGGGGATTTGCTGTTCGGAACTATTGATACTTGGCTAATGTGGAAACTGAGCAACGGGAAAATTTTTGCTACCGATTATTCTAATGCTTCGCGGACGTTATTATATAATCTACGTGAACTCAAATGGGATGAAGATCTGCTGCAGTATTTGCGCATTCCGCAGTGCATGTTGCCCAAAGTTTGTTCTTCCAGTGAGATTTATGGCTATACAGATCCAGTTGTGTTTGGTATGAAAATGCCGATTGCAGGGGATGCTGGCAATCAACAGGCTGATTTGTTTGGACAAGGCTGTTTTGAGACAGGTATGTCGAAAAACACATATGGTGAAGGTTCTTTTTTTCTGATGAATACCGGACGAAAATTTTACCATTCCAATAATGGACTGATTACGACAATTGCCTGGGGCATTAATGGAGAAATTACGTATGCCCTTGAAGGCAGTGTTTTTGTTGCTGGTACAGCCATCCAATGGTTAAAAAACAGCCTGGGGATATTAGATACATTGGCAGAATCGGAGTGGCTGGCTAAACAGGTCAACGATACTGACGGCGTATACTTCGTTCCAGCTTTTCGTGGGCTTAGTGCGCCATATTGGGATATGCAGACAAGCGGTATGATTATTGGCTTGAAAAACGATACGACAAAGTCGCATATTGTTAGGGCGGCGCTTAATGCTATGGCTTATCAGGTACGGGATGTTGTGGAAGCTATTGAGTCTGATACAAAAGTGAAGATTAAAGATTTGAAAGTTGATGGAGGGGCAAGCAATAATAATCTGCTGTTACAGTTTCAGTCAGATATTTTAGGTGTTCCCATAAAAAGGTCGCGCATACGAGAAACTACAGCTCTAGGGGCGGCATATCTGGCAGGGTTGGCGGTCGGCATATGGAAGGATACCGAAGAATTAAAAAGCCAATGGCAGGAAGATACTTGTTTTCGGCCGCAGGTATCACAGGCCGAGCGGGAAGAATATTATGGCGGCTGGCAGAATGCGGTTTCTCATGTTATGCGTTGGGTGGATAAAGATTGATTGTTTTGCGGACGCTGAAACCGCAGTAGGCAGCTTCTAGGTCAATGGGCTTAAGAGGCGGGCTGAACAGCGATTGCTTAGCTACCTGATGAGATTTTCAACTGTTAACAAGGAAGTGTTATCATAGTGTATGCGGAAGAAGAGAATTTTTTTTACATCAAATTGAGTGGTACCTCAGGAGCTTAGGCCTTTGTCTCAGGGGAATTGAGACAAGGGCTTTTTTTAGGGGATTCCGGGGCAGGACGAGGAGAACCGTAATGCAATAAGTGTGTGGTTGTTTTATACCATTGAGTATAAACTAAAAATAGCTTACATAAGATGGAGGAATTGCTATGAATAATTTTGAATTCTATTCGCCAACCAAGATTATTTTTGGTAAGGGTGTTGAAAATGAAGTTGGCAAAGAAGTTAAGGCATGGGGCGGGAAAAAAGTTTTATTGCATTATGGCGGTAAAAGTGCTATAAAATCAGGATTATTAGGGCGTATTGAGCATAGTCTACAGATCTTTGGAGTGCCTTATGTACGGCTTGGCGGAGTTGTCCCTAATCCTAGATTATCGCTGGTTCGCGAAGGCATAGAACTTTGCCGCCGGGAAAACGTTGATTTTATGCTTGCAGTTGGGGGCGGCAGTGTCATTGATTCAGCCAAGGCTATTGCGCTAGGACTGGCTAATCCTGAGATTGATGTGTGGGACATTTATTCCCGTAAAAAAGAGCCCAAGGCCTGTTTACCTGTGGGTTCTGTCATTACTATTGCCGCTGCAGGTAGTGAATCCAGTAGTTCTAGTGTAATTACCAATGAAGATGGCTGGCTGAAACGTGGCTTTAACACCAACCTGACACGGCCTAAGTTTGCATTCCTAAATCCTGAGCTTACATATACACTGCCTCCGTATCAGACGGCGTCAGGCATTGTTGATATTATGATGCACACAATTGAACGGTATTTTTGCTCAGGCAAGGGTAATGAGCTTACTGACCGTATAGCTGAGCAAGTACTTAGAAACACCATTCGGTTTGCGAAGACTTGTCTTGAGGAGCCCTGCAATTATAAAGCACGTTCAGAAATTATGTGGGCAGGCAGCCTTTCGCACAACCATCTGACAGGCCTTGGTGCGCAAATGGATTTTTCCGCGCATCAGCTTGAGCATGAACTGGGCGGGATGTTTGATGTGACCCATGGCGCCGGCCTTGCCGCGGTATGGTGCTGGTGGGCCCGCTATGTGCTAAAAGCAGATGTCAATCGTTTTGTGCAGTATGCCATCAATGTCTGGAATTGTATTTTGGATCCGATAGATCCTGAAGCTACGGCGCTTGAGGGCATCAAAAAAACGGAGGGATTTTTTGTATCGCTTGGTATGCCCATTAATCTCTCTCAATTAGGCATCAGCACTTTAAGCGATGAACAAATCAATGAACTAGCTGAAAAATGCACCTTTTTTGGCAAGCGTACTATTGGTACGTTAAAACCGCTGGATTCAGGGGATATCAAGGCTATTTATCATATGGCAAACGTTTAGTGTTTGTACGTAAGGGGCTGTCATATCTAAGTGGCAGACCCATCTTTTAAGAAAGTTGGATTTAAACGTAGGGGCGGCCTCTGTGCCTGCCCGAGTACAAATGTTCTATTGAGAATGATCTTTCTATGGTATTAGGAAAAGCAACCTAATAAGCTTGTTTTTCCTAACTCCCACAGATTCACTTTTCTTGTTAGAACGTCTCTACGCGGGCAGGCACGGAGGCCGCCCCTACATAAACAGATAAATAAGAGCATCATCAATAAAATATATCAATAAATGCGACAGTCCCTTGTAACTTATCAGCGTAAAAATGGCTTATGCTCCATGGGCTTTTATAAATAGTCCAATTGCCAGACCAAACCCTAAAATAATAATGCAAATCCTAAGGAGTTTTTCATTCACGCGCTGCAGCGCAAAAGCCCCAACTTGGCCACCTGCGATTGAGGCAATAGAGGCGACTAAAACCTGCAGCCAGGCAACATCGCTTGAAAACAAAAAGACCAATACAGCCGAGGCATTCATTACGCCTGCCAGGACATTTTTTGTTGCGCCTGCCTTGCGTACTGCCAGCCCGCCGATAGTTAATGCCGCGAGCATAAGGATGCCTATGCCGCCGCCAAAGTAACCGCCGTAAACAGAAATAGCAAACTGAGTCATCATTGCTCCGCGTGCACCTAATTGTTTAGGGCTTTCTTGCTTTTTACGAAAGAAGCTGCCCCACAAGAAAACAAACGTGGCAAATAAGACCAGCCAAGGTACAAGAAATTCAAAAATGGCAACAGGTGTCGCGAGCAGTAAAACAGCGCCAAATACACCGCCAATCAAACTTATAATAAAAAGTGCCTTGAAGGATAGTTGAGGTAATCCCGAAACATTCTTTCGTCCGGCTAGGCCTGTTGTAATCTGACCCGGAAAGAGGGCGACAGTTGATGTGATATTTGCCGCTCTGGCATCAAGACCGGTAAACATCAGTGCCGGAAAAGTAAGAAAGGATCCTCCACCTGCCAGTGCATTTTGGACACCTGCACAAAATGCTGCAATGAAAAGTACAATAAATGTTATCATATTTTGAGCACCTCATTAAAACTAGCTGTATCTCTAAGATTGCTATTATTATAACATAATAAATTAAAGAAGGGATGATTATAATATGCATAAAAAGGATATATGCATGGCGCTGGTAGTAGTAATTGCCTGGGGACTGAATTTTATTGCTATTAATATGGGGCTGCGGGAGATGCCGCCGCTGCTCTTGGGCGCGCTTAGATTTTTCATGGCAACTGTGCCAGCAATATTTTTTTTGCCGCGGCCATCCGTTTCCTGGTCATGGTTGATTGCACTTGGTTTATCAATTAATGTAGGTCAGTTTGCTTTTTTATTTATGAGTATGAAGGTTGGCATGCCTGCTGGCTTAGCTTCACTTTTGCTTCAGGCGCAGGCCTTTTTTACACTGGTTTTCGCTGTGCTTTGGTTTGGACAGCGCTGGCACTTTAATAATATTGCCGGATTATTGCTAGCTTTTAGCGGTATAGTACTTATTGGACTTCAGCAGGGCGGGAGTATGACGCAGCTTGGTTTTTGTCTGATCATT
>JAJFUN010000058.1 GCA_021372375.1 Pelosinus sp. | reverse complement strand
GAACAATTTCAGCAACAATTTCATCACCGGCGTTTGCAACATTAAGAATAGAATAAAGAATTGCTGAAGCCCCTGACGCAGTAGCCAAGGCGCCAACGCCCCCTTCTAGCTCAGCGATTCTTTTTTCCAGTACATCGGTAGTAGGATTCATAATCCGCGAATACACGTTGCCTGGTTCTTTCAATTGAAACAAATTCGCCGCATGATCGGCATTATTAAATACATAAGAAGTTGTCTGGTAAATAGGAACGGCCCTTGCTCCTGTTGTCGGGTCAGGTACCTGTCCAGCATGCACCTGTAATGTCTCAAAGCTTAATTTTTTTTCACTCATTTTTATCTCTCCCTTTAATTATTATATAAAATAAACCTCGCTAAAATTTTTACCCGCCGGCCTCAATCATGCACCTTGGGCATAATTAGCTCGGTATCACCTGCCTTTAAGTTTTTAGCGGCGCCGCCGCACAGGCCAAAAGCCAAGATGATTTTATCAAAGCCCTGTGGGCAATGATTTTTAGATGCATATTCCCTCCTATCGATAAATAAAACGCTATGCGTTTTTAAAATAACAAGAAAGTAAGTAACTTTTCGGCTACTTAAGAAAATGCAAACCATAATTATCGGGCTCGAAATGTTATACTTTCTTAGCTTATAAAAAAAGAGACTAAGCAGGCATTAGTATAATGCCACTTAGTCTCTGGTTTTCCAGTCAACTAATTTAGTTATGCTTTTTTAAACACAAAAGACTGTACGACCACAAAGATCCATACAGCCTCTAGTTATTCTAGTCAGCTACTAAATCAATTTTAACTAATCTGCTGGTTTTTGTCAATATTTATTTTCCAATTTCTATCTTCCTGGAATAATGGCGCTGATCAAGTCTTCCAGTAAGCGAAGCCCGCCACTATAGCCGGCATAGCCTCTATCAAGCACAGCGCGGTTAGATACTGGGAAGCTTACACTTAAATGGGCTGCCCCTAAATCTTTCGCCAAGGCCCGTTCAAAAGAACTGCCAATCACAAAAGCCGGTGTTAAAGGATTACTGTAACTCCCCTTCTTCTCCTCATGCTCTGTCCAGTGTTCTTTGACTAAACGGGCAATTTCACTGGTATCACTGGCAAAAACCGTACGAGGCTTTAGTCCTGAATTAAATTTATTTACCCGCTCTCGAATTTGCTGCTCCTGCTCTTCAAATAATATATCAGTTACTGCTACAACCTCAGGCAGCCAGCCAATGTCATCGGCCAAGAACTTGGCGATGGCCGGAGCATAATTTCCGTCTCCTGCTACTACCGCGTACCTTTGCAAATCGGCGTCATTATAGCAGTCAGCCAAAGGATCAAGAATCTGATAATACCGCTGATTTTCGGTTTTAATTAGAGCTTCCACTATCTTTTTATCAATTTTTAGTGTTTCGCCCACCGTTCGTAAAAAAACGTCACTAGCCGACGGACCAATAGGCAGGCCTGTTGTAATATAGGGGATATTATAAAGTTCCTTACTCAGTTCAGCTGCACCCAGCCCAAAAGTATCGGACACAATTATATTTAGTTCGGCGCTTGCCGCCTGCTTGATTGATTTAAGACTATCCTCTGCCGTAAAGAAGGTATTGACCTCAAGGCCGAGTTTTCCAAGGAGGCTTCTAAGTGCCTCCAGATTTCCGCGCCAGAACACATCAAAGCTCGGCGCAATTCCCCATAGATTCACACGACCCTTTTTTGTCTTGGCCGGCA
>JAJFUN010000053.1 GCA_021372375.1 Pelosinus sp. | reverse complement strand
CTGGCTTCAGGTTACCCCATGGATGCTGTAATCACTTGCAAGTTTCGTGCTAACAAAATGTGCACTGAGGTAGAAGCCGAACGCTTGTTATCTTTCACCAACACGGCTGATCCGTTGTTTATGTTCGGCGCCGTAGCTGTAGGTATGTTTGGTATGCCGGAGCTGGGTATTGCCATTGCCCTGGCACACTATCTTGCAAGCTTCTTAGTTGGAATAATTTTCCGTTTCCATGGTCAATCTCGTGATACCATTACCGCCAGCCACACCCCTACCGGCAATATCCTCCGCAGAGCCTTACGTGCACTCTATCAAGCAAAGCAGGAAGACCGCCGCTCACTAAGCGAACTCTTAGGCGATTCCGTAAAGAGCTCAATGAATACTATTTTGCTCATTGGCGGTTTTATCATGGTTTTTTCGGTATTAATAAAAGTGCTGGCACTAATTGGTGTAACAACAATTCTGACCAATATTTTTGTCCTATTTCTAAATTTACTCGGCTGGAGTGCAAATCTGGCCCCGGCAATGGTCAGTGGATTACTCGAAATTGATCTTGGCACACTTGCGGCCAGCCAAGCCAATGCCCCCCTTATTCAAAAGGCAGCAATCGCCAGTGCGATTATTGCCTGGAGCGGCTTATGCGTCCACGGGCAAGTAGCCAGTATTGTCATCCAATCAGGGATTCGCATATTGCCTTATATGATTGCCAGAGTAATCCATGCAACGCTTGCTGCCCTCTTGACCATTTTCTTTCTTGACCAGTCGGATTTTGTTTCCCACACCTTAAGTATTCCTGCTATGCTGACTGTCGATACCACCTATTCCTGGACTTTTTGGCTGGACCGAATTGAGCAGGCCATGTATCAAATGACACTGATTTTAGGTATTATGCTCCTTTTATCTTTTACCGTACATATTTTTAAACGTCTCCGAACCTATAAATGAAACAACACGGGGCGCAGGGCTTTAGGCTTTGATTTTAGAGACTGGTTCAGCCTCGCATTCTTAGCCGCGGTCCCATGAGCCCGAAGCTTGTGAAAGAAGGATAAGGAGCAAAGCTCCTTATCCTTCTTTGGTTAAATTATTTCCCATTTGCCTTAGTTCAGTATGCCCCTGACGGACAACCTGCAATGTTTGTTCAATATGGGCTTCCATTGACTTAAAAACCTCATCGGCATAACTAACCGCATCGCCTTGCAAATCACGAGCGCCGTTATGTGCTTCACGGATAATCTCATTGGCCTGTTCCTGCGCTTGCTTGGTAATTAGGTTATCATCAGTCATTTTAGCAATATACACTTTAGCCTGTTCGATAATTTTCTCTGCTTCCCGCTGGGCATCCCCCAAAATACGTTCGCGTTCCTTTACAAGCATCTGCGCTTCCGCAAGCTCACTTGGCATGGCTTCTCGAAGTTCATCCAGCAAACGAGCCAAATCATCTTCTTCCACAATACGTTTATTAGTAAGCGGCACACGTCCCGATTCTAACAATAGATTATCAATCTCATCCAGCAACTGTTCGACATTCATATTCTTCTCTCCTGCCTAAACATTTTTAGCGAGGTAATAAACCTCATCTATATTTTATGTGCATGCTGCACAATAGCCTTAGCTACACAAGGCGGCACCAATTCAGAAATATCCCCGGCAAACTTCGCGAGCTCTTTAATGCCGCTAGAACTGACGAAAGAATATTCACTGCTTGTCATCATAAATACAGTCTCTATTTCCGAGGCTACCTTTTTATTAAGCAGCGCTCGCTGAAATTCATATTCAAAATCACTAAGTGCCCTAAGACCTCTCACTACAACCTTGCAATCTTGCTTTCGTACATAATCATTTAAGAGACCTGAAAAAGAGTCAATCTTAATATTGGGAATATGGCTGGTAGCCTGTTTCAAGAGCGCTACACGTTCCTCCATTTCAAACAGCGGGTGTTTATTTGGATTATGAAATACTGCTACAATAAGTACATCAAACATTTTACTGGCTCGCTCAAAAATATCTATATGCCCGTTAGTAACCGGGTCAAAACTTCCTGGACAAACTGCACTACGCAATCTCTAATCCCCCTTATGTAGTATGGCGTACAAGAAAACTCACCAAAGTTTCTCCATACTTTTCGGTACGCCTGACAGCTAATGTTAGCCATTTTTCTGCAACTAATTCATGCTGCGAATGTTCTATCACAATAATTCCGCTATCCTGCAATGCAGTTCCCTCATCTATTTTTTTTAAAACAGATGCTACAAAGCCGTGATTATAAGGCGGATCGCAAAAAATCATCGTAAAGTTCTGCCCAGACTTATCAAACTCATCCAAAGCAGCAAGTACATCCTTTTTACATATTTTTGCATGCTCGGAAAGTTTGGTATGCTCTGCATTATCCTTAATGACAGTTACACTTTCCCCACGGCGGTCAACAAATACAGCCTGTTTGGCCCCCCGGCTTAGTGCCTCAAGTCCTAAATTGCCGGTTCCAGCAAATAAATCAAGCACACAAGCATCAACAACTGTCCCTGAAAGAATATTAAACACTGATTCTTTTACACGATCGGTTGTCGGTCTGGTCTCAAGTCCACGCGGTGCTTTTAGCTTTGCACCCTTGGCGCTTCCTGTGATGATACGCATAAACAACTCCTTAACAGTCCATCTTTCACACTTTCTTACAAAACTATATCATTTTGGTGTGAAATACGGATTAACGTCTATATTTTAACATATTTTCTGCAGTTTAACATAGTCTTAATCAGCATATTATAATTTTTATAAAAATAATATGCATCTATAAAAATAACCGGGCTATTAACCCGGTTATTTTAAATAAAGCGACGTGCGCCTAAATATCTACTTGAATAGTACTCATTTGATAGCGACGTAACAGTAACTTGTCCGACACCCGAACTAGCGTGAATAAACTGTCCGCTACCAACATAAATACCAACATGCGAAGGTCCCGGTTCATAGGTTGTGAAAAACACCAAATCACCTGGTTGCAAATCATTTACCCTCATCCCCGCATAAAACTGATCATCAGCCATGCGTGGAATGGATATGCCCATCTGGCTATACACATAAGAAGTAAAACCTGAGCAGTCAAACCCGCTTGGTGAGCGCCCTGCCCACACATACGGCACACCCCAAAATTGTTTAGCCATTGATACAATCTGCTGACCTCTGTAGCGATTACTGCTGCCGCGACTGACCTCACTCGCTTTATAGTCCCTCATTGCCTGCAAGGTTGAAGGACCGACAACACCATCTGCATCCAAACCGCATTCCATTTGAAATTCAACAACAGCTTCCCGAGTTCCCCCGCCAAAACTGCCGTCCAGAGGGCCCTGGTAATAACCATATTGTTTTAGTTTATTTTGCAGGATATATACTTCATTGCCAGTAGCTCCCTCTTTCAATAGGGATGAATCTGCCTGCGCTGAAACTTGTATACTAGTAAAAAATAGAAAACTGAACAAAAAACACGTCATTAAAAAGTACGCTCTTCTTTTTTCCATAGTACCCCCTTTTAATTTACAATTATTCTTCTAATATAATTATACTTCTGCAAAGGATCAGGAAATCCTGCCAAGATGTCTATTTTTTTAACATCTTTTTTATATAAAGCGAAAAGATGCTAAAAACACCATTGATACAATAATTATTTGCAAGTTTTTGTAAGGTAATACTTTTTACAAAAATTATTGACATAACTATATCTTATCTGTATAATATATTAATGTGAGTAACGGGATGTAGCGCAGTTTGGTAGCGCGCTTGGTTCGGGACCAAGAGGCCGCAGGTTCGAATCCTGTCATCCCGACCATCTAAAAAATAAGGACTTCAAGACATTGTCTTGGAGTCTTTTTTGTTCTAGTGACCAATAAAAAATCCAATCAGGTTAAAACCATTTCAAATGCTTTAACATAAGTTATTAAAAAGATGGTATCAGGCAAAGTATATTACTTGTCTATACCATCTTTTTTAGTATTTCCTATACAGCTATACAATATTCATCCAAAGCCTCTTCTTCCTTTGATATAAGGATTCAGTATCCTACCTCCTCCGTGGCTACGCCTGACAACATGGGTAACTTTTGTTCAATATAATCTTTAAAACAAGGCTTATATCTAAACGTGATCCTATATTTAGCAATAATCAAAAATAATGAAAAGCTACAAACTCACTAATAATTGTAATTACATAAGCTACAACGTATTTTAGCTTTATTTCCCGGCTAATTTTCTCAATTCTTTCTTGAAGCATCAATACCTTAAGTCGATGAAGACCCGCACGCAAAAGATCACTTTCAAGCTGGTCGTCATTTGTTTTCTGGCGAAACCTGTCCATTTCCAATTCAATATCCCGAGCGATTCTGTCAATTCGATATCGTATTTCTTCTGCACGAAACACAATAGATTGCCGTTTAGATTGCCAATAAAACTGATAACTCCACCTTGCAAGATTAATAAGTCCCATACTCATAAAAAAAACTAACAAAGAAGTAAAAAATGACCAGGAAAATGAGAATGTCGGTATACCCGGAAAAATGTATGGCCTGACAAGCAGCACCATAACAAACGCAACGCCCGCCACAAGAGCAAGCTGCCAAATATCAGCCAGCCTAAACCATACTCTCTTATTTTGCGGTCTTAAGCGTTCTGCACGATACCGGCACTTTTGCTGATTTTCAACAGAAAGCTTATGAATTTTAGGTTTTATACCGCCACGATAGGTCTCTGCCCCCAAAATAATAAAATCATTTTTGATTTTTCCGTCTATATCGCATATATACCGGGCAATAAATGAATTGCCGCACGCTTGAAGATAACTATGCAAATCAAGACAAATCGTATCAGCACTAAGACGCGCTAACGCTCCTTTGCTCAAACCAATGGGATTAAATAGAAAGCCGGCAATACTCATACAAAGGTGCGTTACCCATCTGGATAAAAATTGCGGCAGTAGCGGTACCCCCAGCAATGTCATTGACTTTATAGTAAGCGTAGCACTAGATGTCCGATGATCATGCCATAAATCTGATAATTCTGCATCAATATACAGACGAATAAATGCATTAGTCATAACAACCAGCCGTACCCGATTTTGTTCCTCAAGCTCAACAGAAACGTATCGAATAAAGCGTAAACAGCCGTTCTGCTCATTTACCTTATTTTTAGAAAGAAACTCTTCTTTTAGCCAGCGGTTAATATCTCTTTCGCGCCATTCTTCCGGCAGAGAATTTAATGGTTTATACTTGATTGTAGGCGACACAAATTCTGGCGGTAATTTCGGTAGTAATGAAGAAAGAATCGTTTTTCCTTTCTCTTGTATTGCGACTAACAAATCACCCAATTCCTCGCCTCCCTCTAAAACGGATCAAAACAAACATCCAGAATAAATTGACCTTCAAGATTTCGCCGCCATTAAGCCTGAAATTGACGATTACATCGTCGTCAAGATCAAGCAGTCCGATGAGCTTAATAATCCAGCCTAGTTTACATACTAACTATAGTCAAGAAATAATCGGCTTACCCTCGACCTTTATCAATTATTTGGAAAGATAATGCAGACTTCGTATGATCGTTCTACAATCTCGTTATACGTCCAACCAACGGAGATTTGCCCCTTTAGGGATCAAACAAACTGATTTTTACAAGATTATTTGCAGCAAATTCATTATGCAAGTTTTCCGATTTTTTCAGCTACAAACTCTGTCGCAAAAAGTACGGCCCGCTTCGTGATATTCTCACATAAATGCGGCGGATTATCAGGACTAAACCCCTCCGGCCTTAGCTCCCTGCACAGCACACTGCCAAATTCAGCTTGAAAGTCAGCAGAAAACTTGCGGCACAAGTCAGCTATGTTAGGGCTGGCTATTTCTTTTTGCTGCGCATAAAGACCAATGAACATTAAGGCTCCCTCAATAAGCCCGCACTGTGAGCGCATTCTGCCAGCATTAAGACCATATGCAGCACTAAATAGCTGTGACTGAATTTCTGTATGAAAAACCTCAGACAAAATTCTCAAGGTTGTCATTATACAGCTGAGGTCTTCATTCCAATAGCAGTCATGGACTTTAGCTTCAATTAGTGTTTTAGCAAAAAATTTATAAGCCGCCCCCGCCATTACTTTATAGCCTGCTGTATTAGGATGAATACCGTCACAGTGCAATCCGTTTTTGATCTGTAAACCACTGTCATCAACCATAATAGTATGAAAATCAATAACCTCGATATTATTATCGGCCGCATACCGGCGCATTCCTTCCCGATACTGCCCCAAACGCTTTTCTTCAGCTGAATCATTGCAGGGTATCGGCAGACCAATAACAGGTATAACCCCGCTATATAGGGCTGACTTTGCCATATCGCCAATATTATCAATAACCTGTTTAGCCGCAGCAGCCGCATATGCATCATTCGTTCCGCCCATGATAATAACATGAGACGGCTTGCACTTTAAAACATCACACTCAAACCGGCTTACCATTCCCGCTGTGCTATCACCATTAATTCCTTTATTAATGCAGTCAATCTCAAGCTCTTTAGCTGCTAAATACAGCCATGAATCTTCTAATGTATATGGGTACCCATAAGTTATAGAATCGCCCATAGCGACTATCCGAATATCTTTAGCATTATTTATTGTCATATTAGTTCTCCTAACTGAATAAGCTTAAAGGTCATATCTCAGCCATCCATTAAATTACTTAAAAACGCAATTTTAGTTATAAAGTTATTCCTTAAGAATACAAAATAATCCTGCCAAATATAGCTACCTTGGCAGGATTTTCACTTTTAATCTAAATTTTTGCCGCTATCTTCAAAATTGCAAATATTAAGCTTGCTTTATCTGGAAAAGTGAGTTATTCTATTGTCAGTTATTTGAAAAGGTCTTATTCCCATAATAAAGAACCTAAGTAGTCCAATCTGCAATAAAGTATGGCTCAACAATGATGTTAGAAATTTAGGGAGGTATAGCATTATGTTTGCACTTGAGCTGTTTGACAAGTACCGTTATTTTATACTCGGTGCGGCTGTAGTTGCTCCATTTAAGCTGCCGCTGCCAAAACTTTGGATGGTATTTTTGGCTGTCATGGCCGTATACATTGTTATCAGAGAGCTTAATGATAAATAAATTTATAAATAGCAGGCTTGTTATAGCCTATCGTCAAAAAGACACTTTGCGTCAAGCGTAAAGTGTCTTTTACTTTAAGAAATTATTATAGATATAATACAGCCATTTTTAAAATCTAGAATTTCACTATTTCTTCTTGCGATTAAAATTCTTTTGTAACATTTCAACAGCAACCTCAACATCCTTTTTGGTCTTGCCGCCAACTATGATTCGGTACTCTGGCTTCCACCAGGATCCACCGACCTTACCAAAAATAATGTTAGTTTTCGGGTTGGCTGCTGCTGTTTTTTTCACGTTACTAGAAATAAGGATTTTAAACAGAAAAAATATAGCTAACGATATTTCGCTACGTATAGGGTTCTGGACACGGTATATTTTATTATCCCCTTTAAATGCTGGCTTATTGTTCATTGGGATTTGCTTTTCTTGTTTATATGGATGTTCCACTTTTATCCTCCTTAGTTACCTTTTAATTTTATCAGGTATTATCAAAAAACATATACCTAATTTCCCCTTTTTTCTTGAGTATAACACTTACTATTAATTTATTCCACAAACATAGTAAAACTCCTGCTTAAAGAACAAAGGAGTATCTTCCCTAGCATTCATGCTGTAAATCCACATTGATTTCTTTTCTTAATTTATTTTTCCCCTTTTATAAATTCTAAATAAGAACGATTGGTGACTTTATTTTCCCCGGTCATTACAACCAGCCGCGCCTGCGGAAATACGCTACCATGGCCGAAGTCAATAGGCCCATAACCGCTAAAACGCCATAATAACCGTACGGCCATTTCAATTCAGGCATATTCTCAAAATTCATCCCATATAAACCGGCAATAAAAGTCAACGGAATAAAGATTGTGGAAATCACCGTAAGCAGTTTCATCACTTCATTCATGCGGTTACTTATACTAGAAAGATAAATATCCAGCATGCCTGACAGCATATCCCGATAAATTTCTACTGTTTCTATTACTTGAATGACATGATCATAGATATCTCTAAGATAAATATAGGTTGCTTCCTCAATGTGGGCGGACTCTCCTCGCTCTAGTCCACCAATCAATTCTCTTACAGGCCATATTTCCTTGCGGATGAATAACATATCTCGCTTGAGCTGATGCAATTCTTGCAAAAGCCCCTCATAGGGCTTTATAACAATCTCTTCCTCCACAGTCTCAATCTTTTCTCCCATTTGTTCTAATACCAGAAAATAATGATCAACCATATTATCGAGCAAAGCATATAATAAATAATCCGCTTTTCTTGACCTCAGCTTTCCTCGTCCCTGGATAACCCGTTCGTACACACCAGAAAACACATCATTAGCCCCTTCCGCTCTTTCCCGAAAGGATATTACATATCCCTCCCCCAAGATAAGACTAATTTGTTGGCTTTCATAACCACTTTGATTTTGCTGGATTGTTAACGCCTTGGCAATAATACATAGATACTCTCCATAGTCCTCAAATTTAGGACGTTGATTGGTATTTAGTATATCTTCCAAAGTCAAGGGATGAATGGAAAACTGCAGCCCTACATCCGCAACTATCTTGGCATCCAGCCCCTGAATGTCAATCCAAGTCACCCCGCTTTGAGCGGCTGACTCCTTCAACTGCGGAAGCGGTGGATTATAACTTTCCTCCATGGTGTCATTGTTATAATGGATTAAACGGATACTGACCTGCTCTGCACAAATATCACCGATATGCAGTAACGTTCCTGGGGGAAGCCCCACTTTTTCAGCAATTGAAAGTCTTTTTTTCTTCATTTATCACTTCAGCCCCTTAACTTCTTCGCAATAAATTATTATTATTATTCATTTTACAGATAGATTCTCTTGTTGTAAAATTTAATTAAGATCAGTACATACTAGTATAATAAAGAGGTGGAGGCAATTATGAAGAAAAATACCGTCTTTCTTAATTCCGAAAAACTAAATTTTGACAACAAGCTTGATTTTTCCCCGTTTACGGAGCTCACTACTTTCACAAAATACGCCCACAGCAGCAATGAGGAGATTTTACAGCGGGTTAGCGATCAGAATATTGTTATTACTAAGGAAATGCCTGTAGGCAAAGATGTCATCTCTCGGTTTCCTGACTCAGTGAAACTCATCTGCGAAGCTGGTACTGGTTATAATAATATCGATATCGTGGCAGCCCGGGAAAAAGATATTCTTGTATGCAATGTGCCCACCTACAGCACTGAAGCAGTCGCACAATTGGCGATTACGTTTATATTGAATTTAAGTTCGTCATTAATACAACAGCAGATTATGCTGCAAAAGAAAAATTTTGATAATTTTACGAAATACCTGCAGGTGCCGCATTTCGAGTTACAGAACAAGATACTAGGAGTAATTGGCGGTGGTGCTATTGGATGCCACGTCACAAAAATCGCATTAACGCTAGGTATGAAGGTTTTAATCTATAATCCATCGCCAAAATCATATGACCATCCAAACGTAAAATTTGTTAGCTTAGAAGACCTACTCAGGCAAAGTGATTTTATCACGCTCCACTGTCCACTTAAAGCAGGCACAAAACACCTTATTAATAAAGATAGTTTAAAACTGGTTAAGCCGTCAGCATTTATTATCAACACTTCAAGAGGCGCACTCATAAAAGAAACTGATTTAATTGAAGCTTTACAAAACAAACTCATTGCAGGTGCAGCGCTTGACGTACAAGATCCCGAGCCGCCAGCAACAGACAACCCTTTATTTGGCATGGAAAATGTAATCATGACACCACATATCGGGTGGAGGCGCATTGAGTCGCGGCAACGGCTTATTGAACTTACCGCTGATAATATTAAGGCATATCTTGCTGGAAAAGCAATTAACGTTGTAAATTGAGGGGCTATAAAAAGATAAAAATTACCGTCAAAGAAATATCTGGTAGTCTCTAATCGCACAGGGGCCTTTACACTAAGTAATTAGTGTAAAGGCCCCTGTATGTAAGTCTTTTTATTTTTTGTAGGGGCAATCCCTCTGTGGTTGCCCGCGTAGAGACGTTCTAACAAGAACAAACTAATCTGTGGTACTAAGAAAAGTAAACTTATAAGGGATGCCACTCATAATACCACAGAAAGTCTATTTTCATCAGATCGTTTGTACGCGGGCAACCACGGAGGGATTGCCCCTACATTTAATACGCGAAAGCAGAGTTGACAGGAAGACTGTCGCACTGATATCAACAGCTTTCCCTTAGTATGATAGCCTCTTGTTATTAATGAATAATGTGTAGTCTCCATAAATCTTACAGGCTGTCATTACAAAATGCCCGACCTTCTTAATTAAACATTATCCTTTAGCTTTTCTTAACTCAATCATAATACAGGACTGGCATACTACTTCCAAACCAAGCTTCTCAGCCAATCGCATAACCTCAGTATTTTCAGATCCTGGCTGTAGCCAAATCTTTTTTATACCAAGCTCAGCACACTGGCGAACAACCTCAGTGCCTACTCTTGGCGGTACAACAATATTTACAGCCTCAGGCAGCACAGGCAAATCAGCTAATTTTGCATAGCATTTTTTTCCCTGTACTTCGTCCAACCCAGGATTTACCGGATAGACCTCAAACCCAGCCTCTGTCATTACCTTAAAAATTTTGTAGCCAAACTTTTCTTTATGAGCTGTTGCCCCTACAACTGCCCATATCTTAGCCTTCAGCATATTTACAATATCCACCAATGGATACCTCCCCTATTCTTTACCGCTAAATTCACCCTTACCTGCCGTTCTAGTTATTTGCCCATTATGGAATTACTTTATTTGCTCGTAAAGCTCCCCTACTTCAATTACGAATTGATATACCCCCAGTTTTTCTGTGGTGGGCCTGTCATGTACAGCCTATACCTTGTAACCAATTTGCGCTAATTTGTCCTCCTAAAATAATATTCTATCTTATTATTCATTCTGACAAACTATTCCTGCTAATGCAATGGTGTTTTTTTAAAATCTGTAAATAAAAATTGGTTGCAAAAATGTGTAGCTTGATTTTCATTTGTGCGTCGATAAATGAAACACGCAAAATCATTTCAAATAAATTCTGCTGTTACTTTTGTATACAATAGGATGCTAAACAGATATACTAAGGTATACTACTAAATAAATTAGGGAGAATTGCTACATGCTATTTCGCAAGAAAAAAACATATGAAGATGTTTATAAGTGGCGTCGCCATAATAATGGTACCTGCTTCTATTGTTACGAAGATAAACCTGTCGCTTACGCTTTTGTGGGAGAAAAGGGCATTTGCCAGGAATGCCTAGCTAACTTTAAAGTTGGTCATGCTGGTACAGATCGTCACGTAATCACCTATCTTACAAGAAGTCTTACTAGTCACGAAGAAACTGTTGAATGGTTAAAGAAACACGGCGTAAAGTTGGCGCCTAATGGCCAGCAGAAAGATGTTCATTATTATTTTGCAATTAACAACATGGGCATCTTTAATACGTATTGTGCTATTATTTATGGTAATGTCGATATCTCCACGGTGAGTATTGCCACGCAAAAAAGAATAATGGATAGCTATAACGATATAGAAATCTTTAAAGATGGCAGCATTCGCATTATTTATTAAATTTCTCAGCATCCTGGAGACGGCAAAAATTCAAGAAAATTGTCCGCTTTTTTAATTTAACAAACCAAAGAAAAGGTGTATGCCTGTTTGAGCACTAACCATATTAAACTCTTTTTGCCAGTCTATGGCTAAACGCCTTTTATTTGTAGTATAATGAATTTATTAAGACATCTAGGGGTGATAATATGTTTAGTAAGTACTTTGGCATATTCCTATTGAGCAAAGGCCTTCTGACAAAACAACAATTTTTTGATATAACACAAGCGAATACCGGTACTACGAATTCGATAGATGATATTTCTAAAATATCCACGTTTTCAGAAGATTTTCAAGAAATATATGAAGATGCGGTTTCAGCTCAACAAATAACGTCGGCTATTTTAAGCAAAAATATACTTAGTTTTGAACAAATGCAGCAAGCCATTAACGAATTTGAAAAGGAATGTCAATTAATTGAAGACCAAGCAACTGGCTTTAAAGGCTTGAATTATGAAATTATAGTACGAATTTTATTAGATAGTTCGATAATTACCAATAAAAAGCTACGCGATATCTTTTATATTTATATTGCCATATTGCTAACAAATATAGCTAAATATCTCGATGACGAACCAGCAATTTGGACAAACTATCCTTTAAAAGAAAGATTACCCCAAATACCTGCGGATAAGGCCTGGATGATATCACAACAACTGATAATAAAAGATGTTCAGATAAACGTTCGGTTATTAATGCATGTTGATTTGCTATTAGCTTTAGCCAGGCGCTATAGTCAAGAAACTATCACTGCCGTAAATTCGCTGGCATTAGATGCAGCTGGAGAATTCTTCAGCTTTAACAATGGACTATTGATCACTAATTTGACTAATGCCGGCATATCTGCCGAAATTGGTCTGCCAAAAGTTGTACAAGAATTCCCTGCAGCTTCGGAAAATGGTTACATTGTTCCTATTGGCTTGCAAGAAGGACAAATGTATCTGCTTTTTACAATTGATTAAAAAAATACCTCTTCAGAGAAACCATTGAGGTCTGATTTCTGAATTTTATCGGAGTCAGACCTTTAGTTTTTTTCTGTAATTTATCCCGCTGCGACCATAACCACGTTAATCACGTTTTTTATAAACTTAAATTTTATTTTTGAAAGCAAGTTATAACATGAAAATTATGGTAAAATTAATTTAGTTTATTTTAAAGGAGGTTTTTGTGTGTCAAAAAGTTTAGTACGTGTATTTTTATCTCTTTTTGCAATTTATTTTTTTACAATACCCTGCTTTGCCCTTCCGTTGCCTGATGAAAATTTTACTAGACAACAAGCAATTGATACTTATTTTAAAGACAAAACAGAAAATTTGTTGGAAGGTATTTGGATAACAGAAGATAACCAATATGAAATTGCTATTGTAAAAAATGATTTTTCTATTTGCCAAGGATATAATTATATTGGCTTTATCGTTCAGACTACCGATTCTGCCTGGCAATTAGGTAACGTCAAGCTGCAGCTAAAGACTACTGCTGTACCAAAGCTATTTGTCGGATTGTGGCATAAAAGCCAAAATGGCTATCAATCTCCGGCAGAAGAACATTCAGTGGGCTCGGTCTTCCGGATATCTCCCAATAATAAAAATATACTAGAATATCTCACCGAAAAGAAAGAACGAAAAGCTCTTATTAGAATTTATCCTGATAATACTGATGATACCTATACTCACCTCGGTACTGGCTTTTTTATAGCGCCTGATCTAATTGTTACCAACTATCATGTTATAGCAGACTGCGAGACCATCAGTATTAAATATAGCAATGATCTAAGCGCTTCAGCTACTATTGCTGCCAAAGATCCTGTCAACGATTTGGCTTTACTAAAAGTAGCAAAGGCAGAGCCTTCGATAATTCCCTTATCACTCGCCGATATCCAAAACTGTAAAGAAAGTGACCCTGTATATACGCTTGGCTATCCCTTGAGTGACATACTCGGCACCAATGCTAAACTAGGTCAAGGAATAATCAATAGTCTATCAGGCATTAAAGATGATATAAGAATGTTTCAGATTAGTATCCCGATACAACCCGGGAATAGCGGCGGTCCCTTGATAAATGCCAAAGGACAGGTTGTAGGTGTTGTCAGCGGCACCTTAAATCCATTTGTATCAAATACTATTCCGCAAAATGTTAACTTTGCCATGAAAATTAACTATTTGAACAATCTTCTAGCCATGCTGCCTAATAAAATACCGCCTTCTGTCCAAAAGCCAGCTAATGACCTTACTCCTGCCCAAATTAGTATTTTAGCCAAAAATGCGGTAGCAAGAGTTCAGGCCAAATAAAGCTTGCCTCTACTCACAGTAACCACGCCCGCTTTTCCTAAAACCCCTCCCATAATCTATCGTCGTCGTTTTGGAAATCATCTACACAATATACACTTGTGCTCCCGCATTTAGGACAACATTCTGCATATCCACCATCACCAATTGGCTTCAGTATTGCGCCCTCTGTACTAAACACCTTTCCACATTTTGTGCATTTCACAACAGCCATTTTTCTTCCTCCTTTTACCTATATAAGTTGCGTGTCGCAAGAACAAGATTATCGAAACAACATCTCACCAGCTTAACGGCAATAGCCTCATCCCCTGACAAAATCTCATTCTCAAATAAGTCATTATTTTCATTCCCTAAACACGCCAAGAACTCCTGCCAAATCAACAATGATTTGACAGGAGTTCTTGCTTTTCGCCATTACCAATAGAGAATGCCTGGCCGACGACTACTATTTTATTTGCTACGCCATAACTGTTTGGCAAAGCTAGACAAAGAAGCTTTTGAATCTTCAGTCAGCGCAGTCAATGGTGCTTTGCAGTTTTCCTGCATACCCATGCCTAACTCTGCCATAGCCCATTTCATCACAGGATTAAATGGTGTATAGACTTCGTAAAAACGCATTCTTTCATCAATCAATCGTTGTGTCTTTGCAATTTGACCCAAATTTTCCTTGCGAAGAGATTCTATGACCTCAGCACATAGAGACGGATATACATTAGATAACGCACCAATACAACCATCGCCACCTGAAATAACCGTTGGAATGCAATTATTATCATATCCAGTATAAACAATGAAATCTGGATACTTAGATTTTACGAGTTGAATATACTTTTGAGTATGCCGAAGCACAGCATGCGTATCTTTCATGCCCTGTAGATGGTCATGCTTAGCTAGCAGGCGCAAAACGGTATCCACTGTTACATCATAACCAGTACGGTCTTCGTAATTATAGATATAAAGTGGTCCTTGTACCTCTGTTAAAAGATTGTCATAATAGTTAAATACATCCTCTTGGTTGCAAGCACTATAATATGGACCTACTACAAGTACTGACGTTGCACCTGCCTTTAAAGCCAAATTTGACAAATCCACCGTTTCCTTGTAGACCATCCTTCCTGTACCTGCCATCACAATTGCCCGATTACCAATATATGAAATTGCATCCAAGATAAATTCCTTAATCTCTTCATATGTAAAAGCATAGAATTCTCCCGAACTGCCTCCAACTAAAATTCCATCGATTCCTGCATCAATTAATGTATCGTACAGCTTATGCATCGTTTCGTAATCTATCGACCCATCTGCATTGATTGATGTCAAAATCGGACTAATATATTTACAATTCATTTTCAAAATCCTCCTATATATCTACCTTGTTGGTTATAAAATAAGCTTTTTACAAAACGTCATCTAATTGCCCATCACAATTTAAGTATTACATCTAGCGCCAAAATAAATATCAGTCCTACAACGGAAGTAATGGTCGCTAACAATGTCCAGGTCGCAAATGTTTCTTTCAAAGTTAAGCCGAAATATTCCTTGACCATCCAAAATCCAGCATCATTAACATGCGATGCGATGGCACTGCCACAACCTGTTGCTAGGGTGACCAATGCCAAATTAACATCATATTGAGCTAACATCGGAATAACTAAACCAGCCGTAGATATCGCCGCAACAGTTGCTGATCCTAAAGAAACCCGCAATATTGCTGCAACAATCCATGCTAAAAAAATTGGCGACATAGTTGTTCCAGCAAATATAGCTGCTATATACGTGCCGACTCCACCATTAATAAGTACTTGCTTAAAAGCTCCACCGCCACCAATAATCAATAGCATCATACCGATTGAGGCTGCTGCAGACGAACAAGATTTGGCAATTTCTTTAATAGAAATATTTCTATTAACTCCCATAGTATACACTGCAAGGAGTAAAGAGATTAGCATTGCAATAGATGGATCGCCAACAAATGCAATCACTCTAAGCACAAGATTTGCACCAACCCCAGCGCTGCCGACTACCATTTTTACACCAGTAGCAATCAGCATTAGAATTACCGGAAGCATGGCTGTTAATAAACTAATATTAAAACTTGGCGTGTCATCAAGATTAAATTCTTTTTGCTCGCCCAAAGAACTAATACTTCCTCTCTTCTCAAATGCGGAAGGAACTATCTTTTTTGCGAGTCGAGTAAAGATGGGACCCGCTATAAAAACAGTGGGAATAGCCACAATAATACCATATAACAAGACTTTCCCAATATCAGCTCCATATTCCCCAGCGATCACCGTAGGTCCTGGATGTGGGGGAAGAAAACTATGTGTAGCCAATAATGAGGCCAGCATGGGGATACCCAAAGATAATAGTGACACCTTCATTTCTTTTGCAATCGAGAAAACAATAGGAATCAACAATACTAACCCTACTTCAAAGAACATTGCAATTCCAACAATAAATGAGGAAATTATAACGGCCCACTCTATTCTAGTCTTTCCAAATTTATTAATCAAGGTCATTGCAATTCGTTGTGCACCGCCAGCATCAGCTACTAGTCGGCCTAACATTGCACCCAAACCAAATATGAGCGCAATATGCCCTAACGTTCCGCCAATACCAGCTTCTATGGTAGAAACAACCTTTTCCAGAGGAATACCCAGTACGAGAGCTACACAAAATGATACTATCAGAAGCGCAACAAAAGTATTTATTTTTAGTTTGGAAATTAAAACAATTAATAGAATTACGCCTATTGCTACAATTAATAATGGCATAGATCCACCTCCAAAATTTTTACCAGGTTCATTATTACTTTTTTACGAAATCACAGAATATAACATTTTCTAGATTACAAGTGAGAACGACAAAGGCTTATCAGAAATCAAGCCATTTCTTATCTGCGCAAAGCTTTTTTTCCAGCTTCAATAACCTCTATGATTCTATCCACATCATAGACACAGCCTCTCCATATTCCACCACTAATGGACTGAAGTGCTGCCCATAATTTGGTATCATCAGGTAAATCAGGATTTGGCTCCACTCCTAGATGGGTTTCTCGTCCTTCCAATACTTTGGCGGCTTCATCATAGGAAAGCTGATTTTCTTCTGTGCCGATGAAATTTAGTGAGCCTTCAAACTGATTTCCATCAACAATAATCTCTATTAAATCCCCATCTCGCAATTTACCCAGTGGTCCGCCAACTAATGCTTCAGGTCCTACATGTCCAAAGCAAGCTCCTGTAGAAACACCAGAAAATCTAGCATCCGTAATTAGAGAAACATGTTTGCCGAAAGGTAGCTTTTTCAATGCTGAAGTCAATTGGTAGGTCTCCTCCATACCAGTTCCCTTCGGACCTCCACCCATAACAATCATAATATCGCCAGCTTGTATTTTTTTATCTTTTATTGCTTTAATTGCTGACTTTTCGGATGTAAAGACTTTAGCCTTGCCAGTGTGTCTGAATACGCCATCTTCATCAATAACCGTTGGATCAATGGCTGCAGATTTAACAACAGAGCCCTCGGGCGCAATGTTTCCAACCGGAAAGGTTATGGTAGATCTTAATCCCCTCTCTCTAGCTTTGGCAGGATTCATAATTACATCGTCAGGATTTACCCCGTCTAATGTTTCTAAACGCTCTCTACATTTTTTACGTCTTTCAGATTTTTCCCACCAATCCAAGTTAGCTCCTAATGTATCACCGGTAACTGTCATAACATCTTCATGCAGGAGTCCAAGTTCTCTTAAACGAAGCATAACCTCTGGAACTCCACCGGCTAAAAAGACGCTTACTGTTGGATAGTGAACTGGACCAATTGGCATAACACTTACTAAACGTGGAACCTTTTTATTAATCGCAGCCCAGTCATTTACTGTAGGCACTTTACAGTTTGCTGCAAACGCAATAGCTGGCAAGTGAAGCAGCAAATTTGTCGATCCGCCAAATGCCGCGTGTAGAACCATTGCATTTTCAATTGCCTTATCAGTAATAATGTCGCTTGTTGTAATACCCTTTTTCTTTAATTCCATCACAGCTCTAGCAGACTGTCTTGCAATTTCTTCCCAAATAGGCTGCCCCGAAGGTGCTAAAGCAGAATGTGTAATGGCTAACCCCAGTGCTTCCGCTATTACTTGGGAGGTCCCTGCCGTTCCAAGAAATTGGCATCCGCCACCGGCAGATGCACACGCACTGCAACCCACTCTTGCCGCTTCATCAAAAGAAATTTCATCACTTGCGAATCGAACACCAATTGTCTGAACCGTTCCAGCATCTTCACCTTTTACAGGTTGAAGTGTTGCACCTCCTGGAACGAGAACAGTCGGCAAATCATGCATCGCTCCCAATGCCATCATCATCGCTGGCAATCCCTTATCACAAGTAGCTATACCCATTACCGCTTTTCTTGTTGGAAGAGACCGCGCCAAGCGTCTCATCACAATTGCAGCATCATTTCGATAGGGCAATGAGTCAAACATACCGATAGTTCCTTGACTTCTCCCGTCGCACGGATCCGTAACATATGCTGCATACGGTATGGCGCCATGGTGTGCCAATTCATCTGCGGCCGCACGCATCTGCAAGCCTAATTCGAAGTGACCTGTATGTAATCCCACAGCTATAGTGCTGCCGTCTTCACCACGAATTCCCCCCTGAGTACTTAAAATAAGTACATCATCATCATTAAGTTTTTCCGGATTCCAGCCCATACCTGCATTTAGAGTCATCCCAAAAAGATGCCCACTTGGCGATTCTCTTAAGAACGCTTCACTAAACGGCAACTTTCCCTTTGGCCCTTCAGCATGAGTGTAAATATTATATAAAGATACATCCTCTACATCATAAATTGATTTCATTGACATAAACATTTCCCCCTTACAATTTCATTACATTCAAAGACTACGACCTACACGATGAGATTTTTTCTCTGTTAACCACTCCTTTATACATAAATTTAAAATTGAATCACGGTAATCATGCGCATGCTTTCAGTTCTTATATACGAACTCAATCTGCTTATAAGAACTATTAACTAGATAATAACACATTTATGTAATTATTCGCAATAATATTTTAACTTTTTATTCTTTAAATTAAATTACTGACAAATTACAATTCATATTTAAGTAGACAATCTTTTTAAAAATCAATAAAATAGTAGTGACAGAAATTTTATTGATCTAAGGAGTATTTATGTCTCATAAGCCTACAGAACGAGTATTAAATATATTAAATCTTTTATCTGTTAATGCAGATGGATTAACTCTTACTGAAATATCTAAAGCTATTTCGGTTCCCAAAAGCACGCTTTACCCTATTTTGCAAACTATGACTGATATGAATTACATCCAACTCGGTAAGGACTCTTTTCGTTATAAACTAGGAATCTCGACTTTTTGTATTGGATCTTCTTATTCACAAGATGAATACATGCTTGAATTCACTAAGTCTATAATGAAAAATGTCGTTGCTGAAATTAAAGAAATTTGCCAAATGGGAGTTTTAGAAGGAAGCAATGTTTTATACGTTTTAAAAGAGGAGCCTGAAGTAGGCCTGGATATTCGCATTATCTCTCGTGTCGGAAAACGACTTCCTGCATATTGCACGGCATTAGGAAAAGCTTTATTAAGCAACTATGACATTGAAGAAGTAAAAAATTTATATCCCAAGGGCTTAATTCCTTATACCGAGAATACAATTACCGATTTCGACATTTTAAATAATCAATTAGTAACAATTAGAGAAAAGCATATTGCTAAAGAATATGAAGAAGTTACCAAGGGGCTATGTTGCTATGCTGTGCCTTTGGAGTCCAATGGCAATGTAATTGCCGCCCTAAGCGTTAGCCTTCCTATTTTTCGAGCAACTACAGAAAAACTAAATTTAATAACCGAGTTGTTATTAAATGCCCGCAGACAGTTCAGCAATGTTAATTTTAAGTAAAAAAGCCGTAATATAATAAATTAAACAAAACTTGAACGTTGAAGTAATAGACACCCTTGATAATGTTAACGATTGGCCCAATTAATCCGTGTATCGACTTACACCGACTAGAGGTGTTATGTTAAGTGCAAAAAAACAGCTATTTGTCCATAATTAGGATAAATAGCTGTTTCCTATTTACTTTTCCGCTTTCCGATTAGCCCTGTTCACTTTGCTGATTAAGCTGATTTTGCGCGGTCACACCAAGTCTTGCGTTCAGCTGGCCAATATGACGGTCCATATCCGAAGACATCTGTTCAAACATTTGCTTGGCTGTATTATCGTCTGTCGATTGTGCAAAAGAAGCATAGGTTCCTTTTGCTGATTCGGCAGCCGCCACTGCTTTTTGTAAGTCTTTTTGTACTGTCATAGTTAATCATACTCCTTTAAGTGATTTAATAACCACATATAGAGTGCGAATTATTTGCTAATTTTATACTACTTAAGGCCACCTAGCAACCCGATTATTCTTCGAAGACAAAATAACTCATGGCAGGGATTTCCACTGCTTTTATATTATCCATCGTCCGTTTGCGTTTTATCAATTTTATCACATTTACTTAATTTCCTGGTCTAAAATACCTTTTTGTTCAGGACCTGTAGGGCCGTCTTCAAGCCGGCGATAGCCAAACCAAGAAGGGTTATTGCTCACACTATCATGGTAATTTCCCCATCTTTTTATTGGCCCATTACCGGGAACAGATGGATTAACACCGGCAGTAGAGTATGCTTCATTTTTAGGGTTTAGCCATAAGGGGTACTCGTTACCAGTAAGAGATCTTTTATTGTTGTAATCTAATGCAACTAGTTTATCCCATGTAGGCCACGCTGTTCCCTTAGAGCATTCATCGACAAGTTTAGGAGTTGAATGATACTTATGATTTCCGTCATCAAACCAAACTCCGTGTGATCCCCAGGCAGCATAAATAATGGGATGATCCTCATGCCGCTCAACATCAGACCATTCTCTTTTTTCTTTATTGCCATGACGCCAAATGTACATATGAGAAGGTTTGAAGCTATCTTTAGATAATTGTACCAGACCATATTCCCAGTCACCAACATGATTGCCCCACATTGTACTTATTAATTCTTTGCCGCGATTATACGCATAATAAAAAAAGTAAACAAGGTCAATAGCATTTCGTTTTTCACAACAAAAGGCGTAAACGGGGGCAGGACTGCACTTAGAATGTTGTCCGTGAAAATATGGCAATGTAGCCGAAGGAGATGATAAATCTTCTTTCGTTTTCAAAGACCATGCGCTATCTTTATAGATCCGATTAAAATATTGAAAGGTATACTCAACAGAACAAGGATAGTATCTTTCGCCTTTGGCAAGCCAGACATAAGGGGCATATTTTTTTAGTAAATTATTTTTGTCTGTATCAGGAAGCCGCAGTTTAGAAGATACTGTCATAATCTCACTCCCTATTTAAAACTATTTTATTTTTGCTCCACGAGTTATTAATTTTTATTTCATATTATACTATTTATGTAATCTTATTAATGTGACAGTCATAAACAAAGACAGGGATGGCAGATTGTCTCTATTCCGGAGACAATCCACTATCCCTGTCTTTGTTTTAACGAATAAAATTAGTTCTTATTACAGGCTCTTGTTGTGGTAGGGAAATTCCGGCTTCTTTACCTGCCTGTATACATTTCAATAACCACGCCATATTTTTCCCTAATGTTCGCATAGTCTGCATTCCTTCTAAATCCTGTTTGACTTCTTCCGGCGTACTGCCATGCACCATATTCCAATATTGGCTTGATACAATAGGCATATTGGCGATGGTAAAATACTTATTGAGCTGATCAAAAGCAGCTGTAGCTCCGCCGCGGCGACAGCTTACAATTGCGGCCCCTGGTTTATATTGAAAAACGTTTCCGGCAAAGAAGAACCGATCTAAAAACGAAGTGATTTGTCCGGATGCTCCGGCATAATGCACTGGTGATCCAAAAACAAAACCATCCACTTCCCGAGCTTTTTCTAAGGCAATGTTCACTGAGTCATCGCTGAATATGCACTTGCCGGAATTACTTTTTGCACAGCTCCCACAAGCTGCGCAGCCCCGAATCGGCTGACCGCCTACATGAAAAATATCTGGTTCAACATTGTGTCTTTCGAGTTCCTGCGCGACCTCGCATAATGCAGTATAAGTACACCCTTTTTCATGGGGACTTCCATTAATAAGCAATACCCTCATTTTTACACCTCACTTAATAAATTACCATCTATATAAAACGCATTAAAGTTTTGCGCGGGGCTCTTACCACGAAGCACGGGGCTTTAAAACCAAAAATCCCGTATTTTACCCTGTGCCCGTGCCATGAGCCCCGTGTCGTTTAGTTAAATTGTTTAGTGCGTTATATATATATATCATTTCTCTTTACCCCGTTAAATATAATTCGTAGAAGGAAATGTTTCTTCAGGCTGAGGAAGAAATTTATGCATAGTACCCCTGAAACAAAATGTCTTTGTTTCTTACTTAATAGCGCCAGCCGGGCAACAAACCTTACAGTCATTGCAATAGATACATTCAGTGCAAGCCTGTGACAGTCGGGAGGCGATGTAATAATAGAGGGACAAGGTGCCTGTCCCCCTCAGAAACTAAAAAAGCAGGAGGCGATGTATTTATCATCGCCTCCTGCTCATTTTAGAATTTATTAGCCTTGCTCCGGCAGCGCCCACTCTTTTACTACGCTTCTTCTGCCTTATCTTTCTTCGAGCCTGCAATAATGGTGTCGGCTAACCGTGCCGGGACTTCTTCATAATGAGAATAGTTCATGGCAAAGGTTCCTCTGCCTTGCGTAATAGACCGCAAATCAATGGCGTAGCGAAACATCTCTGCTACAGGCGCCTGAGCTTTGACAACACCAAGTCCGCCCCCGATGGGCTCCATGCCATGAATGCGGCCGCGCTTACTGTTGAGGTCACCAATAACATCGCCCATAAACCCTTCGGGAACCGTTACTTCCAGATCGCAAATTGGCTCGAGCATCACAGGCTTAGCCTGCAGTGCCCCTTTCCTCAGCGCCATAATACTGGCAATCTTAAAGGCCATTTCTGAGGAGTCCACAGTATGATAGGAACCATCATATAAGGTTACCTTAACATCGACCATCGGATAGCCTGCTAAAACTCCCCCATGTAAAGCTTCTTTGACGCCCTTCTCTACAGCCGGGATATACTGCCTGGGTACAGCGCCGCCAAAAATGGAATCAACGAATTCAAAATTACCGCCTGGTGCAAGTGGCTCAAGCTGCAGCCAGACATGCCCATACTGGCCATGCCCACCGCTTTGCTTTTTGTGCTTGCCTTCAATTTTGACCGCAGCCCTGATAGTTTCCCTGTAGGGAACTTTGGGATTTTTGAGAACTACATCCACTCCAAATTTACGTTTCATGCGTTCAGCCATAATATCTGTATGCAGCTCACCCATACCGCTAAGCAGCAGCTGGCCTGTTTCCACATTCTTCTTCAGCTTAATGGTCTGATCTTCATCTGTCAGCCGCGTGAGTGCATTGCCAAGTTTATCTTCGTCGCCTTTATTTTTAGCCGCAATGCACATGGTAAACATCGGACTAGGATAGGCTATGGGTTCAAAAACAATGGGCTTTTCTTTATCACATAAGGTGTCGCCTGTCTGCGTTTCCTGAAGCTTGGCGACAACGGCAATATCACCGGCATGTAGTACTGTTAATGGCTCTTGATGCTTGCCGCGGAGCGAAAAAATGCTGCCAATCCGTTCACTTTTTTCCTTAGTCGCATTATATAAAACACTGTCCGGTTTCATACTGCCGGAAAACACCCGTATGTAGCTAAGCCTTCCTACAAAAGGATCTGCTGTTGTTTTAAACACCATTGCCGAAAAACCATCTTCGACTTTACGTTCCTCTAAGTCTTTGGTTTTTGGGTTTTCCCCTAAAACCGCCGTTTGGCAAGGTGATGGCATATACGCTAAAACTGCATCAAGTACATTTTTGACACCGATGTTTTTATAGGCCGAGCCGCATAACACCGGAAAAAGCTTGCCGCTTTCCATGCCTTTTTTTAGCCCCAAGCAAATTTCGGCGTCGTTTAAGTCTTCACCTTCCAAATACTTGGCTAATATATCATCGTCACCTTCGGCCGCAGCCTCAATCATGGCCTGGCGCGCCTCTTCCGCCGCCAAAGCCATTTCGTCCGGTATTTGAGTTTCCTCGGCTGCTTTACCTTGCCCGGCATAGGCTTTCATTTTAATCAAATCTACAATGCCGGAAAAAGCATCCTCCGCGCCAATCGGCAGCTGAATAGGAATAACGCCCGTCCCGAACTTTTCTTTAAGGCTAGCCACCACACTGTAAAAGTCAGCATTTTCCCGGTCCATCTTATTGATAAAAACCATTCGCGGCCGGTTTAAGTCAGCAGCATATTGCCAGACCTTTTCTGTTTCCACTTCTATGCCAGCTGCAGCACAAAGTACCACGAGCGTGCTGTCTACCGCCCTTAGTGTTCCTTTTACCTCGGCTACAAAATCAGCATAGCCGGGTGTATCTAAAAAATTAACTTTATGTTCCTGCCATTCACAAGGTGCAAGCGCCGTACTGATTGTTACTTTGCGTTTGATTTCTTCTGGTTCATAATCGGTGGTAGTACTTCCTTCATCAACCTTGCCCATACGACTGATGGCCCCGGCATTGAAGAGCATTGCTTCGGCCAAAGATGTCTTGCCTGCCCCTCCATGGGAAACAATCCCGACATTTCTTAGCTTATCACTTTTGTACTCCTTCACTGTGAACCCCCCTTGCGGATCATAGTCAGTTAGTTAGCTAATATATTTTTAGATTCTCTATCTGTATAAATTTTCCTTCTTTTCAGTTTATTCACTTTTACCAGGCCACATTCCTGGTAATTAATCGAAATGTTAGGCTTTCACAATAACAGATACGCCATCGGGAACAATTGTGATCTTAGCATCTTTTCCCATCAATTCTTCTGCTGCCGCCAAGGCTTCGCTGAGGGAATTCGCCGCACGCATATGCATGCTTTCAATCATCTTATGATCACATTGGTCGGTAACAATGATCACCTTATGATCACGCTGTATCCGCGCTAAAACTTGTGCTTCCCACTGATCAGGAATGGTATTAGACGCATCTATTGCCATGATTTTATCGAGTATGGCCTGCGGTCCCGACGCTTTAGCAAACCACTCGTAAAAATCTTCGCCGCCATGACCGTCATTGCAAGCAGAACAAATAATAATAACGCCGCCTTTTTTACATGTCGCCTCTGCCGCCGACATGCCCTTTACGCTTTGATAAATATTTTGATCAAGCGGATAGCCGCCGTTGGAGGTAATAGCAATGTCGGCAGGCTTGGCTGGCACAGCCGCCAAATCGCCAACAAACCTACAGCCTTCTTCATGCGCTTTTTCTAATTCGCCGGCAAAAGCTTTGATGACTTTTTTGTCGGCATCAATAACAACATTAACGATAAAGGCCAGTTTTGCCTGTCTGGCAGCGCTGACCATATCCTTATGAATGGGGTTGCCCTCCAAAATGCCTGTCCGCGCCTTGTCTGAAGCAATGAACTTAGAGCAGTGATTGGCCAAAACCGTTACCTCGCTGACGACACCAGGCAGCACGCTTTTCCGTCCACCGGAAAAACCGGCAAAGAAATGAGGTTCAATAAAGCCTTCAGAAACTAATAAATCCGCTTGGGCGGCAACCTTATTCAGCAGAATTTCCCCGCCCGACGGCAGTATGCCGATATCGACCATATTAGCCTGATCGCGGGCATCATGTATGATAATTTTTTCTTCGCTAACAATCTTTTCACCAAACTTAGCAATAAGTTCATCTTTAGTGGTCAAGCGATGAAATCCTGTCGCAATTAAAATTGTAACCTCAGCTTCCGGATTACCTAAGCGAATTTCCTTCAAGATCTGCGGCATAATTACCTTGCTCGGCACGGGCCTGGTATGATCGCTGCTGATAACCACAATGTTCTTTTTACCTTTGACCAGTTCTTTCAGTCTGGCAGAGCCAATCGGGTTCTCCAACGCCTGCTGCACCAGTTCCACCTCACCGGCCTCTGGCACATAATCATGTGCTTTGGAAGTTAAGATTCCCAAAATCCGGTCCTCGGGTAATTCTAAATCAATCGTTGTTTTAGCATAGGGTATTTTTACTAATGTCATGGTCACATTCACGCCTTTCGCTGCATCGCGGCAAAACATCACCGTTAGCGCCTTTATTTTCCTATAGTTTCTCCTACATATTTCGTCATTATTTAGAAAATTCCTGCCCCTGTTTGGTATAAAATTATAAAGCCATAAAGTCACGACTATCAACGGCTGGGTTTCAATCTAGGAACCTTTTCCATTAGACATACAAAAATAAACCGAATAGCTTGCTTGTTACAAAGCTATCCGGTTTAGCGATATTAACTTTTCTTGGCAAAAACCTGCACTAATTTCCTTAACGCTTTAGGCACTGACATAACATAGATGCGTAATTCTTTCACTGCGCCTCGCCTCCCGTCTTCAGACTGCTATAATGTATGCAAGTCTTGAGCATTTGGTGCTATTTAAGCCTTCATTACCAATTCGCTGCGCTCCAGCACAAAACATAAATCAGAAATACGGTTTAGGCATATCTCGACTTCGTGGTTGACTTTTTCTTCTCGTGCCAGGGAAAGCACCTCCCGTTCAGCCCGTCTAGTGGCCGTACGCGCCATGTCAAGCGCCGCCGCCCCTAGTTTGCCGCCAGGGATGATAAATTCCCTAAGCGGCGGCAACTGGTCACTGAACTTGTCGATGCTTTGCTCTAAACCGGTAATATGCTCCTCTTTAATATAAACCGCGCCATCAGTACTAGCAAGCTCCGCCATCAATAACATCAGCATTTTCTGAACGTCCAAAATCGCTGTCCGCACAGGTTCGCTGATACATGCTGCTCGGGCCAAACCGAACGCTGAGGTAACTTCATCAACTGCCCCATAAGCCTTTACACGCAAACTATCCTTGGCCGTCCGCTCACCGCTAAGTAAGCTCGTCGTACCTTCATCGCCTGTCTTAGTATATATCTTCATAATTAATTATCTCCTATAAATTTCAGATTCTGTAAAGAAAGCAGCAATCTCCCGTTTGGCACTTTCCACACTATCAGAGCCATGGATTATATTTGCTCCCATGTTCAGGGCAAAATCGCCCCGAATTGTGCCAGGCATTGCCTCAATAGGCTGGGTCGGCCCCATCATGGTACGTACTGCCTTTACCGCCTGTTCGCCCTCAAGCACCATGGCCACAAGCGGACCTGATGTAATAAATTCCACTAAACGAGGAAAAAATGATTTGCCGACATGCTCAGCATAGTGATCTTCTGCCTGCTTGGCTGATAGCTGCAGCATTTTTAAAGCAATTATCATAAACCCTCGTTCTTCAAACCGGGTAATTAGGCGGCCGCATAAATTCCTTTCTACCGCATCTGGTTTGAGTAATACTAGAGTTCTTTCGACTTCTCTCACCTACGCCCCTCCTTTAAACATATTCCTTCGATACTTCATTATATTTAATTGCGGACTCACGAATGCCGGCGATTTCTTCAGCTGTCAATTCACGAACAACTTTGCCGGGAGAGCCAAGTACCAGTGAATTAGGCGGTATCTTTTTACGTTCTGTAATCAGTGTCCCGGCACCAATAATACAATTTTCCCCTATTTCACTATGATTAAGCAGTATTGCCCCCATGCCAATTAAACAGTTATTGCCTACTGTAGTACCATGAAGGATTACGTTATGTCCCACTGTAACAAAATCGCCAACAATGGCAGGACAATCATAACCGACATGCACAGTAGAATTATCTTGAATATTCGTGTATTTGCCAATACGAATAGGATAAATATCCCCTCTAAGCACACTATTAAACCAAATGCTAGATTGCTCGCCGATCACTACATCACCAATTATGCTGACACCTTCTGCCAAAAATACACTCTCATCAATGTTAGGATGAATGCCTTTAAAAGGAAGTGCTTTACTAGTATTGATATCTATACTGCCTATCATATAATCTCCTTTATCTCCTAAGCTTTAGAAGCATTTTTTTGTTTAGCCGTCAATATGTTTTTATGCAGGACTCACTACCAAAAAATCCATGCTACCACTCCTTGTCCTCTATATTTTATGGGGAACGGTGAAATTTATTCCAATGTAATACTAATCTTTAGCATATACTTTGGACAGCCTTGCTGCTTTTTCCTTCTAAAACCAATAAAATATAATTTATTCTAGTTCAGTTATTTGGGTTGCCTTAGTTCCCCTCTCTAGAGGGGACCTTATACATTAAAAACAGAGTATGTAAAAAATCGCAATGATTTGCTAATCAAAAAAAGATGACCCCGTCAATACAGGAATCATCTTCATAAAATACTTTATTAGTGTATGCGTTTTGCGAGTTCTCGCAAGCGTGCTGTGCGATCAGCCGTGCTGGGATGAGTACTGAACAAGCTCATAATAAAATCGCCTTTTCCGCTGAGCGGGTTAATAATAAACAGATGGGAAGTTGCCGGAGTAGCCTCAGGAATCATACTATGCTTAGCATAGTACTCGATTTTTTCAAGAGCACTCGCGAGTGCCGCGGGATTGCCTGATACCGTGCCGCCTGTCTCATCTGCCTGGTATTCTCTGGAACGAGAAATGCCTAACTGGATAAGCGTAGCGGCCAGCGGAGCCAATACGACCAAGAATATAAACTCCACAATACCGCCGATTCCGTTATCATCATCATCATCGCTGCGGCCGAAACCGCCAAAGATGGCGGCCCATTGTGCCATATGCGCAATCATGGTAATTACACCGGCAATACTTGCGACAACTGTACTAATCAGTGTATCGCGATTTTTAATATGCGCTAATTCATGAGCAACTACCCCTTCAAGTTCCTCGTAGTTAATTGTGCGCATAATGCCTAAGGTTACAGCTACTGCTGCATGCTCAGGATCACGGCCTGTGGCAAAGGCATTGGGTACATCTGTATCAATAATATATACCTTCGGCATGGGCAGTTTGGCCTTTTGCGCAAGCCCTGACACCATGCGAATTAAATCAGGTGCATCCCCGGGACTTACTTCTCTAGCTCCATACATACTCAAGACCATTTTATCGCTATACCAGTAGCTTGCAAAATTCATCAAAATGGAAATGACAAACATGACCGTCATACCCCTGGTGCCGCCAATAAAATTACCTACTGCTAATAGAAGGCCTGTCAGAGCAGCCAACAATACAGTAGTTTTCAAAGAATTCATATTTTATGCCTCCGTAAGGTTTCAATTCATAGTTAGTTTCTATAGCGAAAATTAATTCATGCAATAGTATTGAAGATCTTATCAATCAGCCTCCTTTTAAAGACGCATTTATATTATATACAAATTCCGCATACTCCACAATACCGGTTTAGCGTTCTACATCCTCATTTTTCTCGGTTTTTTGCTTAATAGCCTTCAGCATATTCATACTGTTATCCCGCACCTTCTTTTTTAAAATGGGATTGAGCAGCCCGGCAATCATCGGAATACCAAACTCAAAGTCTACTGTCAGCTTAATTTCTGTACCGTCCGGAATGACAGTCAATATCCACTCGCCCTCAAATCTCTGCATGTCACCCTCAGTTTGTGAGTATACAATATGAAGATTCTTATCATCAAATATGTCTCGTTCTGTCCATTTGATAATCCTGCCATCTACATTTGATACCCATTTACTCAGTGTCGTATTGCCCTGACGCTCAATAACCTTTACGCTGACCAAGTCTTTCATAAATTCTGGATATTCCTCCATATCCTTTATGATAGGATATATTTTACTTGCCTCACTATAAATCGGCATGGTTACTTCCACATACGGCATCTTACATTCCTCCTATAAATCGTCAAGCATATCCTTGGCCATAGCTACCGCTTCAGCAAAAGCCTTAAGAACCTTGTCAATGGTGCCCCGCCCTATATTCAGCGGCGGCTCAATACGGATAACCAACGGATTATTAAGCGTATACGCTACTAATATTTCCCGTGAAATAAGTTCTGACATTAAGAATCCGCCAATTCCTTCCTTAGTTAATTCGACACCAATCATGAGCCCTTTGCCACGAACTGCAGCAATTACCTCAGGGTATTCTTTGGCCAAAATGTGCAGCCTTTCCACAAAATATACCCCGCTATCCGCTGCACACTGCGGCAGTCTCTCTGAGCGAAGCACTTCAATTGCGGCCTTTGCTGCCGCACAGGCTAAGGGATTTCCTCCAAAGGTCGAAGTATGTAAAAACGGGCTGATACTATACTTATCCCAAATAGCAGGGCGTGCAATAAAAGCACCAATTGGCATTACCCCGCCGCCAAGCGCCTTGGCCATTGTCAAAATGTCAGGTATTACCCCATAATGTTCACAGGCAAACATTCTTCCGGTTCGACCCAGTCCTGTTTGCACCTCATCGCAAATTAGTAAGGTCCCCTGTGCATCACACATTTCTCGCACTTTAGGCAAATAATCGTCGGGCGGAACAATAATACCTCCTTCGCCTTGAATAGGCTCTACTATTACCGCAGCAGTTGCTTCTGTAATTGCTGCTTTCATAGCCGAAATATCGCCAAATGGTACGTGAGTAACGCCAGGCAGTAAGGGTTTAAACGGCTCGCAAAATAATGCTCGTCCTGTTACACTTAGCGCACCAAAAGTTTTACCATGAAAGGCGTTTTGAGTCGAAACAATCTCGCTGCGCCCGGTATGAATGCGTGCCAGTTTCAAGGCCCCCTCCACTGCTTCTGTACCACTATTGCAAATAAAACTGTACTGTAAATCGCCTGGCGTAATCTTAGCTAAGAGTTCACACAAATCTGCCATTTGTTGATTAAATAGTACTTTACTGGAAAGAGGTTGTAAATCAAGCTGCTTTTTTACGGCTGCAATAACCGCAGGGTGCCTATGCCCTAAACTAAAAACACCATATCCACCAAGGCAATCAATGTATTCTTTTCCTTCATTATCGCGAATAACCTCGCCTATCGCCTCACACTCCACCGTAGACAACCCCATGAAACGAAATAACCTAGCCAATGCCGGATTGACATACTTTTCATACTTTTCAATGGTCTCAGCTGCGATACTACTTTGATTACACGGATTGCTGTGCTTACTCATATAAGCCCTCCCATAACAAACTAACTTTCTTGGACAATTATATTTATTTCTATATTTTACCAATAATTCCTCTTATTTATATTCAGATTGCTGTGAATATTTAGAATATAGCTTATAAGTTAAAGCAACAGGGGTTATCGCATAAGTGCGACAACCCCTGTTGCTTTATTCAGCGTCGATATACTCTTTTTTTGTATTATCTAGTTGACACTTTCATGAATTTATCCCAGTTAACAATTATAATTGCAATTATAATAATAGCGCCGCCGACAAGCTGCATTGCTGCAATAGTCTCCTGCAAAATAAAATAACCACTGATAACCCCAACTATGGGCACAAGATTCAAATACAGGGTAGTTACAGCTACATCCAAGTATTTCAGCGCATAGATATACAAAAAATAGCAAATTGCTGAACAACATACCGCCAGGAAAATTATATTCAGTAAAGCCGTTACTGAAAATAGCTGCCACGCCTGATATTCCGTTAATGCCGCAGGAATTAAAAATAATGTACCAAACACCATTTGATAAGTTGTGATAAAAAGTCCGGTATACTTTTGCTGCAGCGATTTATTAATAAGCGTATACCCAGTCCAGGCCAGCATTGCGCCCATAATCAATACATTGCCCTGAAAAGAATCTGAACTAAGATCCATTGTACCATTTACCGTTATCGTCAAGTATGTGCCAAGAACAGCAATGCCCATGCCGATAGACTGCAGCAAAGAAACTTTGGTCTTAAATACGATTACATCAAGCGTAATGCTCAAAATCGGTACAACTGAAGTAATTAAGGAGGCACTAGAGGCTGTCGTCAATTTTACACCGCTATTTTCAAAACAAAAATAAATAGTAATACCTAAGAGACCGGCAAATACCATTCTTTTCTTATCCTGCTGCCGCAGCCTGGTATCCGGCTCTAATCTCTGCAGGACTATCAGTAAGAGTAGTGAGGCCATTACAAAGCGAATTAGCGCCATCGTAATAGGCGGTACTTCACTTACCGCAATTTTAATACTAATAAAAGAAATACCCCAGAAGAATACGGTAATCAGCATAGCAATATTAGCTAATATATGATCGCCAATTAAAAGACCTACAGACTTTTCTCGTGTCAATTGCATAGTATATCTCCTTGCTTTTTTACTTTAGCATACCGCAGCTACTTACGAATGTATTGTAAAAAATTGATTTTTGCCTGATGATCTTCTGTAGACCTCCGGCGTTGCTCCTACATAGCCTTTGAACGCCTTAGTAAAATGACTCTGGTCAAAAAAGCCTAGTTTTGCCGCTACATCGACAAGCGGCTGATTTAAACGCAGCTCCTTTTTGGCAAAATTAATTCTAAGCAAAGTCTGGTACGCATGCGGCGAAATATTAAATTCCTTTTTAAATAAGCGCACCAAATAAAATTTATTCAGCCCTGCTACCTTTTCCAAATCATCTAAGGTTATTTTATCTAAATAACGCGCCTGTAGATATTCTTGAACCTTCTGTAGCTTTACTTGTTCATAAGGATGATCCAAATTTCTTGCCGTTATTTCTTTAGTACTTGCAAATAAGTTCATAAGCCCATCTATCATGGCTGTCTCCTTTGCCAGCGGTGATATAGAACTAGTAAATATTTTCATCAATTCAGCCATATTCCGTCTGTCAGCTGCTGCTATGCTACGGACAATAGGCCGCTCTTTTCTAAACATGGTACCCTCGCAAGATAACTGTTCCAGCCAATTTGCCTCAATATACAGCATGTCATATTGCCATTTTTCCTCATTATATGGATTGCAGGCATGAAGCTTATTCGGCGGAATTATTACGAATTTTTCCTGATCAATATCTATCTTTTTACCTTCATACCACAGTGCAGTGCGGCCCTTCTCAATAAACCCTAATGAATATTCTTCATGAGCATGCTTTTTATAAGTAAGTGCGTCAATACTACAGCTTTTTACTTCAAAATACGGTAAACTGGCATCTCGATAGAATACTACACCACCCAATATAATCATCTGCCTTACTATTAAAATTTCTCTACCCATTTTACCATAGAAATATTCATGTGGATATTATTGAAAAAGAAAGACGTTAGCCATGTGTTGACTAACGCCTCTATACTCAAATTACCCATTTACAAATAATGCTGTTATTTTGTTTTTGAGCTCTAATCTTTCCGCATCTGATACCGTCCGGCAGTTTATCATATCATGCAGCTCAGCTACCAAGCCCTCCAGTTCTAACAGCAAGGATTTACTTTCGTTAGCCACTTCTCTCATATACTTTTCCTCCTGCCTAATAATTAATACAAGCCATCTTAGCTGGATTAAATAAAGCGCAGCGTGTTTGTTTAATAACAAGAAAGTAGGTAACGTTTCGGCAAATTCAGAAAGATAATTCATAACCAGAGATGATATACTTTCTTTGCTTGCTCAAAAGGCAACCTGGCAATCCTAAACATTCCTGTTCTTAGACCCATGGCTTTGCGTCCCTGCCTTTCAACAGGTTTGCCCAATATATAATTATATAGGTATCTTAGCATTAATTTTCAGTTTTTTCAAGCCCATTCTAGGACTTTTGTACTATTTTTACCTTGCTATGCCGTACTAACACGCTTAGCCCTACTATTAGCAGCAAACTTCCCGTAAACAAAAATACCGGGCGGATGCCATACCAAGAACTGATTGCCCCGCCAATAAGCGGCCCAGCCATAGAACCCATTTGATTAGCTGTAGTAGTAAGTCCAAATACTCTGCCCTGAAAGTTTTTCGGGCTGGAAGATACGGCAATAGTATTAATAGCCGGATAAACACCAACAATAAATAGCCCAAATATGAATTGCAATACCGCAAATTTGTAAATTTCGCCAACAAAAAATTGTCCCAAATTAAAAGTGCCGGCGCCGAAAAAGGCTAGCACTAAAATGCGGTAAAAGCCTTTATGCTGTCCAAACTTTCCCCAGAGCGGCGCTGCAATAGCACCTGCTGCCCCCGCAAGGCTATACACAATGCCTGCCGTCAGCCCCGCTCCTTCCATTTTTCCCTGTAACTCTGCAATATATAATGTAAGGAGTGGCTGCAGCATTACAGTCGCCAGCTGTGCCACAAATAACAATAATAACATTTCTACAAGCTTACTGTTATGATATGCAGTTTTAAAGTCATCTAGCATGCTTCCTTGTCCGGTCTGTGTCTTACTTGAAGCTTCCACCACAAGAAACTTAACGGCCAGCGTTCCCCCAAAAATAGCAGCGGCTGAAACAATAAAAGAAAGCCGCATACCAAAAAGATGAGATAACCCTCCGCCAAGAAGCGGACCGAGAATACCGCCCAGCAGTACCCCTGTCTGCATCATACCTAGACTGTAACCCATTTTTTCTTTGGGCACGGAGCTGGCTACAATGGATAAGGATGCCGGGAAAAAGCCGTTGGCAAACCCCTGCAGCATTCGTACTAAAAACAGCTGCAGGGGACTTTGCACAAATGCGCCTAAAAAATATACAGCGGCCAAACTAAAGCCTGCTCTAAGCACCATACGCTTTTTCCCTGTTTTATCAGCCAAACGCCCCCAGTAAGGTGCCATTACACCACCAATAAAAAAACTAATCGAGAAGATTATGCCTGACCACATATTTATACTTTCCGTACTTACACCAAGTTCCAGTAAATATAGCGGTAAAAAGGGAATAACCATTGTATAACTTGAACTTGATAACATCACTGCTGCTAAGAGTGTCCAAAGATTTCTACGCCAGTTCACACCAATTCCTCCTACGACGATTGCACCAAAGAAATACTATTTTAATAATTCACTTCCTTTAGGTATAAGCCTTGCGGCGGGGCAGTTACGCCAGCTTTCCTGCGATCCCGCCCCTCCAGAATTTCTTTAAATCCATCTGTTGAAAGCTTCCCGGAACCTACATTAACTAAAGTTCCCACCAAATTTCGTACCATATGATATAAAAAACCTGTGCCCCAAAATAGAAACTCAATTTCCTGGCTATCCTTTTGGCAATAGGCACCCAATATTTCCCGGATTGGACTGATTGGCGGGCCGCCAGCTGCTCGAAAAGCCGAGAAATCATGTTTGCCCAGAATAACGTGAAGTGCATCCTGCATAGCTGCTACATCAAGTTCGTGCGGTATATTCCAGGCATAATTACGTGTAAAAGGATTGGCTACTACCCCCGGCAAAATGCGATACACATAGATTTTGCTATGCGCACTATACCTTGCATGAAAATCAGATGATACTTCTTGTGCCTGTTCAATAACAATATCCTTAGGAAGTAATCTGCGCCCTGCCAATGGAATTCGTTCAGTTGGAATAGTACCTGTTGTATAAAAATTAACTACTTGACCAAGAGCATGTACTCCGGTATCAGTTCGTCCAGCTCCCATCATTTTTAGCGGGTGGCCAAACACTTTGGCAAGCCGATCTTCTAGTACCTGCTGTACTGCAAGCGCATTGGCCTGCCGCTGAAATCCATGATAATTGGTTCCATCATAGGCTAAAGTTAGTTTAATGTTTCGCTCATTTTTCTCCATCTTCCCAGCTTAGCGACAATAGTCTGGCAATTCACGGGGACGGTTCTTCTGCCCCACCCAAAGTGTGTGTCATAAGAACCGTCCCCGTGAATTGCCCTCCGTTATCGCAGCTTCTACCTCCTATTTTCAATGCACTATTTTTAAGCCCGCTAAAACAATGAGTAATACGATTACAATAGCAAACGCTACAATATCTTTTCCTGTCATTTTTAGTTCTTTCATTCGCGTACGGTTTTCTCCGCCGCGGTAGCATCTAGCTTCCATGGCTGTTGCCAAATCGTCAGCCCGCCGAAAAGCACTGACAAAGAGCGGTACCAAAAGCGGCACCATATTTTTTGCCCTTTTTATAATATTGCCTGAGGAAAAATCAGCCCCCCGCGCAATCTGTGCCTTCATAATCCGGTCGGTTTCCTCTAACAGTGTGGGAATAAACCGCAGGGCAATAGTCATCATCATCGCCAGCTCGTGTGCCGGCAGACCAACACGCTTAAAGGGTGAAAGCAGCCGTTCCAGACCATCGGTTAAGGCAATTGGTGAAGTGGTAAATGTGAGCAGTGATGACATAATAATCAATAGGACTAACCGTAAGGTCATAAAAGTTCCTTGCCGTATGCCTTCCGCAGTAGCAGCAAAAGGACCCGCATGAAAGATGATCTGGCCAGGTGTACTAAAAACATGCACTAGCAAAGTTAAGAGGATAATAACCCATAAAGGACGTACAGATTTTAAAATCATCCTCAGCGGAATTGCGGTCATCAAGACAGTTATGAGCGTAAAGGCTGTCACAATCCCATAGGTCAGATAATTATCAGCAAAGAAAACAGCGGTAATAAAGAGCACCGTATTAATAATTTTAGTACGGGAATCCAAAAGATGCAGTGGGGATTTGCCAGGAAAGTATTGTCCTAAGGTAATATCTGTCAGCATGTTCCTTGCCCCCCTAGTGCACTTAGTATACTCTTAACGCCTTCCTCTGCAGTTATCACTGTATCATCAACCTTAAGCCCTTGCCCTTTGAGATAACGCATCAAGGCTGTAATGCGCGGCACATCCACGCCAGCTGCCTGGAGGCTCACGCTGCCGTTTTTAAAAATTTCACGCGGGTTGCCATCCAAACTAATCTGTCCTTGATTCATAACAATCAGACGGGTTGCCATACGAGCCACTTCTTCCATATTATGTGATACCATAATTACAGCAATCCCGGTCTTATTATATAAATGCATAATTTGGCTGAATATCTCTTCACGCCCGCGCGGATCGAGACCAGCCGAAGGCTCATCAAGCACCAAGTACTCAGGCTTTAAAGCAATAACACCCGCAATGGCTACCCTGCGCATTTGCCCGCCGCTTAACTGAAAAGGCGAACGCTCAGCAAACGTATCATAATCAAGTCCGACAAACTCCATAGCATCGCACACTCTTTGCTTAATTTCACTTTCCTCGCAGCCAAGACTCCGCGGGCCAAATGCAATATCAGCCGCAATCGTTTCTTCGAAAAGTTGATGTTCAGGATATTGAAAAACCATCCCAACTTTTCGTTTTGCGAGTTTACTCGCGTTGCCGCGTGCATTGAGATCCACCTCGTCTACAAATACTTCTCCGCTACCTGGTTTTAAAAGCCCGTTTAAATGCTGCACTAAAGTAGACTTACCAGACCCCGTATGACCAATAATGCCCACAAATTCACCTGGATTAATTGTAAGGCTGATATTTTGCAGAGCCATATGCTCAAAGGGCGTGTTCTTCATATATATATAACTAATATTTTTAAGTTCTATCGACATAACGCCACCGCCAGCTCTTGTTCAGTAATAATGTTCTTAGGAATAGAAACGCCGGCCTTACGCAGCCTGTATGCTACGTCAGCAGCCACCGGCACATCAAGCCCTAAAGATTTTAACAATTCTACATCACTGAATATTTCAGCAGGCGTGCCTGTCAGCATAATCTTGCCGCTATTCATCACGACAACCCGATCAGCCGCGATAGCCTCTTCCATAAAATGCGTGATATAGACTACCGTAATTTTTTCCGCACGATTAAGCCGGCACACGGTTGATAAAACTTCATCTCTACCTAACGGATCAAGCATCGCCGTGGGTTCGTCAAGCACTAAACATTCCGGGCGCATAGCAAGTACTCCGGCTATGGCTACCCGCTGTTTTTGCCCGCCTGATAACAAGTGCGGCCCATGCTGGCGATACTGCTCCATGCCGACAAACCGCAGCGCTTCATCAACGCGCCTCCGAATTTCACTTGGAGGCAGCCCCAGGTTTTCCGGGCCAAAAGCCACATCTTCCTCCACCAGCGTTGCGACAATTTGATTATCAGGATTCTGAAAAACCATTCCCACCTTTTGTCTGATCTTCCACAGGTTCTCATCTTCTTTAGTATTCATGCCTGCTACCATGCAATCACCGCTTGTTGGTACAAGTAAAGCATTTAAATGTTTGGCCAATGTAGATTTTCCTGAACCATTTGTGCCGATCACGGCCACAAATTCGCCAGGAGCAATTTTCAAACTTATATTATCAAGCGCCAAGACGGTACTGCCATCAAAGCCAGCATAGTCATGGCACAGATTATTCACGGTTATAAATTCCTGCATTGATATATCTCCCATAAAGAAATACTTCTAATGTTAACTTATTAGATAAACAAACGCTAAGTTAGCAAACCCAAAGTGTTATACTTTCTGTTATTGCAAAAAAAGGCGGCCTAAAGGCCGCCTTTCCTACATAAAACAATAACCGGGCAAAAATTGCCAGGTTATTTGCCAATGTCCTGGCCCAGTTTATATTAAACCAGTTCCAATATTGCCATCGGCGCAGCATCGCCACGACGCGGTCCCAATTTCATAATACGGGTATATCCGCCTTGACGATCAGCATATTTTTCTGCAATCGTACTAAATAATTTTTTAACAACTTCTTCGTCCATGAGGTAGGATGAAGCTTGACGGCGGGCATGCAAATCACCGCGTTTAGCCATGGTAATCATTTGTTCAGCAAGACCGCTGATTTCCTTGGCTTTAGCTTCTGTCGTTTCAATACGCTCGTGTTCAAAGAAGGAAGTCAAAATACTACGGAACAACGCTTTACGTGCACTAGTGTCACGTCCTAACTTTCTGTAGGCCATACTCTTCCCTCCCGTTTATTCTTCAGCTTCTGTAAGTCCGAGTCCTAGTTCAATCAATTTCTTTTTAACTTCTTCCATTGATTTTCTACCAAGATTACGAACTTTCATCATATCGTCTTCGCTTTTTTGTACCAGTTCCGCCACGGTATTAATACCAGCCCGTTTCAGGCAATTGTAGGAACGCACCGACAAATCAAGATCTTCGATGGTCATTTCCATTACCTTCGAGCCGCCTTCTTCCGGCACTTCGCTAAAGGTATCTTCAGCGCTTTCTTCCTCAACAGGCAAGCCAGCCATGTTTTGGAATAATTTTAAGTGAGCAATCAAAATGCTGGCAGATTTGCTGACAGCTTCCTCTGGGCGAATGCTACCGTCTGTCCAAATTTCCATGGTCAGTTTATCATAATTGGTTACATTGCCGACACGCGTATCAGTAGTGTTGTAGTTCACTCTACGAATAGGCGAGAAAATCGAGTCAATAGGAATAACACCAATTATCTGATCTGGCTTCTTGTTCTTATCAGCAGGCACATAGCCGCGGCCACGTTCTACTGTAAGCTCCATTTTCAGCGATCCGCTCGCATCAACAGTAGCCAAATGCAGCTCCGGATTGAGAACTTCGATATCGCCATCAACAATAATGTCTGCTGCAGTTACTTCACCTTCACCAACAAAATCAATCCTAAGAATCTTTGTCTCCTCAGTATATGATTTGAGACATAATTGCTTCAGATTTAAAATAATGTCAGTCACGTCTTCCCGTACACCGTCAATAGTACCAAACTCATGAAGAACTCCCTCAATCTTCACGGAGGTTACTGCAGACCCATGAAGCGAAGACAATAGTATTCTTCTCAGACTGTTGCCCAAGGTTGTACCATAGCCTGGCTCCAATGGCTCGCAGACAAATTTTCCGTATTGGTTGTCCTCACTGATTTCTACTATCTCGATATTCGGTTTCTCGATTTCGTTCATCCGAAAAAACCCTCCTCTTTGCGTACTAGGTCAAGTTACGCTATAGAAAACCCACAACTGAGGGCATTTGATCTAGAAGTCGCTGCAAAGAAAGCAGCGCCAGTTTATTATCTGGAGTACAACTCAACAATTAAGTGTTCTTGGATTGGTGTATCGATTTCATCACGGTTAGGGAAACGTACCACTTTACCGTTTAAATTATCAATGGACAGTTCAAGCCAAGCTGGAACAGTCTTATTGCCAAGAACCTCAGCCATTTGCTTCATAACTGGTGATTCTTTGCTCTTGTCACTTACTTGGATTACATCGTCAGCTTTAATTAAGTAAGAAGGAATGTTCACTTTACGGCCATTAACCGTAAAATGTCCATGACGTACAAGCTGTCTTGCCTGGTTGCGGCTAGCGCCAAAACCTAAACGATATACAACATTGTCCAGTCTTCTTTCCAGTAAAACCAACAGGTTTTCACCAGTAATGCCTTTTTGGCGTTCAGCCTTATCAAAGTACAGGCGGAATTGGCCTTCCAAAATTCCATAAACACGACGTGCTTTTTGTTTTTCTCTCAACTGAATACCATATTCAGATACTTTCTTACGGCCTTGGCCTTGACCATGTTGGCCAGGCGCATAGCTGCGTTTTGTGAACGCACATTTATCACCGTAGCATTTATCGCCTTTAAGGTATAATTTTACACCTTCACGACGGCATTGTCTGCAAACAGGTCCTGTATATCTAGCCATGCTTCTCTTAGCACCTCCCGAATTCTTATACTCTTCTCCGTTTAGGGGGACGACAACCATTATGAGGAACTGGTGTGCAATCCTTAATCAAATTCACTTCTAAGCCAGCAGCCTGCAGCGATCTGATTGCGGCTTCACGTCCAGCACCAGGGCCTTTTACAAATACTTCGATTTGTTTAAGACCATGTTCCATTGCAGCTTTAGCGGCAGTTTCAGCAGCCATTTGCGCAGCAAACGGAGTGCTTTTTCTTGAGCCTCTAAAACCAAGCCCGCCGGCACTTGCCCAAGATAGAGCATTGCCTTTGGTATCAGTTATTGTAACAATTGTATTATTGAAAGTTGAGCGAATATGTGCTACACCATGCTCGACATTTTTACGCTCTTTTCTTTTTGGTCTAACAACTTTCTTTGCAACCAACTTTATCCCTCCTTACTTCTTTTTACCTGCCATAGTCTTTTTCGGACCTTTACGTGTACGAGCATTTGTTTTACTGCGTTGTCCACGTACCGGAAGTCCCATACGGTGACGTTTGCCCCGATAGGAACCAATTTCAATTAACCGTTTGATATTCAGCTGTTCTTCACGCCGAAGGTCTCCTTCAACTTTGTAGTTCTTGTCGATTGCTTCACGCAATTTGGAGACTTCTTCTTCAGTAAGGTCACGAGTCCGCGTATCAGGGTTAATACCAGTAGCAGCCAATATTTCTTTTGATAGAGTAAGGCCAATACCAAAAATATATGTTAAAGCAATCTCAATTCTCTTGTCACGCGGTAAATCAACACCGGCAATACGTGCCATCTATACATGCACCCCCTTATCCTTGCTTTTGTTTATGTTTCGGATTTTCACAAATCACCATTACATTTCCATGACGTTTAATAACTTTGCATTTTTCGCAAATAGGTTTGACCGACGGTCTTACTTTCATGTTCGGTTTCCTCCTTTAACCCTATTTAAAACGATACGTAATTCGTCCGCGCTTTAAATCATACGGCGTAAGTTCCACAGTAACTTTATCACCTGGTAAAATACGAATGAAGTTCATACGAATTTTGCCTGATACATGTGCAAGGACTACATGACCATTTTCCAGTTCAACCTGGAACATAGCATTTGGCAAAGCTTCAAGAACCTTACCTTCGACTTCAATTACATCTTGTTTAGACACGATATATCCCTCCTTGGCCCGTTTCTCAATTATTATCCGGTTTTATAAAATACGTTACAGCCTGGCGAAGTTCTTCATTGGTAACCTTATGGCCTTTTTGAAGTTTTTCAGCCAAACCTTGCGCAAGAGGCTGATGGATTTTGACATGCCGGACATTCGTGCTTGTAGAAACTTAGTCAATTTCCAATCTGCCGCTAGTGAATCACAAGGTCATACCGGTTTTTAATCTTGGCCCGCGACCAGGTTTGCCAAATATCGGCAGTTGAGATCATCATGCATACTTCGGCCAAATACTATACCAATATCAATACAAACATTATATCCAAAATTTAACTTTCTTAGTCCCAGAACTCCCTGCACTACTTCTTCATTTAACGAAGAGGTGCTAGCCGGGAAACCGCTTTCAATATATTTCTCGGCGGATTGATCCAGTTCCAAGGCAGTTACATCGGGTTTAACCGCTCTCTTAATTTCAACCAGCATTTGAGCTGCGATTTTACCTGCATTTCTGAGGTAGGTAATCTCCCGGTCTGACTTGACAGTGATCATAAAGATCTGCCTTTAAGGCTTTCTAAAATATCATCAAGAACTTTATGAATTTCCTGGCGACCATCGATTTCTGTATACAAACCGTTTTGCTCATAATACTTAATGAGCGGCTGGGTTTGTGCTTCATATACCGACAAACGATTTCGCACAGTATCTTCGCGATCGTCGGCGCGCTGGTAAAGTTCACCTTTACACTTATCGCACTTGCCCTCAAGTGAAGATGGGTTAAATACTGTATGGAAAGTAGCACCGCAGGCTTTGCAGATGCGTCTTCCCACAATGCGGCTTACCAGATCTTCAGCCGGCACATTAATATTAATAACCCGGTCAAGCTTAATGCTTAGTTCTGTTAAAGTGCTTGTTAAAGCATTAGCCTGCTCAACCGTCCGCGGAAATCCGTCTAATATAAAGCCTTTTTTACAATCTTGTTTCGCCAGTCTTTCTTTGACAATACCGATTGTCACACTGTCAGGCACCAATTGCCCGGCATCCATGCACGCTTTGGCCTGCTGGCCAAGCTCGGTACCTTCTTTTACCGCAGCGCGAAACATATCGCCTGTCGAAATATGCGGTATATTAAATTTTTCAACCAGTTGAGCCGCCTGGGTGCCTTTACCGGCCCCAGGAGGTCCCATTAACAGGATATACATGAACTACACACCCCCACACTACTTCATGAAGCCTTGATAGTGACGCATCAAAACTAGTGCTTCTATCTGCTTCATTGTATCAAGCGCTACACCTACTACTATGAGGAGGGCAGTGCCGCCAAAATATACGCCTTGTATATTGGTTGCCGCCGCAACGAAATTTGGCAGTATGGCAATCAAAGCCAGGAAGATAGATCCAGCAAGGGTAATTCTGGTCATAACACGATCCAAATAATCAGCGGTCGGTTTACCCGGTCTAAGCCCTGGAATAAAACCACCGTATTTTTTCATGTTCTCTGCCATATCCGATATATTCAAAGTAACCGCAGTGTAGAAATACGTGAAAAAGATAATCAGGGCCGCATACAGAAATGTCTGGAGCGGCGTACCCCACGCAAAATACTCTGCCAGCGTTTTTACCCAGGGAACAGTAATAAACTGGGCAATGGTTACCGGGAACATCAGCACGGATGACGCAAAGATTATTGGAATAACACCCGCCTGATTGACTTTCAGCGGAATGTGACTGGAATGGCCGCCATACATCTTACGACCAACAACACGTTTGGCATATTGCACAGGAATTCTGCGCTGTCCTTGTGTAATCGCAATAACAAAAACAATCATAGCTAGTGCAATTGCTAAAAACAAGATTACATTGAAGAAATTAATTGTGCCTGCCTTAAGATAATCTAAAATTACACCTAGACCGTCCGGGAGCCGTGATACGATACCGGCAAAGATAATTAAGGAAATCCCATTACCAATACCTTTATCTGTAATTTGCTCACCTAGCCACATCAAAAAGGTAGTACCAGCAGTAAGTGTTAAAGCAATCAGTAGGATAGAACCAATTCCTGGATGAATAATCGCATCACGAAGCCCGATTGCCATCCCGACAGCTTGTAAAAATCCAAGCACAACTGTGCCATAACGAGTAATCTGGGTAATTTTCTTTCGCCCTTCTTCGCCTTCTTTAGACCATTGTTCTAACTTTGGTATAACCACTGTCAGAAGCTGCATAATAATGGAAGCATTAATATAAGGCGTAATACTCATTGCAAAAACTGAGAATTTGCTCAATGCACCACCAGAAAACAAATCCAGTAAACCAAAAAGATTACCCGAGGTAAATAAACGCTCAATTGCGCTAATATCAACACCCGGAACAGGAATATGTGTACCGGCTCTAAATATTAAAAACATTGCCAGCGTAAACATTACTTTTTGCCTAAGCTCAGTAATCTTGAGTATATTGGACAGGGCTGAAAGCACCTAGACCACCTCTACTTTGCCGCCAGCAGCAGTAATCTTATCAGCTGCTGATTTGGTAAACCCATTGGCAATTACAGTTAGGGATTTGGAAATTTCTCCATTTCCTAAAATACGAATTCCATCACGTACGTTTTTGAGTACCCCTGCTTCTACCAAAGCAGCCGGATCAACTACGGAGCCTTCTTCAAAACGGTTCAATTCACTTACATTTACTTCGGCATATTCCTTAGCAAATTTATTGTAAAAACCGCGTTTTGGAAGTCTTCTGTACAGTGGCATTTGACCGCCTTCAAAACCAGGACGGACACCGCCGCCAGCACGTGCGTTTTGACCTTTATGACCTTTACCCGAAGTTTTACCAAGACCTGAACCAAGTCCACGGCCAACACGGGTACGCTCTTTTTTAGAGCCAGGTGCCGGAGCTAACTCATGTAATTTCATGCGATAGCGCCTCCTTTCAAATTAGTCTTGTACTTCTACTGAAACAAGATGTTCCACTTTATGGATCATCCCGCGAATGACCGCATTATCTTCTTGTTCTACGGAACTATTCATTTTACCTAAACCCAGAGCTTTCACAGTGCGGCGTTGTTCTTCCGGTCTGCCGATCAAGCTTCTGGTAAGAGTAATCTTAAGTTTTGCCATACTATTACCTCCTATGGACGTTCTTAGCCCAAAAGTTCTTGAACGGTTTTACCGCGAAGCTGCGCCACCTGTTCAGCTTTTTTCAGCTGATCAAGGCCCTTAATGGTAGCACGTACCATGTTGTTAGCATTGTTTGAACCTAAAGACTTGGTTAGGATATCATGGATACCAGCAAGTTCAAGTACGGCACGTACAGGACCGCCAGCAATAACTCCAGTACCTTCTGCAGCTGGTTTTAACAACACTCTACCAGCACCAAAAATACCAAGAATTTCATGCGGAATGGTTGTACCAACCAATGGAACTTTAATCATGTTCTTTTTCGCATCTTCAATGCCTTTTCTAATTGCTTCCGGTACTTCGCCTGCTTTACCAATGCCTGCGCCGACGTGACCATTCTCGTCACCTACTACCACAAGAGCACTGAAAGAAAAGCGACGACCGCCTTTAACTACTTTTGCAACTCTGTTGATAAACACAACTTTCTCTTTTAATTCGAGAGTTGTGTGGTCAATTCTTGCCATTAATTTCCCTCCTTTTCAAAAAACTTAAAACTCAAGACCGGCTTCACGTGCAGCTTCAGCTAACGCAGCTACCCTGCCATGATAAATATAACCCCCACGGTCAAATACCACTTTTGTAATGCCTTTTTCTAATGCAAGTTTGGCAACAGCGGCGCCAACTGCCTTAGCAGCTTCGATATTTCCGCCGTATTCCAGCTTAATGTCTTTATCTTTTGTGCTTGCTGATACGATAGTAGTACCATTTTCATCATTAATAACCTGAGCATAAATATTGCTCAAACTGCGAAATACATTTAAACGAGGTCTTGCCGCAGTACCAATCAAGTTCTTGCGTGCTCTATGATGACGCTTTACGCGCAATGCATTTTTATCTTGTTTACGAAGCAAGGTATTCACTCCTTTCTCTCAAATTCCTACTTCTTGCCTTTGCCGCCTGCTTTACCCACTTTACGACGAACAACTTCGCCTTCGTATTTAACACCTTTACCTTTATACGGTTCAGGTTCTCTATAACCACGAATCTGGGCTGCCAGTGCGCCAACTGCTTCTTTATCAATTCCTGAAACAACAATTTTATTCGGAGCCGGAACATCAATTGACAAACCGTTAGGCGGTTCTACCTCTAATGGATGAGAAAAACCTAATGTTAAGGCCAATTTTTTACCAGATTTTGCTGCTCTGTAACCAACACCAGCAATTTCCAAAGTTTTGGAAAAGCCTTGGGTTACACCGATAATCATGTTGTTTAAGAGAGTACGAGTCAAACCATGGAGTGATCTGTGCTCTTTTTCATCAGAAGGACGATTTACAGTAATTACATCGCCTTCTTGCTTAATAATCATATCTTTATGAAAAGTACGGGTAAGTTCGCCTTTCGGGCCTTTTACCGTTACCACATCACCATCAAGTTTAACTGTAACGCCACTTGGAATGGTAATAGGCATTCTACCGATTCTCGACATATCTGCACCTCCTACCTGCAAAAATTACCAAACGTAAGCAATTACTTCGCCGCCAAGTCCGTCCCGACGAGCTGTTTTATCAGTCATAATTCCTTTGGACGTAGAGATGATTGCTATGCCAAGGCCACCAAGTACGCGCGGCAATTGGTCTCTTTTAGCATACACCCGAAGACCAGGTTTGGAAATACGTTTAATACCAGTAATTACTTTCTCACGATTCGAACCATATTTCAAGCTTACACGCAGCATACCTTGTTTATCATCTGCAACTACATCAAAATCTTTAATGAAGCCTTCTTCCTTAAGGATTTGGGCAATTGCTTGTTTAATTTTTGAGGCTGGAATTTCAACCTTTTCATGATAAACCGAGTTAGCATTACGAACTCTTGTAAGCATATCGGCAATTGGATCGGTCATTACCATTAATTATAACCTCCTTCCTGTTATGAGTTACCAGCTGGCTTTTGTTACTCCTGGAATTGCGCCTTTATAGCTCAATTCTCTGAAGCAAATACGGCACATTTCAAATTTACGCAGGTAACCATGCGGACGACCGCAGATTTTACATCTATTGTACTTACGTACACTAAACTTTGGCTCAGCTTTCCATTTTTCAACTAATGCCTTTTTGGCCACAATATTTCCCTCCTTCTTACGCGCTGAATGGCATTCCCATAAGACGCAACAACTCTCTGGCTTCTTCGTCAGTGTTAGCAGTTGTTACAATTATGATATCCATCCCACGAATTTTGTCTACTTTATCGTATTCAATTTCAGGAAATATCAATTGTTCTTTTACGCCCATGGTGTAGTTACCACGACCATCGAACGAGCGAGGGCTAACACCACGGAAGTCACGTACACGAGGCAATGCAACGTTCAGTAATTTATCCAAAAACTGGTACATGCGCTCGCCGCGCAGAGTAACTTTGGCGCCGATTGGCATACCTTCACGAATTTTAAAAGCGGCAATAGATTTTTTAGCACGAGTTACCACCGGTTTTTGTCCGGCAATAGTCGTCATATCACTTACTGCTGCATCCAAAACCTTCGGATTGCCTACTGCTTCACCAACGCCCATGTTCAAGACAACTTTATCAATTTTAGGAATTTCCATTACGTTTTGGTAACCGAATTTTTCCATCATTGCTTTTGCAACTTCATCTACATATTTATCTTTCAATCTGGCCACTACGAGACCTCCTTTCTTATATTATTTATCTATGATTTCCCCGCATTTTTTGCAAACACGCACATTTCCGCTAGCCAATGCAGTTTTCTTAATACGAGTCGGTTTATTGCATTCTGTACAAACAAGCATAACTTTTGAAGAAGAAAGCGGAGCTTCCTTTACAATAATGCCGCCTTGCGGAGCTTTTTGGCTTGCTTTGGTGTGACGTTTTACTTTATTCACGCCTTCAACAACCACTTTGCCCTTTTTCGGCAGTGCTTCAATAATTTTACCCTGCTTGCCTTTGTCTTTGCCTGATAACACAATTACGGTGTCACCCTTTTTAACATGCAGTTTATTGATTTCAGACACTAATTGACACCTCCTGACTTAGATTACTTCCGGAGCCAGCGAGATAATTTTCATAAAGTCTTTTTCTCTAAGCTCTCTCGCTACTGGTCCAAATATACGTGTGCCTCTTGGGCTTTTATCATCTTTAATGACAACTGCAGCATTTTCATCAAAACGGATGTAAGAACCGTCCTGACGGCGCATGCCTTTATGCGTACGGACAACTACCGCTTTTACTACATCGCCTTTTTTAACAACACCACCCGGTGAAGCATCCTTTACTGCAGCTACAATTACATCGCCAATATTGGCATACCTGCGGAAGGAGCCGCCCAAAACGCGGATGCACATAATTTTCTTCGCGCCAGTGTTATCAGCGACATTGAGAATTGTCTGTTGTTGGATCATTTTTTTCCCTCCTTTGCCTTGTTGAGGTTGAGATTGCTATAGTAAGCAGCAATCTCTATTTCGCTCTTTCTAAAACTTCTACAACTCTCCAGCGTTTGTCTTTAGACAGCGGACGAGTTTCCATGATTTCAACAGTATCGCCAATATGGCTATCATTGTTTTCATCATGTGCTTTAAATTTTACAGTTTTCTTCACGGCTTTTTTATACAGCGGATGTTGAACTAAACGCTCTACAGCTACTACAACCGTTTTATCCATTTTATCGCTAACCACTTTACCAGTACGGGTTTTGCGTTCGCTTCTTTCAGTCACGTTCTATTAGCCTCCTTCCGTTCTTCGTACAATTTATTAGGTAAGAACGTCCGTCAATGACTTATATTCAAGATACGTTTAGAACGTATTATTGTGCCTTGAGTTCCTGTTCACGCTGGATTGTTTTGATGCGGGCAATCGACTTTTTAACTTCTTTAATCCGCATCGGATTTTCCAGTTGCCCAGTGGCAAGTTGAAATCTTAAATTGAATAATTCGTCTTTGAGTCCGGCCAGTTTTTGATCTAATTCAGTTGCGTTCATATCGCGGATGTCTTTAGCCTTCATCTACTTCACCACCCACTGTTTCTACTGCAGTATCTGCTTTTGAAACGAATTTGGTTTTAATCGGAAGTTTGTGAGCCGCCAAACGCATAGCTTCTTTGGCTATTTCCTCCGAAACACCATCCATTTCAAACATTACACGGCCAGGTTTTACTACTGCAACCCAGTATTCCGTTGAACCTTTACCGCTACCCATACGAGTTTCGGCCGGTTTTGCTGTAATTGGTTTGTCTGGGAATATTTTAATCCAAACTTTACCGCCACGTTTAATGTAACGAGTCATGGCAATACGCGCTGCTTCAATCTGACGGTTGGTAATCCACGCCGGCTCAAGAGCCTGCAGGCCATACTCGCCATGAGAAACGGTATTACCTCTTAGTGCTTTACCTTTCATACGACCGCGAAATTGCTTACGGTGTTTTACTCTTTTCGGTAATAACATTATTGCTCGCTCCCTTCGTTAGCGGCAACGGTCCTTTTTGCTTCAGGCAAAACCTCACCTTTATATATCCATACCTTTACGCCAATACGGCCATAAGTAGTATGGGCTTCTGCAGTACCATAATCAATATCGGCCCTGAGTGTGTGAAGTGGAATACTGCCTTCACGGTAGCTTTCGCTACGTGCGATTTCAGCGCCGCCCAAACGGCCGCCACACATTATCTTAATTCCCTTTGCGCCAATACGCATTGTACGGGTTACTGACTGTTTCATGGCACGACGGAATGCAATACGTCTTTCAAGCTGAGATGCAATGTTTTCAGCTACTAAAGTAGCGTCCATCTCAGGTTGCTTAACCTCAGCAATATTTACATCAACCTGTTTGTCAGTCAGTTTTTTCAAATCTTTTTTCATTTCTTCAATGCCAGCACCGCCGCGGCCAATCACCATGCCCGGTTTTGCAGTATGAATCGTCACTTTAATACGATTAGCTGCACGTTCGATATGGATTTTGGATACGCCAGCTGCATAATTCTTTTGTTTCAGAAAATCACGAATTTTTATATCTTCATGCAGATTGGCTGCATAGTCTTTACCAGCATACCACTTAGCATCCCAAGTCTTAATAATGCCAAGTCTTAGACCATGTGGATGAACTTTTTGACCCACTATCGATTCCCTCCTTTACTAATGCCTGCTACTCTTTTTCTTTTACGATAATTGTTACATGACTCGAGCGTTTCAAAATTTTGAAAGCCTGGCCACGAGACCGCGGATGAATGCGTTTCAGTGTCGGACCCTGATCAACATACGCGGCGGCAACATAAAGATTATCAGAATTCATATCGTAATTGTGTTCTGCATTTGCGACTGCAGATTTCAGCACTTTCTCAACAACTTCAGATCCAACTTTCGGCGTAAACTTCAGTATTGAAAACGCTTCGCCGATAGCTTTACCGCGAATCAAATCAATAACAATACGAATTTTACGCGGTGCTATACGAATATGTGTGGCAACTGCTTTAGCTTCTACAGCTTCCATTGTATTAGCCCCCTTTCGGCAAACTCTATTCAGTTCTATTATTTAAGGCCGGTAGCTTTTTCGCTCTTGCCAGTATGACCTTTATACGTACGTGTAGGTGCAAATTCACCTAATTTATGACCTACCATATCTTCCGAAACATATACTGGTACATGCTTACGTCCATCATAGACAGCAATTGTATGTCCAAGGAAAGTAGGAAGAATGGTAGAACTGCGCGACCAGGTTTTGATAACCTTTTTTTCATTAGCTGCGTTCATCGCGTCAATTTTTTTCATTACGCTTTCATGAACATAAGGTCCCTTTTTTATCGATCTTGACACCTGATTAGCCTCCCTTCTCTACTCCTATTTCGTCCGTCTCTTAACAATAAGCTTATCAGACGCTTTTTTTCTACGAGTTTTAGCACCCATAGCACATTTACCCCAAGGAGTAACAGGATGTTTACGTCCAACAGGTGAACGTCCTTCACCACCACCATGCGGATGATCGCACGGATTCATTGCCACACCGCGATTGGCAGGACGAATGCCCATCCAACGAGAACGGCCGGCTTTACCGATGGTGATATTTTCATGCTCTAGGTTGCTAACTTGACCAATGGTAGCACGGCAATTTACATGTACTTTACGGAGTTCGCCTGACGGCAAACGCAGTAGTGCATGGCTGCCTTCTTTAGCCATAAGTTGAGCGGATGCACCAGCAGAGCGCACCATTTGGCCGCCTTTACCGATTTTAAGCTCAATGTTATGAACCATTGTACCAACTGGAATATTTATCAGCGGCAGTGCGTTGCCAACTTTGATATCAGCTGCTGCGCCGCTCTCAATTGTATCGCCAACTTTAAGACCATTAGGAGCTAAAATATAGCGTTTTTCACCATCAGCATAATTGAGTAGTGCAATACGTGCCGAACGGTTAGGATCGTACTCGATGGTTGCTACTTTAGCAGGGACACCGTCTTTAGTACGTTTGAAATCGATTATTCTATACAGGCGCTTATGGCCGCCGCCTTGATGTCTGACAGTCAAACGGCCTTGATCATTACGGCCGGCATGATTATACAGGCGTTCGACAAGGGAGCGTTCCGGTTTGTTGGTAGTAATTTCTTCGAAACTAGCTACCGTCATAAATCTTCTGCTCGGAGCATAAGGTTTAAAATTTTTGATCGCCATTGTCGCCCCTCCTTTTTACTTTAATTTTTTATACACCTTCAAAGAACTCAATTTGTGAGCCTGGCGCTAATTTAACAATAGCTTTTTTATAATCCGGGCGTTTGCCTTGAGTCTTGCCCATCCGTTTGGTTTTACCCATAACACGGACAGTATTAACTGCCAAAACTTTGACTTTAAATAATTCTTCAACAGCTTGGCGAATTTCAATTTTATTGGCCGAGAGCGGCACAATAAAAGTATATTTACTTTCTTGCATCAAACTTGTGGATTTTTCCGTAATTAACGGACGAATGAGTACATCACGTGCGTTTGACATTATGCAAGCACCTCCTCAATACGAGCCACTGCATCTTTAGCAATCAGCACTTTGCTATGATATAAGAGATCATAGACATTAAGCCCAGTGGAGTCGATTGCTTTCACCCCAGGAATGTTGCGGGATGATTTTTCTACATTATCAAGTACCTCATTGGTAATGATAAGTGCTTTATCATCAGCGGCATTAAAACCGTTTAACATTGTAACAACATTCTTTGTTTTCGGTGCGTCAAAGTTGATATTATCAACAACTACGAGCTCACCTGCTTGAACTTTGGCACTCAGTGCACATTTGATGGCCAAACGGCGTTGCTTACGAGGCATTCTGAATGCATAAGAACGTGGGTGCGGACCAAATGTAGTACCGCCTCCAACCCAGATTGGGGAACGAGTGCTACCAGCACGAGCACGGCCAGTACCTTTTTGTTTCCACGGTTTTCTACCGCCGCCGCGCACCAATCCTCTAGTCTTTGTAGCAGCAGTGCCTAAACGCTGACTTGCCAGCTGCATTACCACAGCTTGATGAAGTACAGCTTCATTCACTTCTACGCCAAAAACATCGTCTTTCAATTCCAATTCACCGGTTTGTTTGCCGGTTATATCATATAATGCTACTTTCGGCATATAGCACATCCTCCTTTCGGCGCGTTATTACTTCACAGGTTTTACAGTATTTTTAACCAGTACCAAGCTTCCTTTAGGTCCAGGAACAGCCCCTTTAACTAATAAAAGATTGCGTTCGCTGTCAACTTTAGCGATAGTAAGACGCTGTACAGTTACTTGCTGACCGCCCATACGTCCAGGCAATTTTTTGCCTTTGAATACTTTACCGCCGCCGCCGCTCATTCTAGGACCAATTGAACCAGGTTCACGGTGAGATTTAGAACCATGAGCCATAGGTCCGCGTCTGAAGTTGTGGCGTTTAATACTACCAGCAAAGCCCTTGCCTTTAGAAGTACCAGTAATATCTACCAGTTCCCCATCAGCAAATACATCCACGCCAATTACTTGACCAACAGCAAATTCACTAGCGTCAGCCAATCTAACTTCACGGATAAATTTAACAGGTTTTGCGCCAGCTTTAGCAAAATGCCCTTGCATTGGCTTAGTAACCTTTTTATCTTTAACAGTGCCGAAGCCTAACTGCACTGCATTATAGCCATCATTCTCTACCGTTTTGTTTTGAAGTACTACAGTCTGACCAGCTTCGAGTACAGTAACCGGAATTACTTTACCTTCTGCTGTAAAAATCTGTGTCATACCTAATTTTTTTCCTAAAATTCCTTTAGCCATTATTGCCACCTCCTCCTACAGCTTGATTTCGATGTCCACACCAGCCGGAAGATCCAGACGCATTAGCGCATCTACAGTCTTCGAAGTCGGCTCAAGAATGTCAATCAGACGTTTATGTGTGCGCATTTCAAATTGTTCGCGCGAATCTTTATTGACATGTGGTGAACGCAAAATCGTAAAAATATTCTTCTCGGTGGGAAGTGGAATAGGTCCGGATACCATAGCACCAGTTCTTTTTGCAGTATCGACAATTCTCACTGCACTTTGATCAAGTGCTTTATGATCATACGCCTTAAGGCGGATTCTAATTTTTTGTTGTTTAGCCATTTGTAATTATTCCTCCTTATCGCCAGGTTTCTCTGAACCCGACATTCTCCGTGGAAATATCCCCGTAGCGTACGGGCAACCTTCCACGTCATCGCTCTAGGGGGTAGTTTATTTCTTTATATAAGGGCGACCATTGGCCGCCCTCTTATGCATCAATTATGCATTGATTGCAGTTACAACACCAGCGCCAACAGTACGGCCGCCTTCACGAATTGCAAAGCGGAGACCTTCTTCCATTGCGATCGGAGTGATAAGCTCACAATCCATTTGAATGTTGTCGCCAGGCATTACCATTTCTACACCATCCGGTAAAGTGATTACGCCAGTTACGTCAGTTGTACGGAAGTAGAACTGTGGACGGTAGCCATTGAAGAACGGAGTATGACGGCCGCCTTCTTCTTTACTCAGTACATAAACTTCGGCTTTGTACTTGGTATGAGGTTTAATTGAACCCGGTTTAGCAAGAACCTGACCGCGTTCAATGTCTTTACGTTCAATACCACGCAGCAGTGCGCCAATGTTGTCACCGGCAACTGCCTGGTCAAGAAGTTTACGGAACATTTCTACGCCTGTTACAACTGTAGATTTAGGAGCTTCCGCCATACCTACGATTTCAACAGTGTCACCGACTTTGATTGCGCCACGTTCTACACGACCGGTAGCAACTGTACCACGGCCAGTAATTGTGAACACGTCTTCGACCGGCATCAAGAAAGTCTTATCAGTATCGCGTTCAGGGGTCGGAATATATGCATCAACCTGATCCATCAGATCAAATATTTTGCCGCACCACTGGCAGTCGCGTTTAGCACAGCCGCATTCCAGCGCTTTTACGGCACTGCCGGTTACTACCGGAATTTCATCGCCAGGGAATTCATAGCTTGAAAGAAGCTCACGAACTTCCATTTCAACGAGTTCCATAAGTTCTGCGTCA
>JAJFUN010000041.1 GCA_021372375.1 Pelosinus sp. | reverse complement strand
TCACGGCCAATAACCGGATCAATTTTACCTTCCTCTGCCAATTGATTGAGGTCACGGCCAAATTCCTTAAGCGAGGGCGCTAGACCTTGGCTGCCCTTGGTTTGTAACGATTGCCCCTGCATGGTAATGCCGCTAACGAGTTCAATGGTCCTTTGCCGCACAGCATCAATGTCAATGCCCAGCTGCGCGAGTATTTGCCCAGCCACGCCTTCACCTTCCCTAACGAGGCCAAGCAGAATATGCTCTGTCCCTATATAGTTGTGACCTAACTGCATTGCTTCTTCTAAAGCCAGCTCCAGCACCTTCTTGCTGCGCGGTGTATACCCGATGTCCTGGGATGTAGCATTGCCGTGTCCAATCACCTGTTCAATTTCCTGCCGCACACTGTCAATATCAATTTGCGCCGCAAGGACTTTAGCAGCAATTCCTTCCCGCTCCTGCATCAGCCCAAGCAAAATATGTTCTGTCCCTATATAATCATGCCCAAGGCGCATGGCTTCCTGCTGCGCAATCAAGAGCACCCGGCGTGCGCGTTCGGTAAATTTATTTAACATATTCCTCATCCCTTCCCGCCAATTTGCTGCGAATTACATCGGCCCGCAGTCTATCACGGGCATCTGCAGCTAAAAGATTGCTGCCCGACACCTTTTGCAAATAATTAGGCCTTGTCATAATCAAGAGTTCGTTAAATAAGCTAGCCTGCTTAGTATCAATAATGCCTAAATCAATGCCTAAACGAACTTCACTAAGCATAGCCAGGGCCTCCTGCCCGGAAATGCTGCGGGCATAGCGCAAAATCCCGTAAGAACGCCATACTTTATCGCTCAAGGCATTTTCCGATTCGCGCATCAGCATGCAGCGCGCACTGCGCTCATGCTCGACGACCTGGGTGACGACACTATAAAGATTATCAATAATCTCCTGCTCTGTATGCCCTAAAGTCAGTTGATTGGAAATCTGAAATACATTACCTGCCGCCTCAGAGCCTTCCCCATACAGGCCACGTACTGCAAGACCCAGCTGCGTTGCGGCATTTACAATACGATTAAGCTGTCTCGTAATACCAAGTGCAGGTAAATGCAGCATAACAGAGGCTCGTAAACCTGTGCCCAAATTTGTCGGGCAGGCAGTAAGATAACCCATTTGTTCATTAAAGCCAAAATTATGCCGGGCCTCCATGACATCATCTATTTTATCGGCACTTTGAAAGGCTTCGGTTAAAGCAAGCCCTGGTGCCATGCATTGTATTCTGAGATGATCCTCTTCATTAATCATAATGCTGACCGCGGCATCCTCCTCTACAATTAGTGCCCGCGATTCAGCGTGCTGCGCCAGACTAGGACTGATAATATGTTTTTCCACAAGCACATACCGTTCGAGCGGCGTTAATTTTCCCATTTTTACAAGTATATATGGTTTTCCGGTTGCCGCGCTAAGCTCTGGTACAGCCTCACCTAATTCCTGTATAACGCCCTGTAGAACGATCGTGTCAGCCCTGTTAGGAAAAGGTATGCCATCAAGATTGCGTGCGAGCCTTACACGGCTTGAGAGTACAATATCAGATTCCCGTCCGCCGCCAGTCATCCAGGGGCTTATTTGACCACCTACCATAGTTTCAATTGACATGTCTTTTCCCCCTCCTTACTCCTTAAGTTCCTTGGCTGTTTCCTCGACCAGCCCCTTCTCTAGGTCCCTAATTTCATCCCGTGTCTTGGCTGCCATTTCATACTCTTCACAAGACACTTGCCTTGTTAATTCCTGCTTCAACCGTTTAATCTTGAGCTTAACTTCCAGCAAACCGCCTGAGCGATGCGGCACTTTACCAATATGAGCACTAGCCCCATGAATTCTTCTAACTAATGGCTCTAGCCGTGCGCCGAAAGTAGTATAACAGGCAGTACAGCCAATTTTCCCGCCCCGGCTAAATTCACTATAGGTCATGCCGCAATTAGGACATGCCATATCGTCTGCTGGCTCAGCCTCTTCTACGACTTGACTGAACATACCTTTTAAAAAGTCCTGCACCGAAAAACTATTATCAAAGGCCAAACCGGCCAGATTCATTTCGCCGGATTGTTTGGCACATTCGCTGCACAAATGCTTTTCAAGCTTTTGATTGTTAATAATTTTAGTAATATGCACACAGGCTTGATTTTTTTGACAATTATCACATAGCATATTCAATCCCCCTTTTTTCTTATGAGTTTGCCGCCAGTGTCATTAGTAATGATTTGAAGAGCGGAACCCTATCCTGCACCGGGTACTTTTCATAAATAATCACGGCAAAATCCAGCAGCAACGCTGTCTCTCTTTTACTCAAAAAACCGTTTAAGCTAAGCCTTTGAATCATGGCCTGCAAATCCTCAACCGTTACTTCCGGTGAAATTTGGTCTTCATATATTACAATCCGTGCGGCAGGCAGCCTGGCAATACGAACAAATCCGCCTGATCCGCGCCGCGATTCTACGATAAAGCCCCGCTCAGCCGTAAATCTAGTACTAAGTACGTAGCTAATCTGCGATGGGGCGCATTCGATTTCTTCTGCCAATTCATTGCGTCTCAGGACAATAATATCATCTTCTTCCCCTGACAGCCTCTGCAAAATGAATTTCTCAATAATATCAGCAAGATTGCTCATAGTACCCCCTCTTTGACCTTTATTGACCTTTACTTTATTATATTTGACCATTTGACTTTTGACAATACTTTTTTACTAATCATTAGTTTTTTTCTTCTTCCACCACCGATAAAATTTCCGGCCGATAAGATACAGGAGCGTTATCCCCATCAGCGTGCCATTTACCAGGCGGAATTCATCTGCAAAATACCGCTCATCCCAGTATGATACAGGGCTGTGCACCTGCGCCATCGACAAGGGATACAAATAAAAGTTGGCATGCGCAGCATGCGTAAGAGCATCAACTAAAATATGCGAGCCCCAGCCAACTACGAAAGCCTGCATTATCTTGAGGTGCGGCAGTAATGACAAAAGCATAAAAAATATCCAGACAACTAAGGAATGGCCGATTAAATCCGCCTTTACCACCCAGGGATACAGCGGCAATAACGCCATCATCTTAAGCGGATCGACATGCAGCAGTTCTTTAAAATCAATTAATCCATTTATTAATAGTATAATGAAAAATATTCCATAAACATAGTCTGGTAACATCGAACCCAGCACAAATTTCCAAACCTCACGATGACTCCGCGAAAAAAAGTACATCCAAAAGCCATGATGCAATGTAAACATTGTGCACCTCATAAAAGATAAGTCTACATACTATTGTTATCACTTTTTACCGCATGTTATACATAACAAAAAAAATCCCCTCTTGCGAGGGGATAGAGATCATTTTGCAGCAAGTACTTTTTTTGCAAATTCTAAGCCAAACGTAAAACACTTATCACGTTCTACCTGATCAGGTAGCCATTTTAGCGTCAAGCCCGGTTCAATGGTAAGCCTAGCGCCTTTCATCTGTTCCTCAAAGGCCTGCTGAGCGCCGCCGCCCCAGCCAAATGTACCAAAGGAGGCCGCAATTTTATTGGTTGGCCTAAGTCCCTTAAAATAGGTCATGAGCGCGCCCATGGTGGCCATCATGCCATTGTTTTGGGTAGGCGAACCAAATAGTATGCCTCTTGCCTCGAGTACCTCCTGCATTACACCGCTAAGTGTACAAGCAGACAGCCGCATCAGCTTGACATCAACGCCGCCAGCCGCCACACCGTCTAAAATACGTCTGGCCATTTGTTCGGTACCGCCCCATAAGCTCTCATAAATAATAACTACCTTATCTGCAGTATAGCCTTTACCCCATTTATCATATTGCGCGATAATATCCGCAATGTGTTTTTGCCAAATTACACCGTGACTAGGCGCAATCATTTTTATCGGCAGCTGTGCGGCCTTGGAGAGGGCCTTGTCAACCAATTTCCCAAACGGCATTAAAATATTAGCATAATATTTCGATGCTTCGTACATAATTTCATTAAGATCATTTTCAAAATCAAAGCGTTTAGCTGTGCAAATATGCTGACCAAAAGCATCATTCGAAAAAAGTATCTGCTCTCCGTCTAAATAGGTGGCCATGGAATCAGGCCAATGCAGCATCGGGAAGGGTACAAAATGCAGCTTATTACGGCCGAGGCTGATTACATCGCCTTCCTTAACAACCTGGAAATCATATTCCTGTTGATAATGTTTCAATGTTTCTACTCTGCCACTTTCAGTTAAAACTACTTTGGCGTGCGGAGCTCTTTCCATAAGTTTAGGTAAACTGCCGGAATGGTCAGGTTCCACATGATTAGTAATTACATAATCTATTTTTGCAGGGTCAATAATCTGACTAATACGTTCAATCATTTCCTCCGCAAAAGGCGCCTTTACATTATCAATCAGACAAATTTTTTCATCAACAACTAGATAGGCATTATATGTAACGCCGCGGGGCGTGGTAAACCCATGAAAATCACGCAGATTCCAATCAACTGCACCTACATAATATACACCTTCAGCTAGTTTAATATTATTCATCATTACTGTCTACCTCCTAAATCTTCTTCAATCTAGTATGTCATGTTATCTTCTTTATCATTATTATCCATTAATAATACTTATACTTTAACATATCCTACTTATTTTTGCAAATACATACGGTAAAATAAAAATATACTATTTACAATTTTCCCATCTGGTTTTATAATGAAAGCTTGTATGAATAAATTTATTGGGCGTAATCTGCTATATTTCTAAAAAAATAATCTTTTTATGATAATAGCTTTGAAATTTAGCCGGTTTTGCAGAAATAGCTGCGCCTCCAAAATCAAATCACAAGAAAAGGGGCGATGTGTGATGAAAGTAATTGGCAAACACCTGACAGTCGACATGTACGGCTGCAGTTTTGAACTATTAAACAGTCTTGATTTTATAAAAGACGCCATGGTAACCGCTATCCAAGACGCCAATATGACGATGCTTGAGTTTTCTTCTTACAAATTTGAACCCCAAGGGTTAACTGCCTTTGCACTTTTAGCGGAAAGCCATATGAGTATTCACACATATCCCGAACTTGGATATGCCGCTATTGATGTTTTTACCTGCGGCGATAATAGCCGTCCGGACAAAGCCGTTCATGTCTTAAAGAGCTTTTTAAAACCAGAGAAAACCAAAACAACTCATATCAAACGCGGCGATTTCGGTTCAGAGCGTGATATGAAACCAAAAGTAAAAGTTCAAGCTACCCCCATGAAACGTATGCGTGATACTAGTGCAAAGGTACTGGGACTTTTAAAAAACAAAAAATCGAAATAGTATACACCAAAGGGCGTGCCGCAAAACGATTATTTAAAAATCGTCTTGCGGCACCTTCTTTTGTACAGTCAAATGGATTTAAGAATTTAATTCGCTATAAAAATAAAAAAAAGACAGTACCTCAAGCAAAGTACTGTCTTTTCTTAACCTGCGACTATCTATCCTCCCAGGCCGTTTCCAACCAAGTTAGCCGTTTAAAATGCCGTAACCTATTATCCAAAAATAAATAATATAAATGGCAATCATCTGCGACACGCAGGCTATAATCAAAAGCACGGCAGTGCTTACCTTGACGTATATGAGCTTAACTACTGTTCGGGGTGGCTCTAGCTATTCTATTCATATAGAGAATAGAGCTGCCATATAGTTTGTGTCAATGGCGACGGCGGTCTGTTTAAGTTGTTTTGGTTGGTAATAATCCAGCTTCCTCTACTTAGTCAGTTTCATAGGAAACGGAGGTATGGGAACAGGTGGAACCTCATAGAGTCTTATACCATCAAGTTTGTTAAATAAAGTAAAAAAGCACTCCAATCAGAGTGCTTTCGCTTAACCTGCGACTATCTATCCTCCCAGGCCGTTTCCAACCAAGTTAGCCGTTTAAAATGCCGTAAACTATTATTGTAAAATAAATAATCTAAATGGCAATCATCTGCGACACGCAGGCTATAATCAAAAGCACGGCAGTGCTTACCTTGACGTATAAAGGCTTAACTACTGCTCGGTCTGGCCTTAGTTATTCTATTCATATAGAAAATGCACCTGCCATATAGTTCGTGTCAATGGCGACGGTGGTATGGGAACAGGTAGAACCCTTTAGAGTCTTTTGCTAATTTAG
>JAJFUN010000007.1 GCA_021372375.1 Pelosinus sp. | reverse complement strand
CACCGAACGAACATCATCGCCAATTACCTCTGTTACGCAGCCTGTCAGTACGATATACAAATCTCCATCCATGACATCCAGCGTGTTTTTAATCTGTTCTTGCAGTCGTTCGGTGCCGCCAAAGACCACTTCTTTTTCTTCAATATTTGAACTAGGCATACTAATCCCGCCGCAATAGCCGCCAACCTGTAATCCACAGCCGCCGGCCTGCGTCCAAGCTGCATTGCCTGCGCACCCTGATGGAGCATGCAGAATAGGAATGGTTCTCGGCAGCGCCTGTGCCGTAGTAATCGCGCCGCCTAAGGCGCAAGTATAACGCGGTTTTTCGATAAAGTTCTTCATGCTTACACCTCTCTAGTCTGAATATATTTAAATGGCTCTTCCTTATACCAGGCTTTACTGTAAGGAAGTTTGGCCCATTTACTTAAATTTTGGTTAAACCTGGGGTTTTTAAGCTGGCGATACAAGCGTCTGGCTAGCTGATACGCCCCATGGTAGCCGACATACTGGAGGCCCACACTATAAATTACATGCGTCGCTACCCCCAGTTTAGCGGCAGTGGAATTGGCATTCATATGTCCAAGAAAAACATCTGGTTTCAAGCGTTTAATAAGGTTTGCCTCTTCAAACGGCTGACAGTTGGCAACATTGAGGGGAAAATCCTTAGTAGTAATCTTTGCCAGCTTTTCGTATTCCGGTTCGGCAAATTCATCATGATGGTAAGAACGCACCGCAACTACTTCAAAGCCCAGTTCAGCCAGCAGTATTGCGGTAGAAAGAGCCCGGAATTCTCCGGCACTTACAAATACCTTTTTACCGGCAAAAAATTTTCTAAACGGCTTAAGTGCTGCGCTGAGCTCAGCTTCTTCTTTTTTTATCAGAGCTTCAGCCTCTTTAGTAAGCCCTAAAGCTTCCCCGATATCCCTAAGCCAGAGACCGGTATTAGCAATACCAATTGGCATATGTTTAATAATATAGGGAATGCCATACTTTTCCTTCAGATGCTTTAAAATATAGTCATCATGAGTTGGGCAGGTACTAATAGACAGATCAGCCTGTGTCATAGCATACATACTTTCCGGTTTGGCAAACACCGGATAGATATTGGTCTCAATACCCAGGCTATGTAAGAGGCGTTCCTGCTCTACCTCATCGACACGGCCCATCGAACCAACATTCATGAGATTAACCAGCGGCTTATCCGGTTTTTTCTTAAACTCCGCGAGCGGCTCATTAAACATAACCCGCCCGATTGCATGATAAATTGCATCATAGGCTGTAGCCCAAATTTTTGTTTTAAACCCTTCACAATGTACAGATAAAAGTTTAGCCTGCACTTCCCCCTGCAGCCTCGCAGCAATTCCATCCACATCATCGCCGATAATGCCGGGAACGCAGCCTGAAACAATAAAAATAATTGTCGGCTGAAAACGCTGATCCACTTCATGAATGGCAGCCACTAATTTTTCTTCTCCGCCTGTTACAACATCGCGTTCAGTGAGTGCTGTAGACAGCCATACGCCGTCCTTTACTACTCCCCAGCGCTGATTGTTGCCGCTTCTGACCGCAGCATTCCCAGCATGCGCTGAAGAGCCGCAGCCGATTGCCCCATGCATGAGCACAACGCTATTTGGAATAGTATTCATAATACCAAGCGCCGGGAGTAGAAGGCAAATTGAATTTTGCGTAAAACTTCGCTGTCCATCGCTTTGACAGCAGCCAAGCCTCTGGTTCATCTTGCCTATGGTGCTGCCGCAAGCTATGCAGGGTCCTAAACGTTCTTCACGGCGCGGCGGTTCTTTAAGCTCAAAATAACTCATACTCTTTCTCCTTTTCGTAATTGATTTTTTTAAAAAACAAAGGCTGGGTCATTGATTATCATCAATAAACCCAGCCTCTAGTTTACTAGTCAGCCTTAAGTACCTATAAAGTTAGCTATAAATAGAAAAAAGGCATAAGAGTACAAAAGCACTCTTAGCCTTCAGGTTATTTTCTGACCAGCTAATTTAAAAATCATTATACATATATTATCATTAACGTCTAAGTTTGTCAATAATCTAACTTATAACCCGCATGCTGTAAAAGCTTGTTGTAAATCTCTGATGATATCCTCTGCTGCTTCCAGTCCCACACTAAACCGTATGTGCCCGTTTTTAAATTCTTCCGGATAAAAACCATTTCGTTCATCATTAGGCCCTGTATACACAATCAGGCTTTCATCATGGCCGATAGAAACAGCAGGTACTATCAGCTGTAAAGCATTGATAAATTTGTTGTGAGTCTCGGCATCGGCTATTAGTCCAAACGCAAGTACGCCAGAAAACATAGCCATCTGTCTTTTGGCGATTTCATGCTGCGGATGACTTTTAAGACCAGGATAGGCGACAAAAGCTACCGACGGATGTGCTTCCAAAAAACTAGCCACCTTGAGTGCGTTTTCGCTGTGCTGCTTCATTCTAAGCGGCAACGTGACAACGCCGCGCATAATCAGCCAGGCATTAAATGGGCTGATAACACCGCCTAGATTAACCATCGCCTGTCTTTTTACTTTATCAATGAGCTCCCGGCGGCCAATTATTGCGCCGCCCATCGCATCGCCATGCCCATTAATATATTTAGTCAGGCTATGGATTACAAGGTCAGCCCCCAAGCTTAGCGGCTTTTGTAAAAAAGGAGAAGCAAATGTGCTGTCAACCGATAAAAGTGCCCCTACAGATTTGGCAATTCTCCCAATTTCGGCAATATCACTTACTCTAGTCGTCGGATTGCCGGGAGTTTCAATATGAATGAGCCTTGTGTTTGGCTGTAAGGCTTTTTTGATTTCCTGTATATCGGAAGTATCGACAAGGCTTGTCTGTATATTATATTTATCTGGAAAATATTCATGAAGCAGTCTGTACACTGCGATGTAAGATACATTAGAGCAGATTACATGAGCATCCTGATCTAAAAATGAGAAGAAGACACCAGCAAGTGCCGCCACGCCGCTCGCCAGCACCACACATTCTTCGCCTTCTTCGAGTGCCGCCAATTTTTCCTGCAAATAAATTTGATTGGCCGAAGTAGTCCTGGTATAAATAAGCTGATTCGGATCACTCCAATTCATTGCCGAAGCATCTTCTGGCAGCCGATAGCTGTTGGCCATAATCAGCGGTCGCCTGATAGCGCCTGTTTCTTTATCAATATCATTGCCTGTGTGTATACATTTTGTTGCAAAGTTGAGATTTGTTGCTTGGCTCATTTTTTATCCCTGCTTTTCTTATAAATTTCCGCATAGAAAAAGGCTAAAGAAACTATTTTCATAGCTTCTTTAGCCTTCAGTTCTCTGATCAGCTAAAATCATAGTGCATATCAATTTATCGTTAAATTAAAGTTAACACGAACTCCTATAACTGTCAATAGGATAATTCTTTTTTTCAGAACTATTGACAAGCTTCGCATAATATGTAAAAATAGCAATCAAGCTAAATCAATTGCATATCTCTTATCAAGAGTGGTCGAGGGACTGGCCCGATGACACCCGGCAACCGGCTTTACAGCAAGGTGCTAATTCCAGCGGAGAAATCCGGAAGATAAGATCATTGTCTGTTAGACGGTTCTTCTTCGGGAGAACCGTTTTTTATGCTAAGTTAGGAGGTTTTAATTATGAAGTTATCTACCAAAATCGTTCACGCCGGTCTTGTCACAGATAAAGTTACCGGCGCTATCAGCACACCTATCTATCAAACAGCGACCTTTCGCCATCCGGCCTTAGGCCAAAGCACAGGTTATGATTACTCACGCAGCAAGAACCCAACAAGGGATGCTGTTGAAACAGCTATCAATGAACTGGAAGAAGCTGATGGCGGCTATGCCTTTGCTTCCGGCATGGCAGCGATAACGGCAATTGTCATGCTTTACCAGGCAGGTGATCATCTCATTGTATCAGGCGACTGCTACGGCGGCACTTATCGCATTTTAGAAAGAGTAT
>JAJFUN010000004.1 GCA_021372375.1 Pelosinus sp. | reverse complement strand
GAAAACCTCCTGTTATAGGAAAGGAGCGTATTTTACGCTCCTCTCCTGCTACAATAAAAATTGTAAGCATCAGTGTTTTTCACACCAGTAAAGATATTCGTATAAAATTGTAGAGTGCTTAATGCCAAAGTTTTTCAGTTTTTACCATCCCCTTGGTGTGTTGTGATTCTACATCTGCTAACGGCACAATGGAATCACCCCTTTCCCAAAATAGTGGTAGCTTCAATCTGAATGGCTAATCTTTAGCTTGTCTTTATTATACACCGACTATTCATAATTTTCAATATATTTTTTAAATAAAAAACAGATGATAAAAATCATCTGTTTTTTTATTTAAAATGCCGGTACTACGGCTCCCTGGTATTTATCATTGATGAATTTTTTGACTTCTGCCGAAGTCAAGGCTTTTACTAATTTTTGTATTTCGGGTCTAGCTTCATCGCCTTTGCGTATAGTTAGGATATTGACATAAGGTGAATCGTTTTGTTCAATTATCAGAGCATCTTTGGTCGGTACCAATTTGGCTTCTAGTGCATAGTTGGTATTAATTACGGCAATTGTTACATCATCAAGCGCACGTGGCAGCTGCGGAGCCTCTAGTTCACTGAATTTAAGCTTCTTGGGGTTCTCGGCGATATCTTTTACTGTAGCATTGATGTCAACGCCATCTTTTAGCTTGATGATACCTGCTTTAGCTAATAAAAGGAGTGCACGGCCTCCATTGGTAGGGTCATTAGGAATAGCCACCTGGGCGCCATCAGGGATTTCATTTAAGTTCTTGATCTTTTTTGAATATACGCCCATGGGTTCAATATGCACTGCTACGGCATTGACCAGCTGTAAGTTATGTTCAGCAGCAAACTTATTTAAGTAAGGAATGTGCTGGAAGAAGTTTGCATCTAATTCTTTTTCCGCTACAGCCATGTTTGGACGAACATAATCATTCATCTCGATAATCTGCAGGTCAATACCGTCTTTGGCTAACATGGGTTTTACAATCTGCAGAATTTCAGCGTGTGGTACCGGCGTAGCGCCTACTTTAAGTACGGTTTTAGTTCCGGCTGCTTTGTCTTTATCTGCGGTATCTTTGTTGCTGCTGCCGCAGCCAGCTAGAGCTAAGGTAAGGGTTAACAGGGTAATCATTAATACAGTAAGTTTTTTCATTCTCAAATCCTCCAAATTTCATTTTTTATTCAAGCGACCAGCTAAATAGTCGCCCAAAGACTGTACAATCTGCACTTGGGCAATAAGGATTAGAACAGTAATAATCATGATATCTGCCCGGAAGCGCTGATATCCATAGCGAATGGCCAAATCGCCAAGGCCGCCGCCGCCGATGGTACCTGCCATGGCTGAGTAGCCGATAAGGCTGATGATGGTAAGGGTAACTCCTAAGACAATGGATGGCATAGCTTCAGGTAAAAGTACTTTGGCAATAATTTCGCGGGGCGAAGCTCCCATGGCTTTGGCTGCCTCAACAACGCCAAAATCTACTTCTTTTATTGCCGTTTCTACTACTCTGGCCAAAAAGGGTGCGGCGGCAATCGTGAGCGGTACAATGGCGGCATTGGTGCCAATAGATGTACCGGCAATGATACGGGTTAATGGAATAATGGCTACCATTAAAATAATAAACGGGGTGGAACGGGTAGCATTGACAATTATGCCAAGTACACGATTAAAAGGCAGGTTTTCTAAAATATGTCCTTTATCTGTTACCACTAAAATAACGCCTAAAGGAATGCCAAAGAGTGTAGCGAGCAGTGAAGAGGCTGCAACCATATAGGTTGTTTCCCATAAGGACTTAACCAACAGCTCGATTAAATCTTGTGACATAGCCAATCACCTCAATTCCTAGTTCTTGTGCATTTAAGTAAGTTAGAGCGTTTTGTTGAGCGCCTTGTTCGCCTGACAGCTCAAGGAGCAGTGTCCCAAAAGGAGTGTTTTGAATGTGATCAATATTGGCATAAAGAATGCTGGCATCTATGTTGAAACGGCGAATCATGCTGGATATAATGGGTTCCTCTGCCGAATTTCCAATAAAGGATAAGCGGACTACCAGATTGCTGTCGGCAGTTGGTTCGCTTAAAAAAGTTGTTTTATTAAACATATCTGGCAGGTCATGATTAATGATATTGCGGATAAAGTCCCGGGTTGTTGGAGCCTCCGGCCTAGTAAATACATCGATTACGGTGCCTTGCTCAATAATTACACCATCTTCAATTACGGCAACCTTGTCGCAAATTTCTTTAATTACTTGCATTTCGTGGGTAATAAGTACAATCGTCAAAGCAAATTTTTGATTGATGGTTTTTAAAAGTTCCAAAATAGATTTGGTTGTTTGCGGGTCAAGTGCAGAGGTAGCTTCATCGCATAATAATACTTTAGGCTGATTGGCAAGAGCTCTGGCAATGCCGACCCGCTGTTTTTGACCGCCGCTCAGCTGAGCGGGGTACTGATCTTTTTTGTCAGCTAAGCCAACCAAATCCAGGAGGTTGGAAACGCGCTTTTCAATTTCCTGTTTATTGATGCCGGCAAGTTCTAGGGGAAAGGCAATATTTTGCGCTACCGTCCGGGTGGACAGTAAATTAAAATGCTGGAAAATCATACCGATTTTTTTGCGGATTTCTCGCAGCTTGTTGTCCGGCATGGTAGTTAAATCATTGCCGTCGACAATTACGGTACCTTTTGTCGGCTGTTCCAGCATATTAATGCAGCGGATCAGGGTGCTTTTGCCGGCGCCGCTTTTGCCGATAATCCCATATATTTCTCCTTGTCTGACTGTCAAATCAACACCTTTTAGTGCATGGGTGCTGCTGCTTCGGTCGTTATATACTTTTTCAATTCCGGTTAATTCAATCATAGGGTGCTCCTTTCGTGTATTGACAGAAAGTAACTTTCTCTCAAAAAAATAAAGCTCCTTCGCAAAATGAAGAAGCTTATTGACAATACTTAATCTTCATCCGCCAGGATATATCCTGCAGGAATTGGCACCGTTTCGCAGATTGCGAATGGTTGCCGCGGCTTCATAGGGCCAGTCCCTCAGCCAACTCTTGATGAAATATATTTAGTTGATAAAATAAATACTAACATGAGTGTTCTCTGGTGTCAAGCATTTTAGTGAAAAGTATTCCTAGAAAGTACAGGAAGTTTCTAAAATAGGCTTGACATACCGCAAATATTTTAATATATTAAAGAATGAAAGAAATAAAGAAAAGATTAACACTTATTAGGCGAGTATTTCATGCTTAGCGTAGTCATAGGGAGTGATAAAATGCCTGTCAATCCGAAATTGAAGGATGATTTGACAGATCAATTATTTAGCGGTATTTTGCTGCTAAATAATGAAGAAGAATGTTATCAGTTTTTTGAAGATGTGTGTACAGTCAGTGAACTCAAGTCACTCGCGCAGCGTCTTGAGGTGGCACGAATGCTTAAGCACGGGCATACTTATGATGAAATTGTGGAGCGAACAGGGGCCAGTACGGCCACGATCAGCCGCGTAAAACGCTGCTTACATTATGGTGCTGATGGCTACAAAGTAGTGCTCGCACGGTTAGATGAAATAAAATGAAAAGGTTTAGATAATACACCATGAATTGTTAGAATAAAGAAATGGAGTGTATATTACATGAAAAAAAATCAATTTGTTCCTCAGCTTCCCTATGGAACAAGAGACTTTTTGCCTAAAGAGGCTAAACACAAACGAATGGTGGAAGAGTCGCTTGCAAAGCTTTTTTCCAGCTGGGGTTATGATGAGATAGTTACGCCGACGTTTGAATACTTGGAGACCTTAAGTGTTTCCGGCGGAGCAGAGTTAGCTGAAACCATGTTTAAGTTTTTTGATAAAAAAAATTCGATATTAGCGCTGCGTGCCGATATGACAACGCCTATTGCCAGGGTTGCCGCCACAAGACTTAGAGACAATGGTCCGCTCCAGCGGTTATTTTATTTAACCAATGTGTTTCGTCATGAAGAGGCTCAGGCCGGGCGTCAATGTGAATTTTATCAGGCAGGTGTGGAACTTTTGGGGGAAGCAGATGCTGCCGCAGATGCTGAAGTTGTGGCCTTAGCCGTGCAGGCTATGCTGGATGCCGGACTAACGAATTTCCAAATTGGCCTCGGGCAGGTAGAGTTTATTAATGGGCTTATGCAGGAGTCGGGTTTATCTAAAGAAGAGTGTCAGCAGATTAAGCATTGTATGGTTACCCGGGATTTGGTGGGATTAGAAACGATATTGGCTGTAAGTGGTGTAGCGGAAAAGACACAGCAGGTAATTAAGAGTATTCCGCTGCTGCATGGCAAAGAGGAACTGCTCGAAAAGGCCTATGGTATGATAAATAATGAAGTCAGCCGGGCAGCACTTGATAATTTGGCGCATATTTATCAGCTCCTAAAATACTATGGCGTAGAGCAATATGTTAATTTTGATTTAGGGATTATCCGGGATTTTGATTATTATACCGGCATGGTATTTGAAGGATATACGCCAGGACTTGGTTTTCCAATTTGCGGCGGCGGAAGATATGATAATATGCTGAGTTCTTTTGGGGCAGCTTGTCCGGCTACCGGATTTGCGCTGGGTATTGAACGTATTTTACTGGCGCTCTTGCGCCAAGAGATTGACCCAGATTGTAATGAGCGGGAGGTATATGTCGGCTGGAATAATGGTAGTCTGCATAAGGCCATTCAAGAAGCGGTCAAACTAAGACAACTTGGCAAAACGGTAGAATTAGCATTGACAGCGCAAAACCGTGAGCAAGCAGTTGAAAGTCAAAAAGGCAGGGGTTTTGCGGAAATAATTTATTTCGGTGATTAATTGTAAACAAAGGAGTCGGCATGATTTATGCTCAATAGGATTAAACAGGTATTTGCCGCCCTTACAGCTAAGATTAGTGCAGCAGACCGGGCCTTTGTCGATAAGTACCTGACAGACAGTGAGCAAAGACTGTTTTGGCAGATGAATCTACCAGATCAGCGGCATGCCCTTAATGTGGCCTATACTGCGGTTGGTTTTCTAGAAATAGGTAAAGTGAATAAACTTTTATTGATACGCTGCTGCCTTTTGCATGATGTTGGCAAAATCAGAGGGGACGTTAGCACCTTTGATAAAATCATAACCGTGCTAGCTCACAAGCTGACGCCTAAATGGGCAGCTAAGTGGGGGCGGCTGGGGCGTGGCGGCAAACTTGATAACCTGCGTCATGCTTTTTATGTGTATTTTCATCATGCCGAGCGCAGTGCCCAAATGCTGCTGGCAGGGGGAACGTCAGGCCTTTTGATTGATATTATTCGAAGCCACCACCAGCCACCGGCTGAGGGGGATTTGGCAGAACTGGTTTTATTAAGAAGAGCAGATAACAAAAATTGAAAATGGGGTGTCCAAGCTGGATACAGTACGCTTAGGAGTGTAAGTCAGTCTGATTACTCAAATAGCCTTGCGTGAAATCTAAAAAGAGTTTGGCTGGATAGGAAAGGTAACGATCCTTTTTCCAAATGACAGACATATTGTGAATGATTTTGGGGTTGACTAAAGGGATTGTTCGGACAAGGTCAGGACTTAATCTTTGGCAAATGTTCTCTGGCATTAGCGCGATGCCAAGGTTAACAGCAACCGTCTCAATCATCAGCTCACGCTGTGATGTCTCTAGGGCAATTTTGGGATGAAATCCGGCTTGGATGCACCTTTTAATAATTTCATCATGTAAACTAAAATCACTGCTTGAGAGAATAAACGCTTCTTGGGCTAAGTCTACTAGGCTTAGCTCTTTTTGTTTTGCTAACACATGGCCTGGGTGAACTGCTACTTTTAGAGCCTCGTGAGAAAATAAGAATGAATCGTATATTTCGGGACTACCCGGCAGGCAGCAGATGATGCCGATATCCAAAAGCCCATCCTGAATAGCTCGCTGTATTCTTTTGGAGCCATATTCATATAATTCCGTCTCAATCTCTGGATATTTTTGGCGGAATTCTCCTAGTAGCTGGGCAATGGATACGGCTTCGGTCATTAGCGGCAGGCCGATGGTTACTTTGCCGCGGGGGAGTTTACATTTGTCTCCGAAAGAGCTGGTGAGATTGCTAAAGAGCGTGACAACCTTTTCCGCTTCTGCTAGGAAAATAGTACCGGCATCGGTTAAAGATACTTTTTTGGAAGTGCGATTCAGCAAGACAACGCCCAGCTCTTGCTCTAAATCTTTCACTAATTTACTTATCACTGACTGAGAAACATGAGATACGGTGGCAGCTTTAGTAAAGCTTTTATAACGTGCTACTGCGATAAAATATTCAAGATGACTTATTTCCATGAGGGACCTCCTGCATAATAGTTGGAAAATACTTTGTTTATTTCATATATATTATGTCTATTAAGAATAGTTTTCATTTCGGTTGCAGTCGCACAGACTTTTTCGGCAGATAAAAGTAGTACTATTTGCCAAGGGCAAGTGTTCTATCTGTTTTGTATATAGTAAAAATAGATACTATCTATTTTACTGATAGCTAGAATAAGAATATAATGAATTCAGAAAGATTTTACAGTAAGCGCAGGCCTGCAGCTAAAGAAATAGGAGTGAAACTTATGTCTATCATGAAGAGTATATTGGCTTACCGTTATACAAAGAAGAATATCGACTTATGCGATTCTATTAATATAGAGTTGGACGAGCGTCAGAGTATGCTTGAAAATATAGGGTTCAAAGTAAAGCGTTCGGAACATATGGTTAATTATGAGCCTGCTTTGATCCTAAGAGCTGAAAAAAATAATTTAGTTCTTAAAGTTACCCGTTTTTTGCAAGGCAGAAGGGATTTATCCTTAGTAATAAAAAATGGTAAACGTGAAACAACATTGCCGTTATATCCTTCTAAATTTGATGAAGCGATAGCTATTGTAAATGCTGCCCAATAAGCAGCATTTACAATAGTGCAAAAATAGGGGGGCGTCTCAAGATAGGTTCTTGGGAACTTACTTGAGGCAGCCTTTTTTGTTAAAACGCTAGCTATTTTAAAACAGCTAAGCATGAATGGTAGAAAGTTTAGTCTATTTCAGTGGAATATATTACAACAATACTTTTAAGTAACGTAAGAGCATAATAAGGATTTTATTATCTTATTTCCATGATGTAAACTTCTGATAAATTAACTATCTTCTTTGTAGATAGTAAGTATAATTACTATCTATTTTACTAATAGTTTAATTAAGGATATAATCAAATTAGAAAAAATAAGTTGTAAGAAAGTAGGAGAGAGACTATGTTTAGTATGTCTATTAAGAACGTTTTCCATTTAAATGATGAGACTGTTAAGGATCTTTCAGCCGGTGAAAATATGATATGTGATGCTGATAAATATTGCCGGGATGCGGGCGCTATGCACATACTGAATAATTTGTACAGTGAAGGCTGCGCAGAGAAACATGATAATTTATTTCGTCATCCGCCCTTTTAAAGGTGTAAATAAAAACAGCTGTTTGTCGAATGTGACAAACAGCTGTTTTTATGTTTTGCATATTTGTATTAGTTCTGGAAATAGTACAAACGAAATTAAGTACGTTTGTGAGGAAACAGGCCAGTACCACATATTACATGTTGACCATTTACTGAATTTTATGTTAACTTTATAACCAGGAACAGACGGCGGGAATAAAACCGTGCAGTCGGGCTATATGCAGCAGGCAGGTTGCCTGCGGGACCTATGTTTATCCCGCAGGTGTATTTGTCTAAGTCTGTTTTGGATAAGACACCTAGGGATTTTAAAGAATCTGAAGGTGTCTTATCTTTGCCTAGAAATGCATTCATCAGGAGAGGGGGGAGCTGTTAAAGGAAGACCATGTTGTATTCTCGTAAAATACAACAACTAGAATCATTCTCAATTAAGCTACTGTAGTTATTCTAATCTAATTTTACAATTTGAGCAAGAAGAAATTATTATAATTAAAGGGTATTTATAACTATTAAGGGCTGAAGTATGTTTTATTAGCTGGAAACCTTGCTGCGCGTGTGGGTGTTTATATTCATGTAATATGGCTAAAATTTTCAAATAATTCAGAATAGAGTAATATAACAAGGGGGCAAAGATATAACATGGTTGAAATCACGTTAACGCATTTAGTGTACATTGCATTTGTTTTCGGTATTCTATTTTTAATGTACAGCAGAAAAGATACCGTTCTATTTACCCTTATTGGATTATTTGTCGTGAGTACTTTTGCTACCCAATCGCTTATCGGCGGGGCACAAGGTGTTTTTAATGCAGTATATCAGGCTGCTATCGGTATGTTTATAATTCCGATACTAATTGCTGTAATTTATGCAATGGCTAGTATGATGAAAGAAACAGGCACAGACTATATAATGGTTGCCCCGCTGCGTGGTTTGCTTGGGAGACCGATGTGGTCCTTCTGGATTCTTGGCATCATCATGTTTATACTTTCCTTGTTCTTTTGGCCAACGGCAGCAGCCGGGCTTGTAGGCTGTATTTTGGTGCCGGTGGCTGTTGCCGCAGGGATGTCGCCAATTGTTGCTTCTCTTCCTCTGGCTATGTTTGGCCATGGCGGTGCGCTTGGCGGTGACTGGGTTTTGCAGGGGGCGCCAACAATCCTGTCTAAAGCATCAGGCCTGCCTATTGGAGAGATTTTATCAACAAGTACGCTCATTGTTGGCGGTACGCTTTTGGTGGCATCTGTTGTATCATTTTTTATGAATTTGAAGGATATGAGTGGCGCAAAAAATCCTAATGCCGGCGATGCTAAAAGCGATGGTTCATATGAAAACGTTCATAAAGGCGGGACATGCAGTGTACCAAAGGCATCACCCAATGCAAAGGGCTTTGCTTTCCTTATTCCAATTGTACTATTTACTGACGTAGCAATTATGATTAAGAACAAGCTTATCGGCGGCGATGCTACAGCTCTTTTAGGCGGTACAGTATTCTTGCTTGTTATTATAATGTGTATTTTTGAATACAAAGCTGAAGCTTTACCCAAAACAACAGAATATCTGAAAAAAGGCTTTGTATTTGCTATTGAAATTTTTACCCCGGTATTTGTAATAGCAGCATTTTTCCTAATTGGCTCGGGAGAAGGTTCTGTAGCCGTGTTTGGTAAGGGCGCTCATGGCTATTTGATCGAATGGGGGCAATGGGTAGCTGCGCTTGGCGCGGTTAATAAGGCGGTAGTTGCAATCGTTATGGCGGTTGTGGCATCGATGACAGGACTTGATGGCGCAGGCTTTGCTCAGCTGCCGCTTGTCGGTTCGCTGGCAAGCTCGCTTGCGCCGGCTGTTGGCGCTAATCCTGTACCGCTTGCCGTACTTGGTCAGATGTGTACAATTTGGACCGCAGGAGCACTTGCTCCGTGGGGCTTCTTAGCAGCTTTGGCGGCCTTCTGCGGTGTTTCACCGGTAGAGGTGGCCAGAAGAAACTTTATCCCAACTATGGCTGGGTTTGCAGCCGGTATAGTTATTACTATCTTTTTAATGTAATAAAATTTCTTGCTGCCTCCGGTATTAAGGCCGGAGGCAGCAAGGTTAATTGGAGGAATGGATATGGATATTAGGGTTAGAACAGCCAGTATCTCAGTAATAAGTAATACATTATTAGTTATACTAAAATTTGTTGTGGGCATAATGATGGGGTCAGTAAGTGTTATGTCTGAAGCAATACATTCAGGGCTTGACTTAACGGCGTCGCTTATAGACTTTTTCTCTTTGCGGCAAGCGGTAAAACCTGCTGATAAACGCCATGCCTATGGTCACGGCAAAATTGAAAATGCGGCGGCTTTTGTTGAAGCCATACTAATTTTTATTGCCGCTATTTGGATTATTTATGAAGCATATAAGAAATTGACAGGCGCTGCGCCTGTTGAATCAATTGGGCTTGGCGTAGCGGTTATGGGTATTTCATCTGTTGTAAATCTGCTTGTTTCGCGCCATATGTATAAAGTCGGCAAAGCAACTGATTCCATTGCCCTGCAGGCAGATGCGACACATCTTGCGACAGATGTTATTACTTCAGTTGGTGTGGCGATAGGACTTCTCTTGATGATGGTAACAGGTATTCAGCTATTTGACCCTATCGTAGCTATTTTGGTAGCGCTCATGATTATCAAAGCAGCATATACGTTGACTGTACATGCTTTTACGCCGCTTCTTGACATCAGCCTGCCTGCCGAAGAAGAGCAGGAAATTGTCGATATTATAAATCGGCATAGAGGACAATTTGTTGATTTTCATGAACTTCGTACTCGTAAAGCCGGTTCAGAACGGCACATTGACCTGCATTTGGTTGTACCAAAAGGCGGCAGTGTGAAAGAAGCGCATGCTATTTCTTATCATATAAAACAGCGAATTATCGAGCGTTTTCCAGGCTCAAGTGTACTTATAAATATTGAGCCATGCGGTGATGAATGTGAACACTGCGAAAGTAAGAAGGACAAGTGCTGAGTGCTTTTCTGTTTTGATTTTTAGGTTATCTCTTCGCCGGAGATAACCTTTTTTGTGTGCACCTAGCCTTTTTTAATTAAAACATTGGTATAGGAGAATACTAATGACGGAGGTGAAAATATGAACGAAGATAAAGTAGTTCATGATATTTGTATTGATAAAACTAGCTGTCGTCACGTTTCTGAGGGGAAAAATCAAGCAGAGACTGGATCATATGGTTCTACTCCCACAGAGCAGTTAACCAAAGATTCTATTCGTAAACGATACCAGGAAATGCAAAGAAAAGCACCAATTAAGTAGGCAAAAGTGCAGAGGTTAATATGCGTAAGGATATAAGCTCTGTATAAATAACGTAAAGCAAAGCCAGACTACACAAAGAGACAAAATAAATTTAAGGAGGAGCATACATGTCAGTTGTATTAACTTCTGCACATTGGCTTTTTTTATTTTGGGTACTTGTTGTTATTGTAGTTATGGCTTTGCGAAAAGATCCTCTGATTCCTTGCGTTTTAGGTTTACTGACAGTAGGGTGGCTGGTAAAGCAGTCGGTGGTTGGCTCAATTAGTACGGTATTTAATGCCTTAATTGTAGCAGGCAATGAGTTTTGGGGAATTATTGTGGTAATTTCACTCATTGTGGCATTGTCAAGGCTACTGAGCGATACAGGCGCTGACTATTTGGTAATGAGTCCGGCAGCCAAATTAATGGTCAATCCAGATATTGCTTATTGGGTGTTAGGACTATCTATGATGCTTATCTCCTGGTTTTTTTGGCCGTCACCTGCTACTGCCTTAATCGGCGCAATTATGCTGCCTGTTGCAGTTCGGGCAGGCTTACCAGTCATGGGAGCGGCAATAGCCATGAATTTATTTGGGCATGGGATTGCTTTGTCAACAGACTATGTCATTCAAGGTGCGCCGACTGTTACTGCCAAAGCTGCCGGCTTTGCCGATCCGGGAGCGGTAATATCAGCTAGTATTCCACTCGCAATAACCATGGGGCTAGTTACAACAATTACTGCTTATTTTTTGATAAAAAAAGATATGAAGCAGAATGCTGAAGCGCTGCAGACAGAGCGGGAAAGCTTTTTAGCAAAAGAAGTAACAAGAGATATTGATTCTGTTTCTTATGTGCTGGCATGGTTAACACCACTTGCATTTGCGGCGGATGTTGCAGCCATGTGGGTTCTTAAGCTTAGAGGCGGTGATGCTACAGCTTTATTAGGCGCTACGGCTCTTCTGATTTTATCTTTTGGCACATTGCTCAAATTTGGCTGGGAAGGTTTAGAAAAGATTACTGATTATATTCGAGACGGCTTTATGTTTGGCATCAAGGTTTTTGCGCCAGTAATTATTATTGCCGGCTTTTTCTTTTTAGGTAAAGGTGATTTGGCAAAATCAATTCTTGATTTAAAAACAGCTACCGGCTTTTTGGAGGATTTCGGTATTTATTTATCGCAAGTCATTCCCTTAAATAAAGTCTTTGTAGCACTTGTTTCACTGGCTACTGGGGTAGTAGTCGGTTTAGACGGCTCAGGATTTTCTCCGTTGCCGCTTGTCGGCAGTCTTGCGGCAACGTTTGGCAATGCAATGCCGATTGATAAAGCTACATTAGCTGCTTTGGGCCAAATTGCCGGAGTGTGGACAGGCGGAGGCACGATAATTCCCTGGGGTCTTATTCCAGTGGCGGCAATAGCGGGGGTTAATCCTATTGAATTGGCCAGACGAAACTTTTTCCCTGTTGTTTTCGGCCTCGCTGCAACAACAGTGGTGGCAATACTGATTATGTAAATGTAAGGATTTATCGGGAGTCATGGTTTTGACACACTTATGTCTTTCTATTGATATATTTGCTTTTCTTAGTGTTTATATATTTTGAGGAGGATACGGTGTGGAATATCTTATTATATTAACTAGCATATTTTTTATAAATGTTTTATTAAGCGGAGATAATGCATTAGTAATTGCCTTGGCAAGCAGAAATCTGCCGACAGAGCACAAACGGACAGCAATTTTATTTGGCAGTATTGGTGCGGTAGGACTGAGAATTATACTATCATTTTTGGCAGTGTATTTGCTAACCATTCCCTACCTGCAGCTCATAGGCGGTTTTTTACTGTTGTGGATTGCTGTAAAACTTATATCGGATGAACAAGAGGAGGAACAGGAAGTTGCAGCAAAAAATACTTTATGGGGTGCGATACAAACAATTATTATAGCTGATCTGGCAATGAGTCTTGACAATGTCATCGCCATTGCAGGTGCAGCTAAAGGCAATTTGTCATTGATAATAATAGGATTAGCTATGAGTATACCTTTAATCATATGGGGCAGTAATTTAATTGGCTTACTAATGAAAAAATGGCCAATTATTATTACACTTGGTGCGGCAATTTTAGGATGGACAGCCGGTGATATGATAGTGGCAGATAAGACGGTAGTATCCATAGCTGCATTTAACGAAGGATTGCTGTCTTTGCTTATTCCTGCTGTTTGCACAATTTTAGTCGTAGTCATAGGAACATTTATGAGTAAACAAAAAAACGAGAAACAGTAATAGTTTATCAAAAAATATCTTTACATTTCTCCTGATATTACGTGTAATATCAGGAGTTTTTGTTTTATGGAAACTTCAACCGCTATTGCAAACAGAATATACCATAGACTCTTTAGTTTACATAATAAAATAAGTGTGATATTATATGCTATGCAATGAATGTAAACGAAAAGGGGGGCTAGCATGAAAAAGAATAGATCTGTTGCAATCGCGCTATTGTTAGCATTTTCAGTAACCTTGATAACTCCGGCAGCGTCGGCAAGTGCATTTTCATTAAGTGATTTAACCTCGCAGACTACAAATTCGGATAGTTCTTCCGGCAGTAATCTTCTCAATATCTTACTGGGACTGTTACTTGGTAACACACTAGGTAAAGTATTCAATACAAATTCCGTTGATTCGAGCGCAGGGATAACGTCAAGCCTTGGTAAAATTTTAGGCGGTAGTTCTAGCGTACAATCTAGCTCCGGTCAAAAAATTGTTGATACTGCCCAGAAATATATGGGGGTACCGTATGTTTGGGGCGCCGAAACACCTAGTGGCTGGGACTGTTCTGGCTTTACCAGATATGTAATGAATGAAAATGGCATTTCATTGCCGCGTACTGCGGCTGAGCAATTTGCTGTAGGAACGCCTGTAGATCGCAATAATCTGCAGCCAGGTGATTTGGTGTTTTTTACAACCTATAAACCAGGCGCATCTCATGTAGGTTTTTATATGGGGGGCGGCAAGTTTATTCATGCAAGCTCAGTTGCTAAACAGGTGACCATTTCTTCGCTTGACGAACAATATTATACAGACCACTATATTGGTGCTCGTCGCTATACTAAATAGTAAAAAACGCCTGCATGGACTGCCATGCAGGCGTCTTTTAACTATTTAGTTGTCACTGTATCTTTACCAGCACGTCCAGGATAGGCGCCTTCTTCGCGGCTGCCTAGCACACCTTTATGAATGGCAGTCACAAAATCACCTGCAGCTAAAACATTTTCAAGAGTTTCTTCAACGCCTGAGATAATTTGTTCGGCATATTTATCAGCCTGATCTGTCGGGTGGATGCCTGCTTTGCCGAAAAAGCGAAAACTGTCTTGTACAGCACGGAGCGTGTCAATCTTGGCAGGGACAGAAATAGGACCACCGGAATAGGCTTCATCGGTAGAAGCGATCGAAATAGCATCTACTTCAAGGGACATTGCAAGACAGGCGTGCAGGGCAGTAGTTGTCGCAGATTGAACACGGTCTTCCGTATGCGTCAAAAATCCAATGGGTGCGCCTGGCCAAATAGGAGCATTGATTATATTTCTGAGAGCAAAAATTTTACCGGCATTAAAATCAATAAAGTTATCTTCCATATATTCATGAATCATTACTTCCGGTGAATAGGCAAAAAGCGGCTGTAATATAGGACGCGCCCCTAAACGAACAGCTAAATCACTGACAATAAGCATACCGGCAAAAGCCTTATAAGCAGGAACACCTGCTAGTTCTTCATTTGTAACGACATCAAACGGCATATTATATTTTTGGGCGAACAAGATAGAGTGATAGCCGTCAATTGTCATACGCTCAGGGTCTGTTCCTGCGCCAAGTGAACCATAGCAAATATTGATTTTAGTCAAATCAGCGCCTATTTTTCCGGCAAGTACAACAGTTTCCGGCGTATTAAGTCCGCGGTGGGCGCGGATTTGCCAAAGTGTAGATTTTTCAAGCGAATTATGGATACGATTTAGATTAGCTGGTGTTATTACTGTGCCATCTTCCTGGTGTGTCAAAAAACCATCTAAAAAACCTTCCGTGCGCGCTCCCCACGAAGGGTCAAAATGTACTACGCCATCTGCGCCCCAGGCTTCACTTGCTAGGATATGTCCAATATCCATAAAGGGACAGCCTGTGCCGTATTGGTTGAAAACCAAGGGCTTTTTGCGTGTATGCTGTAATTTTAAGACAGACATACGGGCTTTGGTTTCTTCTAAATATTTTTCAAGACCCCGTGCTTCTTCAATCGTGAAGCGGCGGGTTTGAGGGTGCAGCTCACCACTGGCATAATACTTTTGCGGAATTTCGCTGCAAAGCTCGGGATAATAATTATATAAGTCACCATTACCCAGGCGCTGGCGCCAGCGCTCTACGTCCCAAAGCTCATCTCTGAGTATGCCGCGTTTTACGCCAGGCGAAGTCTTATTTTTGGCCCAATCGATAATCATTTCTGAAATGCGGCCAAGCTTTTCGCCAATTGAACTATTAAGGTATTGGTAGTCATAGTTTGCTGTCATATCTATCTTGCTTTTTTTGCTGCGAAAGGGGTCAGGGCGGTATTCACGTCCTTCGACGAAACAAATAACTTCTTCTACTGTTGTACCAGGACCAAACCCGGCATCAAAGCCTAGTTCGGCAGCTAGTTCGGGGCGGATGGCCATGCCGCCAATGCCAATTTTAATTTTGCTCCGAAGGCCTGCCGCATCGGTTAAATCAATAAAACGAGCTAATAATTCACCAACGCCGTAACCAAGTGTGCGGCTTAATAGGAGAATATCAACTTTTTCTCTGCTAAAAATCATTTCAATAATTTCATCCGGTTTTAGATCAGGCTGCAAAAGTAAAATTTCATGACCCGCTTCTACTAAACCTCGGCCAATCATTTTGAGACCAATATCATGTACTGGGTCGATGGGCGCTAAAACCACTACCTTTTTCATCATTCAGCCTCCTTTGCCGCTTCTCTTAGCAGCCAGGCATATTTATCGGCTGGCCGGTATGCGTAGGCGCGGCCGCGAATTCGGGTACCGGGACCGACATGCTGCGCAAATACAATATCTACATCTGTAAAACCCCAGCTTTTTAGCATGTCAATCATGAGATTGCGCCCTTGTTGCTCGTTATCGCAAACAAAGAATGTTTCTACATCAAGAGCATCCATAATTTGGTGTTGTGGATTGATCATACTGTCTAATCACCTCATTAATCAAAATATATTGTACCAGGAGCTTCAAACCGATAGGCATGCGCTAAAATAATATCAACCAATTTTGAGGCTCCGTGTCTTTCGACATTATATACAGGAACTGCAATTTTACGTTTTACTGAAATTTCAAGATTACGGAAATCAATATAGTTTGGCACATAAGTTTTGGATTCAAAGCGGTATTCTGGATAAAAAGGATTTACTGTTACAGCAAGTAGGGGTACCCGGCGAAGGACTCCGATAAAAATGCCGGCTGTACTAAGATCCTCTAATTGCCGGTAAAATGATGCCAGATTGCTGGCCGTAAGCAGTTTGATAGGATCGCCAAAGTTTAAAAAAAGCCGCTGCTTACTATTAATAAATAACTGGTAAAGCGTTTGCAGTGCGTTTTCGGTAGTGATTCCCGGAATAACCAAATGACCCTCGCTGTCATTGAAATTCTGGAACAGCTCCTTTGTTTCTTGCACAGTTAAAAGTGATGAATGGCGGCTGCTAGCTATTTTTGCAAAATTAGAATCAAATAAAGTGACGCAATCTATTGACTTTTCAGTTAATTTTGACCGCTCTTCTGTATAAGGGATACTACATATTCGCCATAGTATTTCTGTTTCTATTGATAAAGTCGGAATATTGGTATTACGCGCAGCTCCTGTAGCTAAAATGATGCCGTCTGTTTCGGCCATGGGTGCGATTCGGCTGAGTGCGCCATCAAAAATGGTTACGCCAGGACCATTTTTATGCATTAAGTCCCGCAGCAAGCGTACATCGGTGCTTTTGTTGGGACCTGCTGTAACAATGAGTCCTGGCGAAAGTACTTGTGTAATCAATACTTTTCCCAAAGGGGTATTAATATCTGTTTTATCCAGAATTTTTAGTTTAGCAGTGGTTGTTGCTACACATTTTTCGGCAGTAGCAATAATGTCGCCGGAAGTAACTTTTAATCTTGGTTTGGGAAGTCCGGTAATATTGTCTAAGTTTTCGCCATCATAGCCGATACTTGTTAATAAAATAGGGATACCACGATGCCTTAACTCATCGAGAATGGCTGCGGTTGTTGTCGTTTTTCCTGTATTTTTTGCGGTGCCGGCAATACCAATTACTACCTCAAGCAATTTTATCAGCTCCCTAGCTAAGGGAATGAAACTATATTTTTAACAATATAAGAAAGTATAACATTTCGGGTTACTGATCTATAGCTTGATTTTCTGTAAATAGTCGAAACGTTACTTACTTTCTTATTGTTTTAAAAACGCATAGCGTTTTATTTAAGAAGGTGCCGAGTACTGCCCGGCACCTTGGGACATTATCCTACTGGTTTAGCGAAAATGTCAGTCATATTAGCTGTTTGCACATTTTGTTTGATTTTTTCAATGTCAGTAGTGTACATGTTTTTGCTTTTTACATGCTCAAATAATACAGAGCCTGAAAAAGTATACTTTTTAGTGCGACCTTCGTCAGTCTGCATCTTTTCTTTTACATGCGCGATCCCTTCGCCGCAGGCTAGGCTGCGGGGAATTTCAATAGTCTTTTGGCCAAGTACATATCTTGCCGCATTATGACCGGCTAGTGTTCCTGTTATAATGGCTTCGGTATGTCCTACTAACAAGCCCGCCTTTTCGCCGCCGCAAAAGACATTTTCAAGACCTTCTACTTTTAGAGTATTATCGCGCGGCAGCATGCCTAAATAACGCATAGAATTGCCAATGCCGCCGGCATATGGATCTTCAAATCGAGCATTTTCGCAGCCGGGAATTTGACGCAGTATATCAAGCGGATAATAGGCTGTCATTAATTTCGCATGGCCGGTATCGAGTAAAATGATATTTTCGGCAAATTCCTTGAGAGCATATTGCTGGCAAGCTTTTTGGCCAAGCGAAGAAAGGCTTTTTTGCAAATTGGCTGGAACGGGAATTATACAAACGCCAGTTGTTTCCAGCCTTTCTCTAATCTCAGGCGATAGAGATTCTTTGTGCAATTTACATGAACCGCTCATTGCGCCTAAACTGCCGTCAGCTTTTTCCCCCATCATTTCTTTAATACCGGCTTTGGCCGCAATGCTCATGCGCGGACCAAAGGTTGGGCAGCGGTAAACACACATTGCACATCCATTTCCATATTTTGTGCAGTTGCCTTGCGGTCCTGCTGTACCGGAAACATCGACAAATGCATCACCGTCTGCTTCAATTGTTTGCTCTTCATGAAAAATATCGGCAATTACTTTGGTTATTTTTTCGCCGTCTGTCGTAATATCTTTAACGCGCGCTTTAAGATGAACTTTTATGCCGGCATCTAAAAGCGCCTTGCGAACAGCTGGTTCAATTGTGGATACATCATATAAATTGGCGTGCTTGTGTCCAGGGAATTCAATGTTTTTATGACGGGAATTAGCATCAGCAATTTGAAACAGTTCACCACCGCCCATGGCAATCATTTCTTCAGTAACGGTAAAGCGGCCATTATTTCGCATAATGCCGCCAACCAGTCCAGTGCCCAGCAGCATATCACAACGTTCAAAAAGCTCAACTTCGCAGCCAGCTTTTTTAGCTGCAAGAGCAGCAGCCGAACCGGCCCAGCCACCGCCAACAACAACAACTTTTTTTGTCATGATAAATCTCCTTGTTATTTATTTGAAAAGGGGCAGGGATTAGAGAATCCCTGCGTATTTAGCTACAATTTCCATCAGTTTAATTTGCGCTTTTACACCATAGCGCATAACATCTTTTAAGAGATTGCCTTTGCTATCAGTAGTAGCAAGGTCTGGTGAAATATAGATGTTACCGTCATAAGCAACAGTCGGAATTACGCCCATTTGTGCCATACCTGACTGCATGATGTTAGTGCCGGAATACATATCTTCAATAGAGAAGATTGGTAATCCCATTTCACCATTGGCCCAAGTGCCTTCATAGTTGATTTCAACTGCCCGGGAATTGTAGGATTTGTTGATGAGGAGGCCGGATTTCAGTTTAGGATGAATATTGGCGAATTCCTCTTTAACGACATCATAGAGATCATCTACTGATTTGGTATATACTTCAGGATTGTCACGCAACACTTTCAAAGCTTGAATTTGTGTTGCGAGAGCTTCCTTGCCGGGGTCAAATGTTACATAAGCTGCTTTACCATAAGAGGAACCTGTGCCCCATCTATCTCCATGCAGCCCCATGGCTCGGCGAATTGGTACCATGATATCTTCTTTACCGATAATCAGCCCGCTTGTAGCGCAGCCGCTGGCTTTGTCCATGCTATAGATAATAGCGTCAGCACCGGATTTACGAATATCGTGGCCGATACCAGGTACGCCCCAGGCATTATCAATAATATAGGGCACGCCATATTCTTTAGCAAGTTTAGCATACATTTTTTGCAGTACTGGTGTGCCGTCTGAGTCCTTTTCTCCATAGCCATAACCTGGGGTCTCATAGCCTAGTGAAGTGATACCGGTAAACATGCTGGCATGAATTTGCGCAAACTTTTTCATATCTTCATAAACTTGTTTTGGATCAACTTTGGTGAGCAGGGGACAAGGATGATATTTAATGCCATGAACGTCGTAATTGGCGCCAGCCAGCGGAACAATTACTGTGTCTAAATTGTTTTGGCGTTTGCCGTAAAACCCGAGTTCACCAGGGGTTGTGCCACGATCGGCAATAATGTCTTTATAGCGTCCGGGGAAAGGGCGTCCATAGCCGCCTTGATGATGAAAGTGTTTTTCAAGCGGCGCAAAATAGCGGGCACGGTAGTTGTCACCACGGCCTAAAGCGGGAGGGGTAAATAAGGAATCAAAGGCTACCCATAAACCAGCTTCGCAGGTACTTGTCGGCGCTGCGTCATAGCAATCACCGTAAATATCTTTAACTAATTCACGAATTTCATCAACCATAATAGCCAGCGGAATTACTTTTCGGCCTGCTTCTTCACCGGCATGCATAATGTCATCGCGTAGCGGTGCCGGACAGCCTGAAATGCCGCCAGTCATACCGAATTTGCCCTTGATATCTGCCGGAATATTGAGCTCTTCCGCAGCTTTTCTGGCATCGGCATAGATGTTTGGAATATTAGCTTGCAGATGCTTGTACATTTGAAATTTATATTTAAACGCCATAATGAAATTCCTCCAGTTATTTTAAATTTATTGTCAATTAGGATTTTACTTTGATAATCATTTCTACTTCGACAGCAGCATTAATTGGCAGTTCAGATACGCCTACAGCCGAGCGAGAGTGCTCGCCTTGTTTGCCAAAGATATTGCCAACCAATTCGGATGCGCCGTTTACTACTTTTGGCTGGTCAACAAAGCCGGCAGCGCTGTTGACAAAGCCAACCACTTTTACGATTTGCTCAATATTGTCAAGACTGCCAATTACACTTTTTACGGCCGCCAGGCAATTGAGTGCACAAACTTTGGCTGCTTCATAGCCTTGTTCGAGCTGAATGTCGCTGCCTAGTTTGCCGGCATAGGCAAGTTTGCCTTCGACAAAGGGAATTTGACCAGAAGTGTACACATAATCGCCAACCCGAATAGCAGGAACGTACGCAGCTACCGGTTTAGCCACTGCAGGGATGGTTAAACCCATCTCTTTTACTTTTGTCTCAAAACTCAAAACAATTCCTCCTTATCATCCAATTGTAATAGGTGTTTCCACAGTAAGATTTAGTTCACGGCCGGTTTGCCTAGTGCCAGCCAAAACTATATTAAGATGGTTTGGCATATGCGTTTCATCAAAACCGGCAATTGTACCGATAACGGCGCCTTCTATGCGTACCGGATCTCCCACAACAATCACGCCGCCCTGAGTTATTTCCGCAAAGCCAACATAAGCGATGTGATTTACGCTTTGCCCCGGGCCTGTTTTTTCATTGGTGAGAATAAGTTCGTGAATTTCAGATGCTTTGACGGCGCGTGACGAGGGGGAAATTAGTATTAAACCACGCTCATCGAAAGTGCCGTCAAGTACTACTGCTAAACTACCGGTAATTTGTCGTTTGGCAAAATAGGGATTAAATTGTCCAAACATATTTCGCGCATAAGGATCGGCCATGTTTTTCCCTCCTCTACAGGTCATATTCTTCCATGCTTTTAGCGGAGTATGTATAAAATTATTTAATTATATAAGGAAAATAAAGGGGGAAAAAAGAGCTGTTACACTATGCCTTTCAAAGCCTCCTCCTGTCGCTAAACGCGACATCCCCCTCGAAGAGGGAGACTAAAATTAAAAGCTTTCATCCCTGAGAGAGGTGGTGCAAAGCGCCGGAGGGAGTTCTTTTAGATGGGATACAGTTAAAAGGGGCTGTTCGCATTAGCAATATTACTAATGCGAACAGCCCCTTCATGTATTAGGGTAAGCTGCTAATTACATTGCTGATTTGTTCAATGTCAGTGCCTTCTGCTTGTTGATCAGGGCGGCTATTTGGCTTAGTGCCTTTGTTTTTATCTTTATTTTTTTCCGGTTCCATGCTTAACACCTCATTTTTAAATAGATTTTTGGTGACTGAATATAGATTCTCCTAAAATTAATTAAATAATACAGGGATAAATTATGAAATAAAAAAGAAAGTGTGCCAAAGTTCGAGCGTTGATGGATGATAGTAGCCAAGAATATGGTGATTATTTATTCAATCAAATAATTAAGCCCCACTAAAATTTAGTGGGGCCCATGTATTAGTTAGAAGGTATTGTGGAATAATAAGCTGATGAAACAAATAATTTCATTAAATTTTTTGACGAATATATATTGAAATAAATAGGTATATTTGGTATTATTGGAAGGCGACTTAAAAAAATACTATAAATGTAAAACAAGAAGGGCTATTTTATGGATGTAGAGACTATTTTGTTAAAAATTGAATATTTACGAAAAAATATGCATGAACAATCAGCGCAAGTAAATAATAATTTATTGGATAAATCAGTAATTCAGGCCAGCCAATTATTGGACAAAGCCTTAAATGAGTATTTTAGATATATAAATACGCCTTCATTAATGTAGAATTGGTTATTTTAAATTCAGTTTAGTGACATAGTCTCGAACTGTTTGCCCCATTATCTTTTTGCCGGAGATGTCAGGATGAAGTCCGTCTTGTGAATATTTAACAGGAAGAATTCCCTGACCATTTACCAGCCGAGAATAAATATCTACAAAGTAGGGCTGTGTTTTTATATATGCGTTGACTTTAGCCATTTCTTCTGACCAGTCCTCTGCGGTTGGCTGATTGAATACGCGCTGGATACGCTCCGGGTTTAATGGCGGTAATGTTAAAAAAATGGGGGTAATTCCACTCGCAATGCATTTTTGTTTAATTGTTTCTAAGGAAGCAATGACAGCTTCGCCGCTTGTACCGCCGCGAATACTGTTGCTACCGCCAAGAATAATGAGATATTGTGGTGAAAAAGGCAGGACATCCGCGTCAAATCGAGCTGCTAATGCTGCTGCTGTATCACCGCTTTTGCCAATATTTTTTACCGGAAAGGGTAAATACGAGGTATAATCAAAGCGCTCATCAGTCGGCGGGTTAGAAATAGCGCCGCCGCCATGGGTAATACTATCACCAAAAGAAGCCCATCTAGCAGGAGAATTTGGGATTTTGAACATAGTAGCATCAGAATAGTTGCCCATTGGCTGACCGGCTTCATCAATAGCGATGACTCGCCAATAATAGGTACCTGGTTTGCTATACGGCTGGGTCTCATAGCAGTCGAACCCTTCATTTATCGAATAAGTATTGATGCGATACACCGAGCCGGTATTTCCATTAGGATTTTCTGGCATTTTATTTGTTACTTCTATATCGTAGCGTGCTGCATTTAATACAGGAATCCAGGCATAAACCGGATACAAAGGTGTGGGACGGTGGCTAGGATAGGGCGTTATAGCAGGTTTTTGTGGATTTAATAGGCCTTTAGCTAAGGAAACTGAGGCAGTATATGGGCCAAGTGGATTTTTATCAAGATCAAGCGGTCGTACGCGGTAATAAAGCTTGCGTAGATTCTTTCCTCCTAATACGTTTAAATCTAGTTCCAGGCCAGGGGTATATACCTCAGTGGTGCGATAAATAGTTTTCTTTTGCGGGGCGGGTTGATTTTTGCTAAGGGAGACACTTGCGACTTCAAATTCGTACATCACCGCATCTTCAGCATTACTCCATTGGAGTTGTATTTTTCCGTCTTGTGCATAGCCTATTGCCGTTAGCGTACTAAATAGCATTATTATAAATATAATGCGTAATAATTTCAATTGTAGTCCTCCTTAATCTAAACATAATTTGTTGCTGCAATTGATATATTACTACACTTCATTATACTTGTAAAATTGCGTTTATAAATAAATTTTCTTGCCTCTTGATTTTTTTTTGTATTTTTTATATCCTTATATATGGCTACATATAGCGATGAAAGTCAAATAGTACTTAATAGGATCTGTTTTCAGCGATTCGGGGATGGTGTAAGCCCGAAACAGAAGTTAGGGAAAAGGCAGACTGGAGCTTGAGGTTTTAAGGGGACGCATGTTTTGCGTCAAGTAGGGTGGAACCGCGGGTGCAGGCAGCTCTCGTCCCTACGGATGGATAATCCGTAGGCGAGAGCTGTTTATTTTTTTAAAAAGCCCGCTAACGGTAAATTTAAAAATATTGAAGGAGTGTTAAAAGTATGAGTGTAACAATGGATAAAGTTGTTGCTTTAGCAAAACACAGAGGGTTTGTTTTTCCAGGTTCAGATATATACGGAGGTCTCGCTAATACCTGGGATTATGGTCCGCTGGGGGTAGAACTTAAGAATAATGTGAAAAGAGCTTGGTGGAAAAAGTTTATTCAGCAATCACCGTACAATGTAGGCTGTGATACTGCTATTCTCATGAATCCTAAGACTTGGGTAGCTTCCGGTCATGTAGGCAACTTTAATGACCCGCTGTTAGACTGCAAGGAGTGTAAGGCTCGTCATCGCGCTGATAAGCTTATTGAAAACTTTTTTGCGCAGAAGGGCATAGAAAAAGATATTAACGGTCTTAAATTTAATCAACTAATGAACTTGATTAGTGAATATAAAATAACTTGTCCAGACTGCGGCAGCCATGATTTTACCGATATTCGGCAGTTTAATTTGATGTTCAAAACCTTCCAGGGGGTTACTGAATCAAGCCTCAATGAGATTTTCCTGCGGCCGGAAACAGCGCAAGGTATTTTTGTCAACTTTAAAAATATTCAGCGTACTATGCGGAAAAAACTGCCGTTTGGTATTGGGCAGATCGGCAAAAGCTTTCGTAATGAAATTACTCCAGGCAATTTTACCTTCCGTACGCGTGAGTTTGAACAAATGGAACTGGAATTTTTCTGCAAACCTGGTGACGATTTAAAATGGTTTGAATACTGGCGTGGTTTTGCCCGCGATTGGCTAAAGACGCTTGGTCTTAAAGAAGAAAACTTAAAACTCAGAGATCATTCCTCTGAGGAACTTTCACACTATAGTAATGCTACAACTGATATCGAATATAAATTCCCGTTTGGCTGGGGCGAATTGTGGGGGATAGCTGATCGGACAGATTTTGATCTTAAACAGCATATGCAGCATTCTGGTGAGGACTTTACTTATATGGATCCCGAGGCCAATGAAAAATATGTACCGTATTGTATTGAACCGTCTTTGGGGGCAGACCGCGTAACCTTGGCTTTCTTAATTGATGCGTATGAAGAACAGCAGCTGGAAAAGGATGATGTGCGTACCGTACTTCATTTTCATCCGGCCTTAGCTCCATATAAAGCGGCTATTTTCCCGCTCTCCAAAAAGTTGTCTGAAAGTGCGCAAAAGGTATTTGCCGAGCTCTCCAAGTATTTTGTGGTGGATTATGATGAAGCCGGTTCAATTGGCAAACGGTATCGCCGTCATGATGAAATCGGGACACCACTTTGTATTACGTATGACTTTGAATCCGAGACAGATGGACAAGTTACGGTCAGAGACAGGGATACTATGGAGCAGGTTCGTATGCCGATTAATGAACTGCGCAGCTATATTGAAGGAAAAATTGAGTTTTAATTAAGAAGTAGTAAAGCGGCTTATATTCCAGAGCCTGGAATGTAAGCCGCTTTTTTTATAAACCAATATTACCTTGACATTTTTGATGACGCGCGATATTGTAGCATCATACTTAATTTTGTAGTTGTGTGTTAACTCTATTTAGGGGGAATCAGCACATGTCAGCTGTAATATACATGGAAATGGGAAATGAAATGGCAAAGCAGGGGGATTTTGACAGTGCAGCCCTGGCTTATTGTAAAGCCATCCAGCTCAATCCTGAATATGCCAAGGCTTATAATAACTTAGGCTTGGTGCTCAGAAATACAGGTCAGTTATATGAAGCTGAGGCTTGTTTTCGCAGGGCCATTGAACTGACGCCGGAAGATGCGTATGCGTTTACTAATCTGGGGTTGGTGTTATCTGATCTGGGTTTTCTAGATAAAGCCGAAGAATGTTTACTACAGGCTATTGAAATTGATGACACGCTGCCGGAAATATACAATGACCTAGGCATTGTGCTGGAAGAGAAAAACCAGTTAGCAGAAGCCGAACAGTCTTTTCGTAAGGCAATTGCCTTAAAGTTAGATTATGGCGAGGCCCTTTATAATCTGGGGACACTTTTGCGCACCGCGAAAAAACTAGACCTGGCGGAAAAGTATTTAGAGCAGGCCTTAGTAATTCGTCCAGGCTATCTGGAGGCGGAATTGTCACTGGCTCTTTTATATTTACTTACCGGCCGGTTAGAAAGAGGCTGGCCATCATATGAAAGGACACGGCGAAAAAAGTATGGTTATCAGGCAATGCCCATTCCCTATTGGCAGGGAGAAGATCTATCGGGTGCTGCTATTTTGCTGTTTTGGGAATATGGTTTTGGTGATACCATTCAATTTGTACGTTATGTAGAAAAAGTTTTAGCGCTGACCAAGAATATTGTTTTATGGGTACAAAAACCATTAGAGGCATTAATAAAGAATACTTATCCTGAACTGACCGTGTATAGCGGTAAAAGTATTCCCCCAGGCAGTTTTGACTTTGCCTGCTCTTTACTTAGTTTACCGCTGATATTTAATACCACCAATGAAACAGTTCCCCTGCCGCGAAGATATTCTCTGGCTGGACATGAGTCTATAGCAAAATGGCAGCAGGCACTTAACAAAATTGATGCCGGCAGGCGTTATCGTGTAGGCATTGTGTGGGCAGGTCATCCAAAACATGACAATGACAAAAAACGCTCCATACCTTTTGCTGTTTTTGCTGATTTATTTGCTGCTTTACCGGTAACCTGGGTTAGTTTGCAAGTAGGAGACAGAGCGCAGGATATATTAAATATAAACTATCCGATTATGGATGTTTCTAATGAACTTGTTGATTATTTGGAAACGGCTGCACTTATTAGCGCTCTTGATTTAGTTATAACTGTAGATACTTCGGTGGCGCATTTGGCTGGGACAATGGGGAAAGAGACCTGGGTGATGCTATCATACGATCCAGATTGGCGCTGGCAATTAGTACGGGAAGATACGCCTTGGTATAAGAATATAAAGCTCTTTCGTCAGCAAAGTATGGGGGATTGGGGAGAAGTAGTCGCAAGCGTAAACGCTGCTTTGCAAGAGAAAATATCTAATATAAGAAATATTTAGCAGGAATTTCAAAGCGTATTGTGGAATACAAATCCATGAATTTCAAAATCAGTTTATGAATATGGTTAGGGTTAGCAAACTTATCGAAAGGTAAGGACGCAAAGCCGTGGGTCTAACGATAAGCTTTATCTAAGATTGTCTGGTTGCATCGGTAATTTTATATCGATTGCCAGGCAGTTTTTATTTTTATGATGGGGGGGTGGTTCATCATAGACTCAAACGAAGATTTAGCCATGAGTGAAGAAGAATTGGCAGAGCTATTAGAGAAACTCCCGGAATTTTTACAGGAACTTGAAGTGTATAGTGCTTCTGGGTAGGTTACAATTTAATAAAATAGCAAAACCTCCTGCAAAGCTATTTCTTTGCAGGAGGTTTTGCTTTAAGCGCAGGTATTTCAGCTGGCAGGTTAGGCGGACTATGTACTTGTCCACGGCTGAACTCCGTCATGTATTTCCAGTAACGTTTTGGCATAAGATTCATGCGGCATTTTGGATTGTGTCGTTCTTTAATCTCAATGGTATCATAAAACAATTGCCAAAGTTTGCGAAAGGCTTGTTCTTCCTCATTGGCGTCAGGCAGATCCAGCTTGCCAATAGGAATGACAGCATAACTGTAGGGCTGATAGACAAGTCCCATGCTATGCGTTTTGTCATAGATTAAAAAGCGTTCTTCGGGAAATCGCTGACAAAAATGTTCGGTCATTAACGGCAATACGTAATTTTTAGGTTCTATTTCACCCACCAGGACGTTATTGAAAATAGAAAATCTGAGAAAACCTTTCAATAAATGACTTTCTCGGTCTAAATGTTTGACTGCCTTGTTAAGCGTATGGACTACATTATCTGTTAGCATGTTCATAACCGGCGGACCGTAGCGGTAGCCTAGCCGTAAAAATAATAGAATGTAAAGTTCTTTTTGGCAAAGGCAGGTTAAAAAGGCGTGGCGGATAAAGTCAAGCGCCGCGCTGCCCATTTTTGGTGGAATGGAAGAGAGAACACGGTTGGCTTTGGCTGAATCTGTGGGTATTTCTTTTATAGAAAAGAGCATAGGGGTTGCTGCATTTAGCATAATAATATCCAGCGGAAGCTCATTTTTGTCATAACTTTCAAAAACGCAGCAAAGCAGGCCGTCAAAGCTGCCGTCATAGCGGTAAATTAACTCTGACTGGGTAGGCATATTGGCATATCTTCCTCCTTAAAAAGTGATAGCTGCTGGGTTTTGCCGAAAAAACTAG